>CALWYT010000188.1 GCA_944385835.1 uncultured Oscillospiraceae bacterium | reverse complement strand
CCGAGACCCTCGACACCATGCAGCTCGCCAACCGCCACGGCTACACCACCATCGTCAGCCACCGCTCCGGCGAGACCGAGGACACCACCATCGCCGACATCGTCGTGGGCCTCAACGCCGGCCAGATCAAGACCGGCGCGCCCAGCCGCACCGACCGCGTCTGCAAGTACAACCAGCTGCTGCGCATCGAGGAGGAGCTTTTCGACGTCGCCCAGTACGCCGGCAACGACGCCTTCTTCAACCTCAGCAAGTAAGCGACGCATAGGGGGGACGCCGTCCCCACCCCAATATGATCCGCCCGGGGCTTTGCCCCGGGCGGATTTATTTGACGCCACGGCTGTATAAATCCTCTCTTGTCTGTCAACAATAGGCTCTGAAATCCTTGCTCGGAGGTTATTTTATGGACAACAAGAACGGCGCCGGACCGGGCGCCATGGAAAAATTCTTTGCCGGGAAGGGCTTTTACATAGTCCTTCTCCTGTGCGCCGTGGTTATCGGCGTGTCCGCCTGGACGCTGCTGCGCGGGAGAGAGACTGTGAAGCCCGAAAGCCTGGACGCCTACCGCCCGGCGGCGACGGCCCCGGCGCAGGAGCCTGACGAAGATACGGAGGAGGTCATCGCCCGCCCGCCGGTCAGCGCCAGCGAGACTCCCAAGGTCCAGCCCACGCCGGCCCCCACGCCGGCGGCAACCCCCGCGCCCACGCCTGAGGCCGTGGATACGGACGCCGCGCCCGAGGGCTGGCTCTGGCCGGTCTACGGCACCCTGGAGCGCGGCCACAGCGTGGACGAGCTGGTGTACGACGTCACGATGGGCGACTGGCGCACGCACGACGGCGTGGACCTGGCGGCGGCCCAGGGCGCGGTGGTCATGGCCAGCGCCGCAGGGACGGTCAAGGACATCTACGACGACGACCTCTACGGCACAACCGTGGTCATAGCCCACGGCGGCGGATACGAGAGCGTGTACGCAAACCTCGCCGCCGCGCCCACGGTGGAGATAGGCGAGACGGTCGGCGCGGGGGACACGATTGGCTCCGTCGGCGACACGGCCATATGCGAGGCGGGACTTGTCTATCACCTGCACTACGCGATGCGCCTGGACGGCGAGAGCGTGGACCCGGGGGACTATCTCGCGTAAAGCGGCCGCCGCGGCTTTGCAGAAACTTTGAAAAAGTGCTTGACTTTTTTCGAAGGCTATTGTATACTGACAAAGCTGCGACGGACGATTAGCTCAGCTGGTATGAGCATCCGCTTGACGTGCGGAGGGTCACAGGTTCGAGTCCTGTATCGTCCACCAGAAATGTTCCCGGAATCGAAAGGTTCCGGGAACTTTTTTTATTTCTTTCCGGCGGCTTATCTTTCCCTTTGTCAGCAACGTGTCAGTAACGGCGAAGCTCCGCGGCGAGCGCGGTCTGCGAGAAATGTAATAGACAGAATTAAAATTGCGTCTTGACAACTCAACATTAAGGATTATAATGGATGTTACAGGGCCTTCGCCGGCCTTGAGCCTGATTCGGAATGTACACAGTTTATTACGGGAGGATACGGCAGATGAAAAAACGCATTTGGGGCCTGATCCTTGCGGTGATGCTCGCGGCGTCCCTCTGCGCCGTGACGGCGTTCGCCGACGGGGATGTGGCCGAGGTGAACGGGCAGGGCTATCCGTCCTTCGGTGCGGCGCTCGCGGCTGCGGGGAACGAGGGGACGGTAAAGCTGCTCCAGGACGCCACGGCCAGCGGTGCGTCGCAAACCACTGTGACCGCAGTCGAGGACATAACCATTGACCTGGGCGGGAATACCCTGACTCTCACCGGCAGCAGGAACCTGACGCTGAATGGCAACAGCTATTCCCTGGCCTTCTATAACATCGGCACGCTGACCGTGAAGAACGGCACTATCGCGCTGGGCGGGTCGTCCTCGGCCGATGTAGCCATACTCAACGCCGGGACGCTCAACATCGAGAGCGACGCGGTCATCGTGGGTACGGCGGGCGGCTACGCGGTCACGAACGTCGGCGGCACCGTCAACAGCGCCGGCACAATCCGCAACGACACTACTGACGGTACGGCCATCTCCACCAACGGCGGCACGGTCAACATCACCGGCGGCACGGTCGAGGCCAGGGACGCCATATCGGTGTTCAACCTCGCCTACGACAACGAGAGCGCGGGCGCCGAGGTCAACATCTCCGGCGGGTACATACACGCCGCTTACCAGTGCGTCGGGACCAACAACCAGCGCTCCGGCGGCGAGACGCCCAGCAACGTGACGATCACCGGCGGCGAGCTTGTCTCCGACAAGCACACGGCCATATACTGGCCGAGCGCCGGCACCCTGACGGTCGGCGTAGCCGGGGGCGACGACGATGACATCAAGATCACGGGCAAAAACGGCTCCGGCATACTGGCGTGCAGCGGCACGCTGATAATAAACAGCGGCACCATCTCGGGTACGGCTGAAGAAATCGGTACTGACGAACTCTTGGGGTTAATGCGCGCTAACAGCGGCTGCGCCAATATAGGCGACGCCGTAAGCATAGTGTCCAGGCGCAGCAGTGGCTATACGGACGCGCCGCTCTCCGTGAGCGTCAACGGCGGCAGCTTCAGCAGCACGGGCAACTACGCCCTGCGCTGCTTCGACTGCAACCTGGCCCCCGGCGCGTCTGAGCTGGAGCAGGCCGC
>CALWYT010000187.1 GCA_944385835.1 uncultured Oscillospiraceae bacterium | reverse complement strand
AGATCGCCTACCCCGGCGACGACGTCATGGGCAAGGCCGAGGTCTTCACCACGCTGCCCGACGAGATCAACGCCGCGCTGGACGCCCAGTGGAGCGAGATGAAAAGCTACGAGGAGGGCGGCAGCGGCTGGATGGTCGTGGTGCTGCTGTTGCTGGCGCTGGTCATCTCTTTCTTCAACATCTGGCGCAAACTGCGCAAAAAAGCGCGCGACGATTATTGAGTGTTACCATACAACAATTTGCCCGCTGGACGTCAAGGTGTTGCGGATGCTTTGATGACTGGGGGCATTGTTGCACATATTGACGATAGGAAGAACCCTGCGGCTTTACGGCAAAGATTAAAAGCCTTAGATATCGTATAGGAAGCCTTAGATATCGTATAGGAGGATATTAAAGTGAAGGAGCAAGTACCTATTATTATTCCGTCCTATGAGCCAGATGAGCGATTTTTGACCCTGTTGGAAAATCTTGCGTCGTTCAGTTTGGGCCCTGTTGTCGTGGTTAATGATGGAAGCGGCCAACAGTATGATCACTACTTTAATACAGCCGAAAAAACATATAAAGTCAAACTCTTGCGGCATACTGCAAATATGGGAAAGGGGAAAGCTTTGAAAACGGCTTTTTCCTATTGTTTGCAACAGTTTCCTGAAATGGTAGGATGCATAACGGTAGACTCAGATGGGCAGCACACAGTCGATGCGATTAAAGATGTTAAAGAGCAGCTAATAAAACGACCGAATCAATTGGTCTTAGGGGTAAGGAACTTTTGTGAGGCAAACGTTCCCGCAAAAAGCCAGTTTGGAAACAATCTTACCAGAAATGTTTTTAGGGTGCTCTATAAGAAAGATATTTCTGATACGCAGACGGGGCTGCGAGCGATACCAGCTGATTTTATGCGTGATTTGCTTTCTGTTCCGGGAAATCGCTTTGAATTCGAAACAAGAATGCTGATAAAAGCGGTAGAAGAGAGCTTGGAAATTTGCGAAGTTCCAATAGAGACCGTTTATGATTCCAAAGAAAATCACGCCACACATTTTCGCCCCATTGTGGATTCTATACGGATCTACAGGGTGTTTGGGTTTGCATTTGGCAAATTTCTGGTTTCCAGTTTTTCGTCCAGCTTGTTGGACCTAACGCTTTTTCAGGTCTTTTGCGAGTTTCTTAAAAATAGCTTACTGGCAACGCAATATATCATAGTTTCAACGGTCGGGGCAAGGATCATTTCAGCTGTGTACAACTACCTTGTAAACTATTATTTCGTCTTTAAAAGCAAGGAAAACCATACAAAGTCAGCATGCAGATACTTTGTATTAGCTATCCTGCAGATGGCTTGCAGTGCGGCGCTGGTGTCTGTGTTGGTGGCTGTGACGGGGACAAAGTTAGAACTGGTGGTAAAAATCCCCGTGGATGTGTTTTTGTTTTTTGTCAGTTACTACATTCAAAAACGAATGGTTTATTAAGGGTGAAAAAATCTATGAGCGGATTTTTCAATATTCTGTGGGCGCTTCTAAGTACCATGGCTTTCCCGGTTTTTATCTCCGACGATACATTGCTTTTTTCCAATAGCGTCTTTTCCATTGTATTTTTTGTAGTGATTTGTGTTGTGCTTAGGCAGAAAGCATATATCTATGCAGGGAACGACCGGCGGCTGATACTATATACGCATGTTTTGGGGTTTGCATTTTCTGGTATGATCGCAGCAGGGCGCTCGTTGGACGTATATGGTACGGTCTCTTCGTTCAAAACTTTGATCGTAAGCATACTTCTATATACACATGTAATTGCTGTGCTGCTGGCTCTTTTGTGGACTTTTCTGCTTGGTTTTGAAAAGAAACTTTTAGAACCGAGACCCTACGGGAAAGTATATTCGGTTGTAGAAAAGGGCACTGGATGGTTTGTTGCGCATCCTTACATGATCACAATGGCGCTGCTGCTGTGCTGGCTGCCCTGCTTTATCGCGGACTTCCCAGGTGGATTTCGATACGACGCAACCGGTGAATTTTTGCAAACAGAATATGGATACAATGGGAATTACCCTTTGCTGCATTCGGTTATTATAACTCGATTGCTGCCAGCAATGTACACGCTCACCGGATCCTATAATACAGGGATAGCAGTGTATGTGATCGCGCAAATGCTTATGATAGCGGGGATGTATACACATATCCTCCACACCTTTGGCAAGCAGCAGGTAAATAAAATTTTACTATGCATTGCTTTCCTGTATTGTGCCTTTTTCCCGGTGATTCAAATTCTTGTAGTGCAGGAAGTAAGAGACGTGTTGTTTAGCGCGCTCCTTCTCTATGTAATGTTTTTGTTTTACCAGATGGAATATGACAAAAAGGCGTTTTTTCAAAGCAACGGCAAACCGGCTTTGTTGGGGCTCGTATTTGTCTTGGCGTTGTTAGCACGAAATAATAATGCGGGAATGACGATGATGATCATCGTGGTGGCCGTAAGTGCGATTGTGTGGTTTGTCCACCGAAAAAATTATTGGAAAGGCGCTGCTGTATTGGCAGCGACCAGCATTTTAGGGTACGTAATTCTTGGTGCGGGGTTAACTGCTATGTGCCAACCTTTGTCAGAAGCAGATGAGGGGGGGGCGCTGTCGCTAATGTCGCAACCACTTGTAAGGGCGTATCTTTACGAACGGGACCGATGGACGGATGCAGAAATCGAAGAACTGAGCACCTATATGGACTTGGAAAATTTGGATTATGTGCCTGAAACAGCAGACCCGACGAAGTCCCGCATTCACCTCCAAAATGACTTTTTGGGCTTTTTGAGACTTTGGTGTAAAATTGGGCTGAAACACCCGGGGTGTTATCTGGATGCGATTTTGGCCAATACACAAAATATGTGGTATCCAGGAAGCGTCATTGATGGGTATAAGCAAATGTACAAAGAAGAAGGACAACCGTATTATGAATATGAAAAATGTTACTATTCAATCAAAGCAAGTGTGGAGTCTCCAGGAGAGCACAGGAATCTTTTGCCAAAAGTTCTGAATTATTACACGCAAATCGGCCTTTACATATCGTTTGAAAAAGTGCCGGTCATTTCGATGCTGTTTTCTATTGGGTTCCAGTTTTGGCTGGTTTTGAATTGCCTCTTCTACATACTCTACAGAAAAATATATAAACTGATTCTACCCGTAGCAGTGATTTTGGGGTATATGTTGATCTCGGCTTGTGTACCCTTGATTTTGCTTAGGTACTTTGCAGCGGTGTTTTTCGCGTTTCCGATGCTGTTGATTTTCACGCTGCAGCCACAGCATGGAAGGGAATAAAAAGCACTTTGT
>CALWYT010000186.1 GCA_944385835.1 uncultured Oscillospiraceae bacterium | reverse complement strand
CAATAGAAAAAGCTTATCCAAATATTTTTGTAGTAAAATATGAGGAAAATAATAGAAATGTGACATATAGTTATACAGATATTTTAACAAGAACTGTTGAGGTGGAAGTATTTGATGGAGATTCATATAGTCCACTTATTCCACCACCAGTAGAGACAAAGAAAAGAAAGACTAATCATATTAATAATGATGGACTTTCAGTAGAGATGTTATAAGAAACCAAAAAATTGGTTTCTTTTTTTGTTTAAATGAGTTTAAATATCTTAAAACTAAAATTTTATAAAATAAAAAAAATTTACTTGAAAAAGTATATAGAAAATGATATGATTTTGGCAAACATGCATACATATTGTATGTAAAATTAAGATGTAAATCATAGAAAACAAAGGAGGAATGTTATGAGAGAAAAACAAAGGAAAGAAAGAAGAAAAAAGATGATAATAAATGCAAAATAAAATAATGGTTTCCATTAAACCAAAATTCCAGAAAGAAGAAATAAAATAATTAATGGAGAAAGGAAAATATAAAATATTAAAAGATAAAAAATATTTTATACAGTGGAAAATAATGAGTAAAAAAGAGAAAATAATAATAGGAATTTTAATATTAATAGCTATTATAGCAATATTTGTATTAGTTGCTATAAGAAGAAATAATACAAATAATATAGCATTAGAGGAAGAAAATCAAGTTCAAGATGAAGAATATGTAGAAGTATTAGAAGATGATACACGATTAAATACAAGTGATAAATTACAAGAAACAAAAATATTTGATGAAATGGAAATAAGTAATATTCAATTAACAGAAAAAGATAATATGACAGTATTATTAGGAACAATAAAAAATAATTCAAGCACAGTAAAAGGAGGATATCCAGTAAATATAACAGTATTAGATAAATCAGGAAATGAAATAATAACAGTTGCAGCTTATATAAAAGAGTTACAGCCAGGAGAAAGTACACAGTTAAGTACAAGTGCAACATTTGATTATGCAAATGCATATGATTTTACAATAACAAAAAGATAAAATAGGAGGAAAAGTAATTGAGAGAAAAACTAGAAAACGAAATAAAGAAAAAATCTTGTAAATCAATTAGGAATAAAGACGAAGGTATAACATTAATTGCTTTGGTTATCACAATAATTGTACTATTAATACTAGCAGCAGTATCAATAGCAATGTTAACAGGACAAAATGGAATTTTAACTCAAGCAAATAATGCAACAGAAGAAACTAAAATAGCAGAATATAAAGAGGCATTAGAAATGATAAAGCCAGGATTAGATGTTGAAAAAGCAACAGATGGCTTAAGCGATAAAGAATATATGGATAGATATGAAGAAGAAATAAAGAAAGATAATACTTTTAAAGATGCAACAGTGACTAGAGAAGATGACGAAACTATAAAAGTAGTAACAAAAGAAGGTTATTCATATGAAGTAACAGCTAAAGGAGTAGAATATAAAGGAAAACAAGGGGAATCAACACCACCAGACTTACAAGAATCTGATGTCGAATTTACAATGGATCCAAGCATACCAACAAAGGAAAGTGTAAAAGTAAGTATAGAAACAAAAATAACAGGATATACATTACAATATTCAATAGATGAAGGAAAAACATGGAATGAATATGCAAGTGAAATAACAGTAACAAACAATGGACCTATTTATGTAAGACTAACTAATTCTTCAGGACAAGCAGGAGAATATGCAACAGGAAATGTAAGCAATATAGATAGATTAGGTCCAAATATGTTTACACCAAGTGCAACAAGTACTTCAAATAGCATAACATTAACAGGAAGTACTGAAGATGCAGCAGCAACAGAAACAGATGGAAGTAGTGGTATACAAGCATATTACTTTAGTAAAGATAATGGAGCAACATGGGAGCCAACAGGAGGAAAAACAGATACAAGTTATACATTTAATAATTTAACTCCAGACACAGTTTATGACGAATTAAAAATGAAAGCAGTAGATAAAGCAGGAAATGAAACAGTAACAGATCCAATATCTATATCAACACAAATGTTAGTAATAGATGGAGCGACAATACCAAAAGGATTTTATCATGTAGAAGAAACTAAAGTAAAAAGCGGATTAGTAATATCAAGTGAAGAAGGAGACGACTTAAATAATTCAAAAGCAGGAAATCAATATGTGTGGATACCGGTAGATGGAATATTAGGAGAAGAAAGGAAAACTGTACAAAATGCTAAAGATGGGGAAATAATATTAGGAAGATATGTGTTTGGTAGCAATGGAAAAATAGATACAGATAATGCAGTCATTCCAGAGGCAATAGGAGGAGAATTAAAGACTAGTAAAGATGGATTTGCTTATACAGAACCATCAACAGGAATAACTGCAGCTCAAAATATTACTGAATTCATAGGTAGTGTAAGAAAATATGGAGGATATTATATAGCAAGATTTGAAGCAAGTGAAGGACAAAATGGAAAAGCAGAAAGTAAATATAACAAACCAGTATGGAATTTTGTAGTACAATCACAAGCATCCACAGCATGCGAACATTTATACAATGGAGTAAATAGTGATTTAGTAAATAGTTATGCATGGGATACAGCGATATTATTTATTCAAAAATATGGAAATAAGAATTATTCAAATAAAACTAGTGTGAATACAGATTACGAGTCAATAAATACAGGAATGTCAGGAGATGTTCAATTAAATATATATGATATGGCAAGTAATTGCGAGGAATGGACAACAGAAACTACATCTGCACCTGGATATCCATTTGTTAGTAGAGGAGGATCTAGCTTTAGTAGTAACTCTGTAAGTTATCGTAATTTTATTGATATGGGTGTTACTGGAAATCAATTTGGATTTAGATCAATTTTATACTTGTAATACAAAATAAAAAAATAAGTATTTTAATATAGAATATAACTGTGTAATTTAAAATATATTTTTGAATTGCACAGTTTTTTTGTAATAAATAATAAAAATGGACATATATATGTATAAATAAAAGATTAAAGGAGGTAGGACATGGTTTTAGATATAGTGAAAGAAAATTTATGTGTCCATAAACAAGTAGGATTAAAAAAAGAAATCATATTTGTAGAAGGGGATATGATTATACCTGATGCAAAGCCAGATATTTTAAATACAATTTGTACAAGTGGGGTAGTATGTATATATAAAAATGAAATTTCAAAAGATAAAATAAAAGTAGAAGGAAATA
>CALWYT010000185.1 GCA_944385835.1 uncultured Oscillospiraceae bacterium | reverse complement strand
GTCCAGTGCTCCACCTGGGACGCCGAGACCGTCGAGAGCTGCGAGAGGGCGGGCATAATGCTGCTCTGACCTGGGATGTGGAAATTGACTTACAAATAATTACTGCACACTGCGCCGGAATAAAGCGCGCTTTCGCCCGCGGCGGCCCGATGCCGCCCGGACGGGGGCGCGTTTCTCTATTGCCTCCCCGCCGCGGATACTGCATGAACAAAGCGCTATTGTGCAAAAGACAGAAATTGACGCTTTGGGTTGACCTGAATGAAACAGTCTGGTATGCTTAACGTGTAAAGTGCAGAACGCTAAAGCGGCAAAATTACTGATTTGTACGCGAAGCTGCCTTTACCTGCGGGCATTATGCGCCAAGCTGTTCGGATTCATGATTATTTCGGACGCAGCGCTCAGAAGGGCTGGTCCCACCGCGCGGGGCGGCCCGCATACGCCGCGGCGGCAGCGGCCAATCTGCCGCGCACAATAACGCGGACCACCGGCGCGCGCCCTCGCGGCGCAGCCGTGTCCGGCCGCCGGGCTCCCTCCAGTCCGGCGGTTTTTTATTTTGGGGCGGCGTCCCCCGGCGCGTCCGGCACCGTTCAATTCTGCTGATGCGTCCGTCTGCCGCGTTTTGCGCGCTTGGCGTACACAAAGTACGCTTCGCGTGTCTAAATCTTGAACGGAGATGCAAGATGCGATAGGCGTCCTTGCAAATATTATTGATAATAGGGCTGAACTTCCTTGTAAATTGCAAAACTTACTCTTGCCAATTTCATATTTGGGGCGTATAATGATTTGCATAGTATTTAGCGCGAGGGGGTTATGGGCTTGATAGCGTTCAACGGGAAGAAGAACGTGCTCATGGAGTGCGAGTACAAGTATACGCTCCAGGACAGGGAGGAGGGCAACCTCTACCGGGATATGTTCCCCTACGAGGAGGTGCCGAAGTGTACCTTCAACTTCCGCCTGACCCCGGCGAACCCGCCGGAGGAGATATGGATAACCGACACCACTTTCCGCGACGGGCAGCAGAGCCGCGCGCCCTATGAGCCGGAGCAGATACGCGACCTCTTCGATATGCTGCACCGCCTGGGCGGGCCGAAGGGGATAATCCGCCAGACGGAGTTCTTCCTTTACAGCGAGCGCGACCGCAGGGCGCTGGACCTGTGCCGGGAGCTGGGCTACGAGTTCCCGGAGATAACCGGCTGGATACGCGCCAGCAAGAAGGACTTCGCCCTGGCGCGCTCGCTGGGGCTGCGCGAGTGCGGCATACTGGTGAGCTGCTCGGACTACCACATCTACAAGAAGCTGCGTATGACGCGCCGCCAGGCCGCGGACATGTACCTGGGCGTCATAAAGGACGCGCTGGACGCGGGGATACACCCGCGCTGCCACTTTGAGGACATAACGCGCGCGGATTTCTACGGCTTCGTCGTACCCTTCGCGCACGAGATACACGACCTGGCCGACCGGAGCGGCATCCCGATAAAGCTCCGCGCCTGCGACACCATGGGCTACGGGGTGCCGTACCCGGGCGCGAGCCTGCCGAGGAGCGTGGCGGGCATAATCTACGGCCTGCGCAATTACGGCGGCTTCGAGGCCGGGCAGCTGGAGTGGCACGGCCACAACGATTTCTACAAGGCCGTGGCAAACTCCGGCACCGCGTGGCTTTACGGCGCGAGCGCGGTGAACTGCTCCCTCCTCGGCATAGGAGAGCGCACGGGCAACACCCCGCTCGAGGCCATGGTGATGGAGTACGCCCAGATACGCGGTACGCTGGACGGCATGGACACCACGGTCATACGCGAGATAGCGGACTACTATGAAAAGAAGCTCGGCTACCGCATACCGCCAAACACGCCCTTCGTGGGCGAGAGCTTCAACACCACCCAGGCCGGCATACACGCCGACGGGCTTTTGAAGGACGAGGAGATATACAATATCTTCGACACGACCGCGATACTCAAAAGCCCGCCAAAGGTGGGCATATCCCGTAACTCCGGCGCGGCCGGCATAGCGGTATGGCTCAGCCGGCTGCTGGGCCGCGAGGTCTCGAAGCGCGAGGCGGCCGTGGAATACCTCCACGCCTGGGTGGACGCGCAGTACGGCGCGGGGCGGGTAACGAACATCGGCGACGCCGAGCTTGAGCGGGTATACCGTGAGTACATAGAGGGGGAAAAAGCATGAACTTGACTCAGAAGCTGATAGCCAGCCACCTGGTACACGGCGACATGGTCCCCGGCAGCGAGATAGCCATAAGCATAGACCAGACGCTGACGCAGGACTCCACCGGCACCATGGCCTACCTTCAGTTCGAGGCCCTGGGCATCGGCCGCGTCAGGACGAAGCGCAGCGTGGCCTACATAGACCACAATATGCTCCAGTCCGGCAGCGAGAACGCCGACGACCACAGGTACATACAGACCGTCGCCGCGAAGCACGGCATCTGGTTTTCCCGCCCCGGCAACGGGATCTGCCATCAGGTGCAGCTCGAGCGCTTCTCCATCCCGGGCCAGACCCTGCTCGGCTCCGACAGCCATACGCCCACCTGCGGCGCGGCCGGTATGCTGGCCATAGGCGCGGGCGGCCTGGACGTGGCCGTCGCCATGGGCGGAGGGGCATATTACCTTGCCATGCCGAAGGTGTGCCGCGTCTGGCTGACCGGCGAGCTGCGCCCGATGGTAGCCGCCAAGGACGTCATCCTGGAGCTGCTGCGCCGCCTCTCGGTAAAGGGAGGCGTCGGCAAGGTGATGGAGTACGCGGGACCCGGCGTCGCTACCCTCTCCGTCCCGGAGCGCGCCACCATCGCCAACATGGGCGCCGAGCTGGGCGCCACCACCACGGTCTTTCCCAGCGACGCGCGCACCAGGGAGTTCTTCTCCGCCCGGGGCAGAGCCGGGCAGTGGAAGCGGCTGGAGGCGGACCCGGGCGCGGAGTACGACGAGGAACTGGCCATAGACCTCTCCGAGCTGCACCCGATGGCCGCCTGCCCGCACTCGCCGGACAACGTCGCGCACGTATCGGAGATAGCCGGGCTTAAAATCGACCAGGTCTGCATAGGCAGCTGCACCAACTCCAGCTTCTGCGACCTGATGCGCGTGGCCGGCATACTCGCCGGCAAGCACGTCGCGCCGGGAGTCAGCCTGACGGTCTCCCCGGGCTCACGCCAGGTGCTCAAGGCCCTCGCGACAAACGGCGCGCTGGCCAAACTGGTGGCCTCCGGCGCGAGGATACTCGAGTGCGCCTGCGGCCCCTGCATAGGCATGGGCCAGGCCCCGGCGACGGGCGCCGTCAGCCTGCGCACCTTCAATCGGAACTTCTACGGCCGCAGCGGCACGCCCAGCGCGGGCGTCTACCTCGTCAGCCCCGAGACCGCCGCCGTGAGCGCCGTCACGGGCGTACTCACCGACCCGGAGACCTATTCCGGCGAGCCGCCCTACGACGTCCCGGAGCACTTCGACATCGACGACGGTATGCTCCTGGCCCCGGCAAAGGATTCAGAGAGCGTCGAGGTCGTGCGCGGCCCGAACATAAAGCCCTTCCCCAAGGCCGCGCCGCCGGCGGAGACGCTCTCCGGAGTGTGCCTGATCAAGCTGGGCGACAACATCACCACCGACCACATCATGCCCTCCAACGCCGGGCTGCTGCCCTTCCGCTCCAATATCCCGTACCTGGCGGAGCACTGCCTCGCGCCCTGCGACGCGGGCTTTGCGCAGCGCGCCAAGGACAAAGACGGCGGCTTTATCGTCGCCGGCGGCAACTACGGCCAAGGCTCCAGCCGCGAGCACGCGGCCCTCGCGCCGCTTTACCTCGGCGTCAAGGCCGTCCTGGCCAAGGGCTTCGCCCGCATACACCGCGCCAACCTCATCAACAACGGCATCCTCCCCCTGGTATTCGCCGACGCGGCCGACTACGACGCCGCGGCCGAGGGCGAGGAGATCGTGATAGACTCCGCCCCCGGGCAGATAGCCGCCGCGGCGGAGGGCAAAGCCGTGACGGCCACGATAGGCGGCAGGCCGGCCAAGCTGCGCCTGGACATAACGCCGCGGCAGCGCGACATCCTGCTCGCCGGCGGCCTGCTCAACTACACGCGCGAGAACATGGAGGCATGAACATGGCTCACAACGTAACGCTCATACCGGGCGACGGCATAGGCCCCGAGGTCGCCCTGGCGGCAAAGCGCGTGGCGGACGCCTCCGGCGCGGAGATAAGCTGGCACGTCGCCGAGGCCGGGGAGGCGCAGATGGCTGAATACGGCACGCCGCTGCCGCAGCGCGTGCTCGACAGCGTGCGCGCCGACGGCGTCGCGCTGAAAGGCCCCATCACTACGCCGGTCGGCTGCGGCTTCCGCAGCGTCAACGTCGCGCTTAGGCGCGAGTTCGACCTCTACGCCAACGTGCGCCCCGCGCGCAGCTTCCCCGGCGTGGAAAGCCGCTACGCGGGCGTGGACCTCGTGGTGGTCCGCGAGAATACGGAGGACCTCTACGCCGGCATAGAGCACATGATAGGCTCGGACGCCGCCGAAAGCGTCAAGCTGATTACCCGCGCCGGCAGCGAGCGCATAGCGCGCTACGCCTTTG
>CALWYT010000184.1 GCA_944385835.1 uncultured Oscillospiraceae bacterium | reverse complement strand
TTGTGATGATAATAGTTTACAATAACAGAGAGTATAAACGCTGGCGCACAATTATTTTTACAACTTTATATTGATGGTACCTTGCCGCCGTTAATTGTGATGGCGCCAAAGTTGACAGACTCGTGATTGCCCCCGATGGCGGCGTCGCCGTTCTGGGTGCCGCTGTTTTGACCGCTTGCTCTAAGCGCGCCCATATCGTCGCCGGTGGACTGGGCGAAAATGGTTATACTGCTGCCGGTGGGAACATTGATGACCGCTTGGGCATCCAGCGTGAAGCCGTCCGCGAGTATCAGGTTCACGTCGCCGCTGACGGTGATGCGGTCGGCGACGGTAACCTCGCCCTCGACAAGGTACCAGCCGCTGGTCCAGACGCTGTCATCCGCCGTCACCGGCGTGACAGTCTCCGTGACGGTCTGCTCGTCGCCGTTTTCGTCTATGTAGGTCACGCCCTCGTCCGCCGCCAGCGCCGACACGGGCAGCAGGCTGACGAGCAGCGCCAGCGCCATCAGCGCCGCGAATAACCGTCTTCTCATAATCGTCCCTCCTGATTGCGTCCAACAAAGGTTTTCGTCTGGGGCGAAGGCCCAGACGATGAGAGGCCATGGCCTCTCAAAATGTTAAACTTCTGAGCTATCATATCACCCGCGGCGGCGCTTGGCAGCCAGAATTTCGGCCGCCGCGGGCGCATTTTGCCCAGGCCGGAGCGCTGCGGTCTCCAAACATAACGACTTTTCTGTCACGTTGCTCTGCTGCGCCCAATATGTTAAGAAATTAACTTTACAGACCGTCACTTTGTGCGTGACAAGCCCCCTGTTTCTGCTGTATACTGTATATAATAGACAAGAAGAAAGCGAGGCGCGGCTATGCTTTTCGACAAGGTAAAGAGCGGCTATCCCGGCGCGGACGAGGTGCTGGACCATATACGCATCGGCGACAACGTCGTCTGGCAGGTTTCGAGGCTGGAGGAATTCCGCCTTTTCGCGCTGCCCTTTGTCGCCCAGGCGATCTCAGACGGGCGCAACGTGGTGTACATCCACTTCAAGCGGCAGGAAATGCTGCTCAACGCCATGCCCGGGCTGAAGGTCTATGAGTTCGACCCGGACGCGGGCTTCGAGCCGTTTACCGTGGCCATATACAACCGCATCACCGAGGAGGGACCCGGCAGCTTCTACGTCTTTGACTGCCTGAGCGAGCTGCAGACGGCCTGGTACACCGACCAGATGATGGGCAACTTCTTCCGCGTGACCTGCCCCTACCTCTACGAGCTGGAGACGGTGGCCTATTTCCCGCTGCTGCGCGGCCGCCACAGCTTCGAGGCCATGGCGCGCATACGCGACACGACCCAGCTGATGATAGACGTCTACACGGCGGACTCCTCGGTGTACATCCACGCGCTGAAGGCGCAGGACCGCGAGGGCATAAACACGTATATCCCGCATGTCAGCGTAAACGGCGGCCCCTTTAAGCCGCTGGACGGCGGCGTCTCGCTGAGCAGGTATTACCGGCTGCTGGACAACATCTCCTCCCACGCGCAGGACCAGAACTACGACAGCCACGACCGCTTTTTCGCCCAGGCCAAGCTGGAATTCGGCCAGGGCCGCTTTCACTCGGACACCGAGAGGATACTGCTCGAGAGCATGATGAGCCGCGACCCGCTTGTGCAGAGGCTCATCCGCCAGATGTTCGAGCCGCGCGACTACTTCGCCGTGCGCGACCGCATGATAGGCTCCGGCTCCATAGGCGGCAAGGCCTGCGGTATGCTCCTCGCGCGCAAGATCGCCGACGTCAGCCTCCCGGAGTTCCGCGACCACTCCGAGCCGCACGACAGCTTCTTCATCGGCTCTGACGTGTACTATACCTATATAGTCAACAACAACTGCTGGAAGCTGCGCGTCGAACAGCGGACGCCCGAGGGCTATTTCTCCAAGGCCCCCGAGCTGCGCGAGGCTCTGCTGCACGGCCAGTTTTCAGAGCCTATACGCGAGCAGTTCCGCAGTATGCTGGCCTACTATGGCCGCAACCCCATCATCGTCCGCTCCTCGAGCTTCCTGGAGGACGGCTTCGGCAACGCCTTCGCCGGGAAGTATGAGAGCGTGTTCTGCGTCAACTTCGGCTCGCCGGAGGAGCGGCTCGAGCAGTTTGAGCAGGCGGTGCGCACGGTCTACGCCAGCACGATGGACCCCTCCGCCCTGGAATACCGCGCCCAGCGCGGCCTGGAGAAGCTGGACGAGCAGATGAGCATCCTTGTCCAGCGCGTCTCCGGCTCCTGGGCCGGGCCGTATTACCTGCCGGGCGCGGCGGGCGTCGGCTTCTCGCGCAGCCTCTACCGCACCAGCCAGGACGCCGACCCAGAGGCGGGGATGCTGCGCCTGGTCGTGGGCCTCGGCACCAAGGCCGTCGACCGCACGGAGGACGACTACCCCCGGCTCGTGAGCCTCGACCGGCCCACGGCGCGCTCGCACCCCAGCACGGCCGAGCGGCACAAGTTCTCGCAGCACAGCGTGGACGTCATAGACCGCGAGCGCCGCGCCTTCCGCAGCGTGGACGCGGAGACGCTGCGCAAGTGCCTGCCGCGCTGGTTCTGGTCGCTGATGTACGAGCGCGACACGGAGGCGGAGGCCTCCCTGCGCGACGCCGGCTTCAACGAGCAGGTGTGGTACATAAGCTGCCAGGGACTGTTGGAGAGCACGCCCTTCCCGCAGATAATGCGCTCCCTCCTCAAGACGCTGGAGAACGTCTACGGCACGCCCGTGGACATAGAGTACGCCGTCAACACGGACGAGGACGGCGACTTTGTCATAAACCTGCTGCAATGCCGCCCGCTGTACATAGGCCAGCCAGGCGGCCGCGTGGCCGTGCCGAAGCTGCCGGACAGCCAGTGCCTCTTCAAGCTGCGCGATTCCTCCATGGGCCTCGCGACGCACGAGAGCATCGACGTGGTCATAGAGATAGACGCCAAGGCCTATTACGAGTACCCCTACGCCAAAAAGCCCCTGGTGGCCAAGGCTGTGGGGAGGATAAACCGCGCGCTGAAGGGCAGCGGGAAGAAAATACTCCTGCTCGCGCCCGGACGCCTCGGGACAAGCTCGCCGGAGCTGGGCGTCCCCTGCTCCTTCGCGGACATATCCGGCTTCGCCGGCGTCTGCGAGGTCAGTGACGACCGCGCGGGCTATATGCCCGAGCTGAGCTACGGCAGCCATATGTTCCAGGACCTTGTCGAGGCGGGCATATTCTACTGCGCCATCTGGAACGACAAGCGCACCGTGCTTTTCAACCCCTCCCTGCTCGAAGGCGAGGCCGACCGCTTCGCCGAGTACTGCCCCGACGCGCCGGAGCTTGCGCATATGTTCCGCGTCACGGAGCCGAAGGGCCTGCGCTTCTGGCTGGACCCCGTGAACAACCTCGCCGAATGCGGCTTTATCTCCGGCGGCGGGATGTGATTTGCGCGTTCTGGCGGCGTGAAAAAAACTCTTGCAATGCTGCGCCTTGTGTGGTATAGTTACAGTTACTGTGTACGAAACTGAAAGGGTCGATATATTATGACGATCGTTCTCACCATCTTGCAGCTGCTCAGCGCCCTGGCCGTCACGGTCATCGTCCTCTCCCAGTCCGGCAAGCGCTCCGGCCTCTCCGGCGCCATCGCCGGCGGCGCGGACACCTTCCTCAGCAAGGGCAAGGCCAAGACCCTCGACGCCAAGCTCGCCAAGGCCACCAAGTGGTTCGGCCTGGCCTTCGTCATCCTGACTCTGCTGCTGCACTTTGTGTGATAGCAAAAAAGGCAAAAGCCCCGGGCATTGCCCGGGGCTTTTGCCTTGCGCGCTCGCGCTCAGACCTTCTCGGGATAGACGGCGCGGCGGCCGCCTATCAGCTTTGGGCGGGTGCGCGCGGCGCTGACAGCCGCCTCGCCGACGCGCTTTACGCCCAGGCGCAGCGGCACGGCGACCTCCTTAAGGTGCATACCGATAAGCGTGCAGCCGATGTCCAGGCCGGCGGCGGCGCGGACGTGCTCGACGGCCACGGGGTCGGACATATGCTTCCACGCCGCCGTGGCGAAGCTGCCGCCCGCCTTGGGCTGCGGTATGACGCACACCGGCTCGTAGCCGAACTTCTCAGCCGCCGCCCGCTCGACAATCAGCGCGCGGTTCAGGTGCTCGCAGCACTGGGCCGCAAGATACAGCCCGCGCTCTGCCAGCAGCGGCGCTATCGCCTCATACACGGCCTCCGCCGCCTCGGGCGCGCTGCCCTTGCCGATATTGCTGCCCATGATCTCGCTGGAGGAGCAGCCGACGACGACCAGCGACCCCGCCGGAGGGTCGGCCAGCTCCAGCAGCTCGGCCATGGCCTGCCGCGCCTCGAGCGCGGCGCTCTCATACTTCGCGTCCATTTATAACATCTCCATAGAACATTTTGCGCCTTCCGGCGTCTATATTGTACCACCCTCCGCAATGTTTGACAAGCGGACTGCGGCGGAGTATTATTATAGCGTAATCCCCCGCGCGCCGCCGTCCAAGGCGGCTGCCAGCGCTAATTTACGCCAGCGAGGTGCTTTATGAAGAAACTGCTTGCCGCCGTGCTCTGCGCGGCGATCCTCTGCTCCCTGGCCGCCTGCGGCCAGGTCCCCAGCTCTATCCCGACGCCGGACAGCGAGTCTGTCCCCACGCCCTCCGCCACGCCCGAGCCTACGCCCAGCCCCACGCCTGCGCCGTTCCTCAACCCCCTGACCGGCGAGGCCGTGGAGGAGGACATAAGCATGTACCGGCCCTTCGGCGTCATGATCAACAACCTGCCCCCCTCCCTGCCGCAGCGCGGCATCTCCAACGCCGAGATACTCTACGAGATCCCCGCGGAGGGCGGCGTCACCCGTATGTTCGCCCTGTTCACGGACATCTCCGACATTGAGAGCATCGGCACCGTGCGCTCCATCCGCCCGTACTACGCGCAGATAGGCTTCGGCTACGACGCCATCATTATCCACGCCGGCGGGAGCGAGGCGGCGTACAGCCTGCTGCGTACCACCGGCTGGGACCACATCGACGGCGTGCGCGAGACATACGCCGCCAAGCCCTTCGCCCGCGACCCCGACCGCGTCCACAACGGCCTTGAGCACAGCCTCTTCGCCGACGGCGCCAAGCTGATGGAGGCCATTGACGAAAAGGGCTTCGAGCTGGAGCACGAGGGCGGAGAGTACGACTACGGCCTCAAGTTCAGCGAGGACGCCGTCGAGCAGTGTACCGGCGAGGCCGAGTACGCGCGCATCACCTTCAACACCTACAAGTCCATGAGCTTCGAGTACGACGCAGGCGACGGCCTCTACTACGCCAGCCAGTACGACGGCGAGTACCTCGACGAGAACACCGGCGAGCAGGTGAGCTACACCAACCTCTTCTTCCTCGACACCGACATCCGCATACTCGACGGCTACGGCCGGCTCGAGGTGCGCACGACCGGCGAGGGCAGCGGCTGGTTCTGCACCGGCGGCAAGTGCGTGGAGATAACCTGGGAGCGCGAGGACGAGTACAGCCCCTTCCACTACTATCTCCCCGACGGCAGCGAGCTGGAGCTTGGCGTCGGCCACACCTACGTTGGCATCAAGGGCAGCGACTACGGCAGCGGCATAACCTTCACCCCCGACGGGGAGTAAGCCCTTAGCCGAATAATTTTCCGCCCCGGACGCGGTGTCCGGGGCGGATTTGTCTTTATTCGCCGGCGCGCAGGCCGCTGGTCAGGTTTTCCGGGTCGTCGGGCGAGAGC
>CALWYT010000183.1 GCA_944385835.1 uncultured Oscillospiraceae bacterium | reverse complement strand
CGCCGCGCCCCTCGAGGGCGTCACCGGCGCGGCCTGGCGCCGCGCTCACGCGGCCGTCTTCGGCGGCTGCGCAAAATATTACGCGCCCTTCTTCTCGCCCACGCGCGAGCGCATAATGCCGCCGCGGGTGAAGCGCGAGCTGCTGGGCGCGAACAATCCCGGTCTCGCGCTCGTGCCGCAGCTGCTCTGCCGCGACCCGGACAATTTCGTCTGGGCGGCGCGCGAGCTGTTCGGCATGGGCTACGGCGAGGTAAATCTCAACCTCGGCTGCCCCAGCGGCACCGTGACGGCCAAGGGCAAGGGCGCGGGCTTCCTCGCCCTCCCGGACGAGCTGGACGCGTTTTTTGAGCGCGTCTTTTCCTCCCTGCCGGGCGCGAGCGTCTCCGTCAAGACCCGCCTCGGCCTTGAGGACGAGGCGGAGTTTGCCCGGCTGCTTGAAATCTTCGCGCGCCGGCCCATCTGCGAGCTTACGGTCCACGTCCGCGTGCGCGCCGACTTCTACAGGGGTCCCGCGAGGCCGGACGCCTTCGCCCTCGCGCTCGAGCGCTTCCCCGGCCCGGCGGTCTATAACGGCGACGTGTTCACGGTCCCGGACGCGCGCGCCCTTGCATCGCGCTTCCCGGCGGCCCGGGCGCTCATGCTCGGGCGCGGCCTTGCGGCCAATCCGGCCCTGGCGCGGGAGATCGGCGGCGGCCCCCGGGCCTCGCGGGAGGAGCTGCGGGAGTTCCACGACCTGGTCTGGGACGGCTGCGTGCGCGATTTCGGCAGCGCCGGCCCGGCGGTACAGCGGCTCAAGGAGCTGTGGAGCTATCTCATACATATGTTCGCGCCCTGCGCGCGGGAGTACAAGGCCCTGTGCAAGGCTCGGCGGGGCGAGGAATACCTCGACGCCGCGCAAAGCATCCTCGCAAACGTCCCGCTCGCGGACGGCCCGTCCTTTGGAGGCTGAAGTATGCGGCTTTTCATCGCGATAAACTTCTCGCGCGAAACCCTCGCCGCCCTCGCCGCGGCCCGGGAGGAACTGCGCCGCCTCGCCGGAGGCCGCGGCAGCTTTGCGCCCGACGCCAACCTGCACCTCACCCTCGCCTTCCTCGGCGAGGCGGAGCCTGCGCGCGTTCCCCTCGCCCTCGAGGCCATGCGGGAGGCCGGCGCGCGGCCCTTCGAGCTGGCGTTCGACCGCGCGGGCCGCTTCCGGCGCGCGGACGGGGACCTCTGGTGGGCCGGCGGGCCGGAGAACGCCGCCCTCACGGCCGTGCAGCGCCGCCTCGCGCGCGGCCTCGCCGCGAGGGGCTTTGAGCTGGAGGCCCGGCGCTTTGTCCCCCACGTCACCCTCGCCCGCCGCGTCCCGGATTTCGAGGGCCGGCCCGCGCCCTTTGAGACGCCGGCCGTCGAGCGCGTCGGGGCCATGAGCCTCATGCGAAGCGAGCTGGGCCGCGGCGCACCGAGGTATACGGAGCTTGAGCGGCTGTACCTTGAGTAGCCAAACTCTCGCTTTCCGGGAGAGATTCGCGGCCGCGTGGCTGGCTTTCTCTCCCCCGCCGGGCGGAGCACCGGGGACGGTGCGCCCTACGGGGCGGCGCGGCGGCCGGCCGAAGGGGCGGCAGGGCGGCGCACCGGGGACGGTGCGCCCTACGGGGGCGGCGCGGCGCATTGACTCGCGGCGGGTTTGATGCTATCATGTGCGTATATGATTGCAAAAAGGAGTCTTACCATGCTTTTCGTCTGCTATCCCAAGTGCAGCACCTGCGGCAAGGCCCGCGCGTGGCTGGACGCGCACAATATCGAGTACACCGAGCGCGACATAAAGGCTGAGAAGCCCACGCGCGAGGAGCTTAAGGTCTGGCACGAGGCGAGCGGCCTTCCGCTCCGCCGCTTTTTCAACACCAGCGGCCAGCTCTACCGCGGCATGGGCCTTTCCGCGAAGCTCGCGGACATGGGCGAGGACGAAATGCTCGACCTGCTCGCCACGGACGGTATGCTGGTCAAGCGCCCCATCCTCGCCTGGGAGGGCGGCGTCCTCGTCGGCTTCCGCGAAAAGGACTGGGAGGCCGCGCTGCCGGGGGCCTGAGCGGGGCTTAACGAGCCGCCGCGCCGCGCTTTGGGGCGGCGGGGCGCAGAAAGGGGACGGCGAAGCTGAAAATCCACGATCTCACGCATCTCATAACGCCGGATATCATGGTCTGGCCCGGCACGCCAAAGCCGATTATCGCCGAGGGCAGCACCCTGGAGCGCGACGGCTTCCGCGAGACGCGGCTGGAGCTGTTCTCCCACGTCGGCACGCATATGGACGCGCCGGCGCATATGCTGCCGGGCGCGCCGACGCTCGATGCGCTGCCGCCGGAGAGCTTCTGCGGCACGGCCTGGGCGCTGGACGCCTCGAAGGCCGAACCCGGCTCGACGATTGGCCCCGAGACGCTCGAGGCCTTCCCGGGCGCGGACTTCCTCCTGGTCAGCACGGGCTGGGAGCGGTTCTGGAGCACGCCGGAGTACTTCGGCGCGTACCCCGTCCTCGCGCCGCAGGCCGTTGAACGCGCCGTCTCGCTGGGCGTGCGAGGCATAGGCGTGGACACGATGGGCATAGACCCCATGGCGGACGCGGGCTATACGAACCACTTCATCGCGTTTCGCGCGGGCCTGGTGGCCATCGAAAATCTCTGCGGCCTCGCGCCGCTGCGCGGGAGGCTATTCCGCTTCGCCGCGCTGCCGCTCAAGTACGAAAACGCCGACGGCGCGCCCGTGCGCGCCCTGGCCTTCGCGCCCTGAGCGGCGCAAAATCCCCGCGGCGAATCGCGGCTTTGGAGCTAATATGGAACTTGTAAAACTCACCGAACGCATCTGCTACCTTCCCGACGACCCCATGCGCGAGCGGCCCCTGCTGGCGCACATAAGGGGCGAGCGCTTTTCCCTGGCCATCGACGCCGGCTACTCGGCCGAGCATCTCGCCATCTTCTACTCCGCGCTGGACGCGGCGGGCCTGCCCGGCCCCGACTTCACAGCGCTGACGCACTGGCACTGCGACCACAGCTTCGCGCTGCACGCCATAAGGGGCTGCGGCGTGGCCTGCGCGCGCACCAACGAACAGCTGCGCCGGGTCCGGGCCGAGAACGCCGCCGGCGGCTACCGCGAGCGCATGATGCGCGACCGCTTCTTCTCCGTGGAGTACGCCGGGGACAAGCCGCTCGTGATCGCCGCGGCGGACATAGAGTTCGAGCGGACCCTGACGCTGGACCTCGGCGGGGTGACGGCGGAGCTTTTCGTGGTGGACTCCCCGCACACGGACGACTCCGTCTGCGTGCTGGTGCCGGAGGAGGGCGTGCTCTTCCTCGGCGACGCCATCTACGGCGACTACCACAACAACGCCTGGATAGACCCCGCGCGCCTCTCCCGCCTGGTGGACACGCTGGAGCGCGTAGAGTTCGAGCAGTGCCTGCCCAGCCACTCTCATCCCCATCCCAAGGCCGCCACCATGCGCTTCCTGCGCATGAAGCTGGGCGGCTGCTGAGCGCGCCGCGCGGGAGGCCCGCACGCCCACATAAGCGAAAACCGCCGGTCATCAGACCGGCGGTTTTCGCTGCGCAGGGCGCGTTTCCCCTCACGGAGGTCGCGCCGTGCAAATGAAAGGGCCGGCCCGGAGGCCAGCCCTTTCGCGTCTGGCGTTGCGTCTTTAGAATATCGGCACGACGGCGCCGTCGTAGCTGCTCTCGATGAACTCGCGGCAGGTCTCGCTGGTGAGCGCGGTGACGAGGGCCTGGATTTTCTCGCTGTCCTCCTCGCCGGCGCGGCAGGCGATGATGTTGGCGTAGGTCTGGGCGGCGTCGCTCTGGGCGTCCTCGCTGGCGAGGGCGTCGGCGCCGGTCAGGCCGGCCTGGAGGGCGTAGTTGCCGTTGATGATGCCGAAGGCCACGTCCTGAAGGGAGTGCGGGATGTTCTCGGCGTTCATCTCGAGCAGCTCGAGGTTGTGGGGGTTGTCGACAACGTCGAGGATGGTGGCGTTGGAGCTGGCGTCGATGCCCTCCTTGAGGGTGATGTAGCCGAGATCCTGGAGTATCAGCAGCGCGCGGGTCTCGTTGGAGCCGTCGTTGGGGATGGCGATGGTGTCGCCGTCGGCCAGCTCGTCAAGGCTGGCCTTGCTGCCCGGGTAGATGCCCATCGGCTCGTAGTGTATCGAGGCGACGTTCACAAGGTCTGTGCCGCGCTCGGAGTTGAACTGGGTGAGGTAGGGGCCGTGCTGGAAGTAGTTGGCGTCCAGGCTGCCGTCGGCGAGCGAGGTGTTGGGCAGGACGTAGTCGTTGAAAATCTCAAGCTGCAGCTCGTAGCCAAGGGCCTCCAGCTCGCCGCGGACGGCCTCGAGCACCTCGCCGTGGGGGGTGCTGGTCGCGCCGACGATTATCTTCTCAAGCTCGCCGCTTGCGGACGGCTCGCCGGCCGGATCGCTGGCCGGGGCGGACTCGGTACTCGGGGCGGGTTCTTCTCCGCAGCCGGCCAGCAGGCCGAGGCAGAGGACTGCGCTGAGCGCGAGGGCAAGAATCTTCTTCATTTTGTTTTCTCCTTTTCCTGTTTATTTTTGCTGGCTTGGGTTTCGGTTGATGCGGGGGCGCCGTCCCCCGCGGGGCTTATCTTATGCGTTTGTCGGTCAGCCGTCCGCCCCTGGTGCCGGACTCCTGGAACACCTGCACGAGGAAGACCATGACGACTATCATGACGAACATGACGAGGAAGTCGTAGCGCTGGTAGCCGTAGTTCATCGCCACCGCGCCCAGGCCGCCGCCGCCGAAGCAGCCGGCCATCGCGCTGTAGCCGAGGATGGTGGTCGCGGAGACCGCCGCGCCGTTTAAGAGGCTGGGCTTGGCCTCGGGCAGCAGCACCTTGGTGATAATCTGCCAGTTGCTCGCGCCCATAGACTGGGACGCCTCTACAACGCCCCGGTCCACCTCCTTTGCGCTCTGCTCGACCATGCGCGCCACAAAGGGGAAGGCGCTTATGACCAGCGGGACTATCGCGGCGACGGAGCCGACGGAGGTGCCTACTATGAAGCGCGTGACCGGCTGCACGAAGAAGAACAGCATCAGGAAGGGTATGCTGCGCAGGAAGTTGACCACCGCGCCGAGCGTCGTATTCAAAGCGCGCATCGGGCGGATGCCGTCCTTATCCGTCGCCACCAGCACGAGGCCGAGCGGCAGGCCGATAACGTAGGCGAAGAAGGTCGTGGCCACCGTCATGTATACGCTCTCCCAGAGCGCCTCCGGGACCAGCGATAAAACCTGCGAAAAGCTCATTTCACTGCGCCTCCTTCGTGAACGTTATGCCCTGCTCCGTGAGCCAGCGCTTCATCTTCTCCGCCGTCTCGCGCCCGGCGGGCAGCTGGAGCACGGTGTGGCCGTAAAGCCGGCCTTCTATAGTACGCGTGTCGGCGTAGATTATGCTCACCGGCGCGCCGCAGCTGAGTATCATGTCGGCGATAACCGGCCTGTCGGTCGTGGAGCCGTCGAAGGCCAGGCGGATAAGCTCGCCGCGGCACTCGTCAACCGCCGTCGCGGCCTCGTCCTCGGTGAAGCCCTCGAGCTTGCCGGAGCGGCTGG
>CALWYT010000182.1 GCA_944385835.1 uncultured Oscillospiraceae bacterium | reverse complement strand
CCGCCGAATAATCCACCCGCTTTATATAATTACGAAAGGGAAGATATACCATGGCTTTTACAGCAGCAGATGTTAAGAACCTCCGCGAGGCCACCGGCGTCGGCATGATGGACTGCAAGAAGGCCCTCGCCGCCTCCGACGGCGACATGGACAAGGCCATCGAGTGGCTGCGCGAGAAGGGCCTGGCCGCCGCTCAGAAGAAGGCCGGCCGCATCGCCGCCGAGGGCATGGCCTACGCCTGGGTCTGCCCCGACTGCGGCGTGGGTTCCATAGTCGAGGTCAACGCCGAGAGCGACTTCGTCGCCAAGAACGACCTCTTCGTCGATTACGTCCAGAACGTCGCCAAGGTCGTCGCCAAGGACAACCCCGCCGACCTCGACGCGCTCTTCGCCTGCAAGTACCCCGGCAGCGATAAGACCGTCCTCGAGGAGCAGAACGAGAAGGTCCTGGTCATCGGCGAGAACATCAAGGTCCGCCGCTTCGGCCGCTACGACACCGGCGTCAACGTCCCCTACGTCCACATGGGCGGCCGCATCGCCGTGCTCATGAACCTCACCGTCGGCGCCGGCCACGAGTCTGACGAAGCCGTCGTCGAGCTGGGCAAGGACCTCGCCATGCAGGTCGCCGCCCTCAACCCGCAGTTCCTGGACAAGACCCAGGTCAGCGAGGAGTTCATTGAGAACGAGAAGCGCGTCCGCCTGATCCAGGCCAAGGAGGATCCGAAGAACGCGAAGAAGCCCGACGCCATCATCGAGAAGATCGTCATGGGCGGCCTCAACAAGTACTTCTCCGAGATCTGCCTGCTGCAGCAGCCCTTCGTCAAGGACGACAAGGTCAGCGTCGAGCAGCACGTCGCCGCCGTCGCCAAGGAGCTGGGTACCGCCATCACCGTGAACGGCTACATCCGCTTCGAGAAGGGCGAGGGCATCGAGAAGCGCCAGGACGACCTCGCCGAGGAAGTCGCGAAGCTCATAAAGTAATATAGGCAATACAGTCAAGGGGCCGGGGACCGGCCCCTTTTCATTTTGAAGGAGGTATAGTTATGTCAACCTACGGCCCCGACCCCAACGCGCTCTTCCCCAATCCGGCGGCGCCCAGCGTGTGCTTCATCAGGAACGCCGTCACAAGGCCGAACATCTCCGTCGGCGAGTACACGTACTACGACGACCCCGTCCACCCGGAGCGCTTTGAAGATCGCGTCACGCACCACTACGAATTCCTGGGCGACAGGCTGATAATCGGCCGCTTCTGCGCCATAGCGCGCGGCGTGGAGTTCGTGATGAACGGCGCCAACCACCGTATGCGCTCGGCCACCACCTACCCCTTCAACATCATGGGCGGCGGCTGGGAGAAATGCACGCCCTCGCTCGCCGAGCTGCCGCTCAAGGGCGACACTGTCGTGGGGAACGACGTCTGGATAGGCCAGGACGTCACCGTCATGCCCGGCGTGCATATAGGCGACGGCGCGATTATCGCCGCGCGCAGCGTCGTGGCGCGCGACGTGCCGCCCTACGCCATATACGGCGGCAACGGCGCGAGGCTCATCCGTATGCGCTTTGACGCCGGAACCGTGGATATGCTGCTGCGCCTCAGATGGTGGGACTGGCCGGCGGAGAAGATTTTCGCCAACCTGGAGCTGCTCTGCTCCCCCGACGTGGGCAAGCTGCGGCAGCTGCTGTAAAGGCGGCGGGACGCGCGCCGCCACAGCGCGCGGCGGCCATATTCCATCCTCCCCGCCGGAGCAAACCGCGCCGCGCGGCGTCATAGGCTCAGAGGCGGTTTACAAAATCCCCCTTGCCCTGTATTATGAGTTTAAGGTCCGCACCCGCCCCGATATGCCCTTAAGGAGGAGTCCCCGTGGAGAAGAAGGCAAAGAAAAGGCGCTGGCCCGCGGCGCTCATCGCCGTCCTCATATTGCTGCTGCTCTACTACACGCTCGGCGCGCTGCTGCTGTGGGGCGACCCCTCCTGCGCGCGCGTCCCCGGCCGCGTCTTCGACATAGACGCCGCGCAGCTTGAGTCGGCGAGCATCGAAAACCCCTATGTGCAGATAAACTTTGAGTCGGAGGCGGAGCTTTCGGCCTTCGCCGAGACCCTGAACGGCCTGCGCTGGTACGCGTGGCTTCCCCAGCTCGTCTCCCGCGGCGGCTGGGAGCAGCGTCTCACGTTCAGCGCCCCCGGCGGGAACGAGAGCTATATCTTCACCGACAACTGCGTGCGTGTGGGCGACAAATTCTACTTCCTGGTCGGCGGCGGCCTGGCCGCCTACAGGCAGGCCATATACGAGCTGTACCAGGACTGGCGCCGTGACAAAGTGTAAGTCCCCATCCGGCAAATAATCCCCCGGTCCGCGGACCGGGGGATTTTTTCGTACGGCTGTTACATTATCCTGCGGAACAGCGCGGTGAGATCCTCGACGCTGGCGTCCTTGGGGTTGCCGGGGCGGCAGGCGTCGTCGTAGGCGCTCTGGGCGAGGAAGGGCAGGTCCTCCTCCTTGAGGGCCTCGAGCTTCGCGGGGATGCCGACGTCCTCGCCGAGCTTGCGGACGGCCTCGATAGCGGCGGCGCGGTACTCGCTCTGGGTCATGCTGTCCACGCCCCGGACGCCCATGGCGCGGGCGATCTCGCGGTAGCGCTCGCCGGTGCAGTCTGCGTTGTACTCCATGACGATGGGCAGCATCATCGCGCAGGCCACGCCGTGCGGCGTGTCGTAGACGGCGCCGAGGGTGTGGGCCATGCTGTGCGCGATGCCGAGGCCGACGTTGGAAAAGCCCATGCCGGCGATGTACTGGCCGAGGGCCATGCCCTCGCGGCCGGCGGCCTCGCCCGCGACGGCGGCGCGCAGGTTCTTGGAGATAAGCTCTATCGCCTTGAGATGGAACATATCGGTCATCTCCCAGGCGGCCTTGGTGGTGTAGCCCTCGATGGCGTGGGTCAGGGCGTCCATGCCGGTGCTGGCGGTGAGGCCCTTCGGCATGGAGTTCATCATCTCAGGGTCCACAACGGCGCAGACGGGCATGTCGTGCGCGTCGACGCAGACAAACTTGCGGCGGCG
>CALWYT010000181.1 GCA_944385835.1 uncultured Oscillospiraceae bacterium | reverse complement strand
AGGGCGCAGACGGCGGTTCTTTTCAACATTTTCATCCTTTTACACCTGTCTCCTTGTTGTTTTCGGCTGTATTATTCCAATCTTTGATGAATTCTGAGGCTATGTCCAGCACCCGCGGCTTGGGCGGCAGCGAGAGCACCAGCACCGGCTTTTTCGCCGCGTCCACCTTGAGCCGGCCCCTGTAGCGGCCCAGGGAGTGGAGGGCGCTCACACGCGCCATGTCGAAGTCCGCAAGCGTAAAGCGCAGCGCGCCGCCCTTCTGGGTGATGTCGCTTATCCCGGCGGCGCCGGCCTCCCCGCGCAGCAGGGCCACGCGCACCAGGCTGGTGACGGCGCCGGGCGGCTCGCCGAAGCGGTCGATAAGCTCGTCCAGGACGTCGTCGGCGTCCGCCTCCGTGCGTATCAGCGCTATGCGGCGGTAGAGGTCCATGCGCTGCTCGCTGGAGGGGACGTAGCTCTCCGGGATGTTGGCGGAGACGGCGATGTCCGCCGTGGTGCTGGCCCGGCGCTCGCTGCGCTCGCCCCGCTCCTCCAGCACGGCCTCCTCCAGCAGCTTGAGGTACATATCGTAGCCGACGTCGGTGAGATGCCCGCTCTGCTCGGCGCCCAGCAGGCTGCCCGCGCCGCGTATCTCCAGGTCGCGCATCGCTATGCGGAAGCCGGAGTTGAACTCCGCAAACTCGCGTATGGCCTCCAGGCGCTTCTCCGCGATCTCGCTGAGCGCCTTGTCGCGCCGGAAGGTGAGGTAGGCGCTGGCCCTCCTCGCGCTGCGGCCGACGCGGCCGCGCAGCTGGTGGAGCTGGGCGAGGCCCAGGCGGTCGGCGTCCTCTATTATCAGCGTGTTGACGTTGGGTATGTCTATGCCAGTCTCGATTATCGTCGTGCAGACGAGGATCTGTATGCTGCCGTCGGCCATGTCCTCCATTATTCGGCCCAGCTGCTCGGAGTCCATCTTGCCGTGGGCCACGGCGACGGCCGCGCCGTCCATCAGCTCGGAGATCTTCTTGGCCGTGCTCTCGATATTGTCCACTCTGTTGTGCAGATAGTAGACCTGCCCGCCGCGGTCCAGCTCGCGGCGCATGGCGTCGGCGAGGACGCCCCAGTCGTGCTCCATGACAAAGGTCTGCACGGGAAGCCGCTCGCTGGGCGGCTCCTCGATGGTGGACATATCGCGTATGCCGGAGAGGGCCATGTTCAGCGTGCGCGGTATGGGCGTCGCCGAGAGGGTGAGCACGTCCACCTGGCGGCTCAGCTCCTTGATGTGCTCCTTGTGCGAGACGCCGAAGCGCTGCTCCTCGTCCACCACAAGCAGGCCGAGGTCCTTGAACTTGACGTCCTTCTGCAGCAGGCGGTGGGTCCCGACGATGAGGTCGCAGCGGCCCTCAGCCAGGTCTGCCAGGGACTTTTTTATCTGCGAATTGCTGCGAAAACGGCTCAAAACCTCGATATTTATGGGATAACCCGCAAATCTCTGCACGGCCGTCTGATAGTGCTGCTGGGCGAGCACGGTGGTCGGCACGAGGATGGCGGCCTGTTTGCCGTCGAGGATGCACTTCATCACGGCGCGCAGCGCGACCTCGGTTTTGCCGTAGCCGACGTCGCCGCACAGCAGCCTGTCCATGGGCGTGGGCTTTTCCATATCCGCCTTTATCTCCTGGGTGCAGCGCAGCTGGTCGGCCGTCTCCTCATAGGGGAAGCGCTCCTCAAACTCCGTCTGCCAGGGCGAGTCGGCGGAGAAGGCGAAGCCCTGCCTGCGCGAGCGCTCGGCATAGAGGGCGATAAGCTCCCCGGCCAGCTTCTTCGCCGCGGCTTTAGCACGTGATTTTGTGCGCTGCCACTCCGTGCCGCCCATCTTTGAGAGGCGGACGGGCCTGTCCTCCCCGGCGCCTATGTACTTGCTGACCAGGTCCAGCTGCGTCGCGGGGACGTACAGCGTGTCGGTGCCGGCGAAGCATATCTTGACGTAGTCCTTCTCCGCGCCGTCCACCGGCATACGCACCACCCCTGCGAAACGGCCTATGCCGTGGTGCTCATGTACCACAAGGTCGCCGACGGAGAGGTCGGCGTAGGAGCTTATGCGCTCGGCGTTCGTAAGCCTGCGCGAGGCCTTGCGCCTGCGCTGCCTGAAGCCGCTGCCGGCTATCTGCGTGTCCGTCAATATGGCCAGGCGCAGCGCGGGGTACTCTATGCCCGCGGAGAGGCTGCCGGCCGTAACGGTGCAGCTGCCCTGCTCCGGCAGGCTTTTGAGCTGCGTGGCCAGGCCGCAGCGCACGCCGTGCTCGTTCAAAAACTCCGCCAGCAGCCTCGCGCGGCGCTCGTCGCCGGCCAGCACGCAGACGGAGAAGCCGGCCTTTATGTATCCGCCTATGTCCTCGGCAGCCTGGTTCGCGCTGCCGCCGTAGCTGGGCAGCTGCTTGGCGCGTATGACCGTGACGCTCCTCGGCTCCACGGCGTAGCGCCCGGCGGTGAAGGCGTCGGCCATATACAGCCGCAGGCCGCCCAGGCGGCGCATGGCGGCGTCGAAGGGTATGAAGTAGTCCTCCGGCCTGCTGAGGAGCTTACCGGCCCTGGAGAGGCTTGTGACGTCCTCCGTGACGCGCTTTATGTACGCGCGCGCCGCCTCGGCGAAGCGGGCGGGCTGGTCCAGGACGACGACGGCGTCCTCGGGCAGGTAGTCCAGCGCGGTATAGGCGCCGCCGTAGATGAGCGCGGCGTAGCGGTCCGCAGCCGGCAGCTCGGCGCCGGAGAGCAGGCGCTCGGCGTCCTCGCGCAGGACCCCGGCCAGCTGCGCGCCGGTTTCGCCGGCTCGGCGCTTTTCCACGCGCGCGGCCAGCTCCTCCAGCCTGCGGCCCAGGGCCTGCGCCCCTCCCGCGGCCAGCGTGGGCAGCACCTCCGCCGCCGGGACCACGCGGCAGGACTCCAGGCTCTCGGTCCGGCGCTGGCTGCCCGTATCGAAAAAGCTCATGAGGTCTATCTCGTCGTCCCAGAACTCCACCCGGACGGGCTGGCCGTAGGCCGGGGAGAAAAAGTCCAGTATCCCGCCGCGCCGGCAGAACTGGCCCGGCCCCTCTACCTGCACCGCGCGGGAATAGCCGCAGCGCAGCAGGGCGTCCTCCACGTCTTCCGGCTGGGCGCGCGTGGACATGTCCAGCGTGAAGGCCGCGCGGCGGAACACCTCCGGCGGCATGGCCAGCTGCAGCAGGGCCTCGGCGCTGGCGGCCACGACCCTGCCGCCGTCCATGAGCGCGGCGAGGGCGTTTATCCTGCGCTGCTCGGCGCTGCGGCTCATGGCGTCGGCGCTGTAGAAGAGGTAGTCCCTGCCCGTAAGCAGGACGCACTCCTCCCCCGTGAGGGCGGAGACGTCCGCCGCGAGAGACTGGGCAGCGCTGTCGTCCGGGCAGAGCAGCAGCGTCGTGCGGCCGTATTTTACCCTGAGCGCGGCGGCAAGGTGCGCCCTGTGTACCGCTGAGAGGCCGGAAACGAGCGCAGGAAGACGCCCGCTCTCCTTCGGGGCGGGGAGGGCGGCGGCGTCCGGGTCCGACAATATGGAAAGAGCGAGTATCCTTTCATCCGTTGACATAGCACCGTTGATTATACCAGCTTCCTCCGGCGAAAGCAAACGTTTCCCGCTGCCGGGGCGAAATTTGCCCCGTCGGCGCCGTCAATCCGCAGTTCGCACTATTTTAGGAGCCGGGTATACATTTATTTAATATAAATACATCATAGACAAGCGGGCAAAAATTTGATATAATACTATGAGTGGAACTGTATGCACGTCCTCAGTCCGGGGGCGTTTTTTCTTGAAGGGAGGCTGTCCGATGGATTCCATGGAGGATATCTGGAAGCATATACTCGAGGTCATCGCCGGGGAGATAACCCCGACGGCCTACAACACCTGGTTTTCCGAGTGCAGCGTCGTGGACATCACCGACTGCAAGCTGGTGCTGCACACGACGAGCGAGTTCAAGCGCAACATGATAGTCAACCGCTTCGGCGAGACGATCAAGGGTATACTGTACGACATCTTCTCCTGCGAATTTGAGCTTGAGGTCCTGGCCGGGGACGAGCTGCTGGACTACGAGCGGGCCTCCTCGCGCGAGCCGTCGCCGTACCCGGAGATGGACGGCTACACCTTCGACCGCTTCGTCGTAGGCCCCTCCAACAAATTCGCCCACGCGGCGGCCGTGGCCGTGGCGGAAAACCCGGGGAAGCTGTATAACCCCCTCTTCATCTACGGCAACTCCGGCCTCGGCAAGACGCACCTGCTGCTGGCCATAGGCGAGAAGATACACCACGACCACCCCGAATTCAAGATCGCCTACCTGAAGGGCGACGACTTCATAAACGAGCTTATCCACTCCTTCCGCACCGGCACAAGCGAGGACTTCCGCAACAAGTACCGCAACATGGACCTGCTGCTCATGGACGACATCCAGTTCCTCGCCACAAAACGCAGCGCGCAGGAGGAGGCCTTCCACACCTTCAACAGCGTCTACGAGGCCGGGCATCAGATAGTACTGACGGCCGACCGGCCGCCTATGGAGATGTCGCTGCTGGACGACAGGCTGCGCACGCGCATAGAGGGCGGCCTGATGGCCGACGTGCAGCCGCCGGACATAGAGACGCGCACGGCCATCATACTCAACAAGGCCGCCGCCCTGGGCCTGGCCCTGCCGAACGACGTCGTGGACTACATAGCCGAGAACATCACCAGCAACGTCCGCCAGATAGAGGGCGTGGTCAAGCGCCTGACCGCCTTCAAGCAGATAATGAACGACAGCATCAGCGTATCCACCGTCAAGCGCGCCATAAAGGACGTCATCCACGTCGGAAACTACATCCCCACCCCGGAGATAATCATCGAGGAGACCGCGCGCTACTACTCCCTGCAGCCCGGCGAGCTGCGCGGCCAGCGCCGCAGCAAGAATCTGGCCATGGCCCGCCAGGTGAGCATGTACCTCATCCGCAACCTTACAAACCTCTCCCTCGTGGACATAGGCAACCAGTACGAGGGCCGCAACCACTCCACCGTGCTCGCCTCCATCCGCAAGGTGGAGGACATGATCAAGGCCGACCCCAACATGGCCGCCACCGTGCGCGACATTTCGGCCAACATCAACTCCCGCTCCTGAGCGGCGCTTTTCAACAGCCTGATGTCGGCTGTTGAAAGAAAACCTGTGCGTTGCTGTCGGAAATTTTTCTGACTGTTTTTGCCTGTTGGCGGCTGTTGAAAAGCGCCCTTCGTTTTTCGACACGGATTTTTCCCGCCGCCGCTGTGTTTTACCCGGTTTTCCACAATCAACAGCGCCAGCGTCCACTACCACCAAATATATAAGATTCCTTTCTATACAGCTGAAAAAAGCGCGTTCTGCGCGAGGAGGGCAAACTATGAAATTTACCTGCGAGAAACACATACTTCAGGCGGCAGTGAACGCCGCGTCCAGGGCCGCCAGCGCCCGAAGCTCCATACCCGCGCTCGAGGGCCTGCTCATCCAGGCCGGCAGCGGGGTGCGCGTCACCGGCTACGACCTGCGCAAGGGCATATATCAGAACATAGAGGCCGAGGTGGAGCAGAGCGGCGAGGCCGTGGTCATGACGGCGAAGCTCCTGGGCGAGATGATGCGCGTCCTGCCCGACGGCATGGTCACCGTGGAAGTAGGCGAGAACGGCAAGACCAGCATAAAGTGCGGCATGAGCGAGTACAGCTTCATGAGCCTGCCCGCCTCCGACTACCCCGAGCTGCCGGAGAGCGACTACGCCAACGCCATCACCCTCGAGCAGCAGAAGCTGAGCGAGATAATAGACGAGACCATCTTCGCAGTCTCCGTGAACGAGAGCAGGCCCGTGTATATGGGCAGCCTGTTCGAGCTGGAGGGCGGCAGGCTGACCGTCGTCTCCGTGGACGGCTACCGCCTTGCGCTCAGGCGCGAGGAGGTCTCCGGCAGCGGCGAAAACGCGCGCTTCATCGTCCCTGGCAGCGTGCTGCAGGACGTCTCCCGCCTCTGCGCCAAGAGCGAGGACCCGGTGATGATAGACCTTGCCGAGAGGCACGTCTCCTTCTCCATGGGCGGCACCGTGGTGATCTCCCGGCTGCTGGAGGGCGACTTCCTCAACTACCGCAAGACCATACCCGAGAACTTCCGCTGCCGCCTGGGCGTGCAGCGCGCGGATATGCTCTCCGCCACAGACCGCGTCAGCCTGGTGGTGGACGAGACGGTCAAAAGCCCCATACGCCTGACCTTCGGCGACGGCGTGATAGACTTCGTGTGCAGCACCTCCCTCGGCGCGGCCCGCGACGTCTGCATGTGCTCCGGCGACGGCGGCGGGACCGAGATAGGCTTCAACGGCCGCTACCTGCGCGACGCGCTGCGCGCCGCCCCCGCCGAGGAGCTGAGCGTCTGCATCAACACCGGCAGCTCCCCCTGCGTGATGGTCCCGGCCGACGGCAGCGACAGCTTTGTCTACATGGTCCTGCCCGTCAGGCTGGCAAAGTGAAAAAATGGAGAGAATTGAGATAAACACGGAGTTCATCAAGCTCGACGCCTTCCTCAAATTTTCCGGCGCGTGCGAGACCGGCGGCGAAGCCAAGCTCTGCATCGAGGACGGGCTTGTCCGCGTCAACGGCGAGGCCTGCGCCATGCGCGGGAAGAAGCTGCGCCCCGGCGACACGGTTGAACTGGACGGCGAGGAGTACGAGGTGGCCCGGGCATGATGGTCCGGCGCATCGCCCTGAACGGCTGGCGCAACTACGACTGGGAGACCGTGGAGTTCGCCCCGGACATAAACGTGGTCCGCGGCCGCAACGCCCAGGGCAAGACCAACCTGCTGGAGGCCGTGTACATGCTGGCCATGGGCCGCAGCTTCCGCAGCCGCTACGACCGCGAGCTTGTGGGCTTCGGCTTTTCCTCCGCGGAGATACTCGCGGACGTGGAGGCGGCCGGCCGCGAGCAGACGGTGCGGATAGTGCTGACGCCCGGCAGCCGCAAGCAGATAAGCGTGAACTCCGTGAAGAAGTCCGCGGCAGAGCTGGCGGGGACGATAACCGTCGTGCTCTTCTGCCCGGAGGACCTGGCCATAGTCCGGGAGGGCGCCGCCGTGCGGAGGCGGCTGATGGATAACGCCATAAGCCAGCTGCGGCCGGGCTACGCCGCCGCGCTGACGGAGTTCAACCGAATCTACGACCAGAAGAGCGCGATACTGCGCGACTGGCGCGAAAAGCCCTCCCTGCTCTACGCCCTCGACGACTTCTCCGAGCGGCTGTGCCGGCTCTCGGCGCGGCTGATACGCTACAGGGCGTCCTTCGCCGCCAGGCTGGACGCCGCCGCGCGGCCCATACACCGGGAGTTCTCCGGCGGCGCGGACGAGCTTGGCCTCGCGTACAGGACCGTCTCCACGGTGGGAAACCCCTTCGCCTCGGAGCGGGAGGTGTATTACGCCGTATGCGAGCACCAGGAGAGCCACCGCCAGGCCGAGCTGGACAGCGGGCAGTGCCTGACGGGAGCGCACAAGGACGACCTGGAGATCTCCATAAACGGCATGAGCGCGCGCATCTACGCCTCCCAGGGCCAGAAGCGCACGGCGGCGCTGAGCCTGAAGCTGGCCGAGCGGGAGATACACCTCCAGGAGACGGGCGAGTACCCCATCCTCCTGCTGGACGACGTCCTGAGCGAGCTGGACGCCAAGCGGCAGGAGTTTGTGCTCAACCGCATAGGCGGCGGCCAGACGCTTATCACCTGCTGCGAGGACGACGGCATAACCGAGCGCACGGGCGGCCGTGTCATAACCGTGGACGGCGGGAAGGCGGTGCGCTGATGTACGTCAACATAGGCGGCGGATGCGTCCTGCGCGGCGAGGGGATCGTCGCCGTGTTCGACATGGACAACGCAACCTGGTCGCGCGTGACGCGCGCCGCCCTCGCCCGGGCGGAGAAGCTGGGCGAGGTGGTAAACGCGGCGGAGGACCTGCCGCGCAGCTTCGTCCTCTGCGAAGAGGGCGGGAAACGAAGGATATATCTATCTCAGCTGTCCAGCGCGGCCATAGCGCGGCGCAGCGCGGCTGAACTCAGGTAAAGGATGCGAACGAATGTCTGACATCAACGAAAAGATAACTCAGGAATACGACGCGAGTAAAATCCAGGTACTCGAGGGCCTGGAGGCCGTGCGTATGCGCCCGGGCATGTATATCGGCTCTACAAGCGCCAGCGGACTGCACCATCTGGTGTATGAGATCGTCGATAACGCCATAGACGAGGCCCTGGCCGGCTATTGCGACCACATCGAGGTGACGATAGAGCCGGGCAACGTCATATGCGTCTCGGATAACGGCCGCGGCATACCCGTGGACATACAGGAGCAGACCGGGAAGCCGGCGCTCGAGGTCGTCTACACCGTGCTGCACGCCGGCGGCAAGTTCGGCGGCGGCGGGTACAAGGTCTCCGGCGGACTGCACGGCGTCGGCGCGAGCGTCGTGAACGCGCTCTCCGACTGGCTGGAGGTGTCCGTACACAAGAACGGGAAGATATACCAGATGAAGTTCTCCCGCGGCGAGATAACCCAGGGCATGACCGTCGTCGGCGAGACCGACCGCGGCGGCACCGTCGTGCGCTTCCACCCCGACCCCGAGATGTTCGACACCACGGAGTTCGACTACGACACTCTCCACACCCGTATGCGCGAGCAGGCCTTCCTCAACGCGGGGCTGCGCATCTCCACCGAGGACAGGCGCGAAGGGCTGGAGCGGACGGACACCATGCGCTACGCGGGCGGCATACGCGAGTTCGTCACGTATATAAACCGCAACAAGACGGCCCTGCACGAGGACGTAATATACATGTCCGGCGAGCGCGAGGACTCCGAGTGCGAGATAGC
>CALWYT010000180.1 GCA_944385835.1 uncultured Oscillospiraceae bacterium | reverse complement strand
TGCCATACAGGCTTGACCGCCCGTATGATTACTCCATCCCGGATTCCCTCGCGGGGAAGATAGTCCCCGGGGTGCGCGTGGAGGTGCCTTTCACCAGGGCCAACCGCCGCACGGAGGGGATTGTCCTTGCTCTCTCCGCGGGGAGCGATTTCGAGAAGCTCAAGCCCGTCGCGGCCGTGCTGGACGAGGAGCCTGTGCTGGACGCGGGGCTTATAAGCCTCGCAATCTGGATGCACGAGCGCTTTTTCTGTACGGTGTACGAGGCTGTGAAGGCGATGCTTCCGGCCGGGCTGTGGTTCAAGGGCGGCAAGCGCCGGGTGAGTGAGAAGTACGTCCCCATGGCCGAGCTGGCGGTGCCGGCGGAGGAGGCCATGGAGGCCGCGCTGGCCCGTCAGCGCCGCGCGCCGCAGCAGTCGGAGCTTTTAAAGACCCTCTGCTCGGTTGGGCGCGTCTCCAGCGCCGAGCTGCGGGAGTTCACCGGCGCGTCCCTGCAAAGCCTGAAGGCCCTGGTGAGCCAGGGCTTTGTCACCCTGAGCGAGGAGGAGGTTTTCCGCCGCCCGGAGGTGGCGGTGGAGCGCACGGAGCTGCCTGAGCTGAACGCCAGCCAGAGCGAGGCTTACGAGGGCCTCGCCAGGCTCTGCACGGCGGGCAGGGGAGGAGCGGCGCTGCTGTTCGGCGTCACCGGCTCTGGGAAAACCTCCGTATATATCCGCCTTATCGCGTCCATGCGTGGGCAGGGCAGGGGCTGCATATTGCTCGTCCCTGAGATAGCCCTGACCCCGCAGATGCTGCGCACGTTCACCTCCCACTTCGGCGACGACATCGCCGTGCTCCATTCCAGCCTTTCGGCCGGCGAGCGCTTTGACGAGTGGCGCCGAATCAGGAGCGGGGCGGCCCGCGTGGTGATCGGCACTCGCAGCGCCGTGTTCGCGCCCGTGCGCGACCTGGGCCTTGTGATAATAGACGAGGAGCAGGAGGACACGTATAAAAGCGAGAACGCCCCGCGCTACCATGCGCGCGACGTGGCCAAGTTCCGCTGCGCAAAGGCTAAGGCGCTGCTGCTGCTCGGCAGCGCAACTCCGGATGTGGAGAGCCGTTACTTCGCGGATACCGGGCGCTACGCCTACTTCGCGCTGCCGGAGCGCTACAACGAGCAGGATCTGCCCCGCGTCGAGATCGTAGACCTCAAGCGCGAGCTGCGCCGCGGGAACGGCGGCGCGGTGAGCGGCAGGCTGCGCGAGCTGCTGGAGGAGAACATCTCCCGCGGCGAGCAGAGCATCCTGTTCATCAACCGGCGCGGCGCGAACAAGCTGGTCACCTGCGTTGAATGCGGCTTCAGCTACCGCTGCCCGAACTGCTCAGTCAGCCTGACCTATCACAGCTACGGCCGCAAGCTCCTGTGCCATCACTGCGGCTGGTCCCAGCCCGTGGACGAGCGCTGCCCCGAGTGCGGCGGCGCGCTCAAGTATGTCGGCGCGGGTACGCAGAAGGTGGAGGAGGAGCTTGCCGGGCTTTTCCCGGGCGTCGGCGTGCTGCGTATGGACACCGATACCGTGGCGGCCTCAGGCGGCCACGACAAGCTGCTCGAGCGTTTCCGCCGCGAGAAGATACCCATCATGGTCGGGACGCAGATGGTGACCAAGGGCCTTAACTTCGACAATGTCACGCTTGTGGGCGTGATTTGCGCAGACCAGGGCCTGTACGCGGGCGACTACCGCGCCAGCGAGCGGACTTTTTCGCTTATAACCCAGGTCGTCGGGCGTTCGGGCCGCTTTGAAAAGCCGGGCAGGGCCGTAATACAGACCTATACGCCGGAGAACGAGACAATGCTCCAGGCGTCGGGGCAGGACTACGAGAGCTTCTACCGCTCTGAGATAGAGCTGCGCAGGCTCCAGGCGCTGCCGCCGTTCACGGAGCTGCTGAGCGTCACGCTCTCCGGCGTGAACGAGAGCGCCGTGCTGGCCTGCGCCACGGAAATCCGCTCCTTCCTGCTCGCGCGCGCCGGCGGAGAAGCAAGGGTGCTCGGCCCCGCGCCGCTGAGCATACTCAAAATCAACAACAACTACCGCTATCGCGTGACGCTGTGCGCGCCGCCGGGAAAGGGGCTGCGCCGCGCCGTGGCGGACGCGGTATTGATGGCCGGGGACGGCAAGCTCTTCAAGGGTGTAAACGTCTACGCCGACACCAACCCGTCCAACTGAACAAGACGGCATATTTTCGCCGCGCGCGGCGGAACGGAGGTTTATTATGGCATTACGCAATATAGTCACAGAGGGCGACGGCGTGCTGCACAGGCACTGCCGCCCCGTAACCAGCTTTGACTCCAGGCTGCACCAGCTGCTGGACGATATGCGCGAAACGCTCGAAAGCGCCGACGGGGTAGGCCTTGCCGCGCCGCAGGTCGGCGTGCTTCGCCGCGTCGTGCTGGTCATGGAGACAAACGTCCCCGAGGGGGAGGAGCCGTATATAATCGAGCTTATCAACCCCGAGATCGTCGAGTGCTCCGGCGGGCAGACCGGCCCCGAGGGCTGCCTCTCGCTTCCCGGCCGCTTCGGGCTTGTGACCCGCCCGATGGACGTCACCGTGCGCGCCCAGGACCGCGACGGCAATTTCTTCGAGGTGAAGGGCCACGAGCTGACGGCGCGCTGCTTCTGCCACGAGGTAGACCACCTCGAGGGTATAATGTTCACGCGCCTCGCCAGCCGTATGCTGACCGACGAGGAGCTGGAGAGCGGCAGCTGGAGAGACGAGGTGGACGGGTGAGCCTGCGCGTCGTATTCATGGGTACGCCGGACTTCGCCGCGGAGAGCCTGCGCGCCCTGCTCGACGGCGGCTTTGACGTCGCCGCCGTGTTCACGCAGCCGGACAAGCCCCGCGGCCGCGGTATGAAACTGGCCCCCTGCGAGACGAAGGCTCTGGCGCTGGAGCGCGGGCTTACCGTCTACCAGCCCGCAAGCGTGCGCACGGGCGAGGCGCTGGAGCTTATGCGCGCCCTCGCGCCCGACGTGCTCTGCGTCGTCGCCTATGGCAAGATACTTCCCGACGAGCTGCTGGCCGTGCCGAAATACGGCGCCGTTAACGTCCACGGCTCGCTGCTGCCCAAGTACCGCGGCGCGGCCCCCATACAGTGGTCGGTGCTCAACGGCGACAAATACGCCGGCGTGACTACCATGTACCTCGCGCACGATATGGACGCGGGCGACGTGATATACCGCGAGGCCGTCGAGGTAGGCGAGTATGAGACTGCCGGCGAGCTGTTCGACAGGCTCTCCCGCCTCGGCGCGGGCCTGCTTGTCAGGACGCTGCACGACATCGAGGCGGGTACAGCCCCGCGCGAGGCCCAGGACGCCTCCCAGGCCAGCTACGTCGGCCAGCTGGACAAGAGCATATGCCCCATAGACTGGACGGGCAGCCCGCGCGAGATAGTGAAGCATATCTGCGGACTCAACCCCTGGCCCGTGGCCACAATGGAGCTTGGCGGCGAGACGCTGAAGGTCTATATGGCCCGTTACACCGACACCGTTACGGACAAGGCCCCCGGCAGCGTAGCCGGCGCGGGCAAAGACGGGCTGGAGATTGCCTGCGGCGGCGGCCGCACCGTCATGATAACGGAGCTGCAGGCCCCGGGCAAGAGGCGCATGAGCGCGCACGACTATCTGGTCGGCCACCCGGTGAGCATAGCATGACCGCGGCGAGGGAGGCCGCGCTGAGGGCCGTGACCCTCGTGCGGAAGGGCAAGTTCATGAGCGAGGCGGTCGATGAGGCCGTGCGAGCCTTTGACCTTGACCGGCGCGACGCCGCGCTCTGCTCGCGCATCGTCCACGAGGCGCTGAGCAACCGGGGCTATATCGCCTCCGTCCTCGAGCATTGGTCTAAGCTGCCCCTGAACCGCGTCGAATACGCCGTGCGGGACATACTGTTCATAAGCGCCGCTCAGCTGCTGTTCCTCGACCGCATCCCGCCCAGCGCTGCGGTGAACGAGGCCGTGGAGCTATGCCGTAAGTACGAGAGCGAGCGCGCCACGAGCTATGTAAACGGCGTCCTGCGCCGCGTGGCGGAAAACCGCGGCAAGCCCCTCGCGCTGCTTGAGCGCTGCTCCGGCGCTGAGTATCTGGGATACCGATACAGCTGCGCGCGCTGGATTGCGGAGGAGTTCGTCCGCCGCCGCGGCTTTGAGGGCGCTGAGGCCATCTGCCGGGCGAATAACGCCGAACCGCCGCTGACCATACAGGTCAATACGCTCAAAACAAGCTCCGCCGGGCTTTCAAGCGCGCTTCAGGCCGCGGGCATAGAGGCTGCGCCCGGCCCTCTGCCGGACTCCTTCGACCTTGCGCCCGCGGGGCTTATAAGCTCGCTGCCGGGCTATGACGGGGGTTGGTTCTACGTACAGGACGCCGCCGCGCGCCTGGCCGTCGAGGCCGCCGCGCCCGAGAGGGGCATGAGCGTGCTCGACGCCTGCTCCGCCCCCGGCGGGAAGAGCTTCGCCGCCGCCATGCGCATGGGCGGCGAGGGGAGCATACTCGCCTGCGATCTAAAGGAAAAGCGGCTGAGGCGGGTCACTGAGGGCGCCAAGCGCCTCGGGCTTGAGGGCCTTATTGAAACACGCGCCATGGACGCGCGCACGCCCGCAGAGGAACTTCGCAGCCGCTTCGACGTCGTAATAGCGGACGCGCCCTGCTCCGGCCTCGGCGTCATAAGGCGAAAGCCCGAGATAAGGTACAAGACGGAGGCCGAGGTCGCCGCTCTGCCGGAGATACAGCTCGCGATACTGCGCGGCCTGGCCGACTGCGTGAAGCCGGGCGGTACGCTGCTGTACTCCACCTGTACGCTGCTCAAGCGCGAGAACGAGGACGTTGTGCGCGCGTTTCTATCCGATAACAATGAGTTCACCGCCGTGCAGGAGCGGACGCTCTGGCCGGATATTGATAAGACGGACGGATTTTTCATATGCAGGATGAAAAAATCAACATAAGGGACCTGCTCCCGGAGGAAATTGGAGCTGATCTGGCCGCCATGGGGCAGCCTGCCTACAGGGCCAAACAGGTCTTTGACTGGCTGACGCGCGGGGCAGGCGGCTTCGGCGAGATGACAAACCTGCCCAAGCCTCTCCGCGAGGCGCTGGCGGAGCGCTTTTACCTCGGAGCGCCCGCCGTCATACGCAAGCAGGTCTCGGCCGAGGACGGCACCGTGAAGTACCTCTGGGGCCTGCGCGACGGCAACGCGGTCGAGACCGTGGTCATGCGCTATCACTACGGCAACAGCGTGTGCATATCCACGCAGGTGGGCTGCCGGCAGGGCTGCGCCTTCTGCGCTTCCACCATCGGCGGCCTGGTGCGCTGCCTGACCCCGGGCGAAATGCTCGAGGAGGTCATGTTCTCGGAGAAGGAGTCCGGCCTGAAGATAGGCCACATAGTGCTCATGGGAATAGGCGAGCCGCTGGACAACTTCGAGAATGTGGTCAAGTTCCTGCGCCTTGTCAACCATCCGCAGGGCATGAACATAGGTATGCGCCACATCTCGCTTTCCACCTGCGGCCTTACTGAGCGCTTCGCCGAATTGGCGGAACAGGACCTTCAGATCACGCTTTCGGTGTCCCTTCACGCTCCGGACGACGAGACGCGCTCGCGTATCATGCCGGCAAACCGCGGCAGGGGAGTGGCCCGGCTCATGGACGAGTGCGAGCTGTACTTTAAGCGCACAGGCCGCCGCATTTCCTTTGAATACGCCATGATAGACGGGGTAAACGACTCGGAGCGTCAAGCAGCCCTGCTTGCGAAGTATGCCAGGCGCGTCTGCGCGCACGTGAACCTTATCCCGCTCAACCATGTGGACGAGCGCGCCTTCCGGCCCACGCCGCCGGAGCGGCTGCGCGCGTTTAAGGCGGCGCTGGAGCGCGAGGGGGTCAACGTCACGGTCAGGCGCAGCCTGGGCGGGGACATCGACGCCTCCTGCGGGCAGCTGCGAAAGAAAACAGCCGACGCGATAAGCGCGGGAACGGAGAGGCTATGAACAGCTTTGGCATTACAGACAGGGGCGCAGTCCGGCGAGATAATCAGGACAGCTTCCTCATAGAGCGGCTCCCCGAACGCGACTGCGTCATTGCGGCGCTCTGCGACGGTATGGGCGGCGAAAAGGCGGGCAACATAGCCAGCGACCTGGCCGTCAAGACCTTCGTCACCGAGGTACGGCGTCAGATCGCGGCAAACGGCAGGAGGCGTCCCGACATCCGCTCCATGATGGAGTCCGCCTGCGACATGGCCAACCATATGGTCTACTCCTACTCCTGCTTCGACACGGACTACACCGGCATGGGTACCACGCTGGTGGCGGCCGTCATATACGGAGGCACGGCCTGGGTGCTCAACGTCGGCGACAGCCGCTGCTACAAGCTGACGCGCCGCCGCCTTGCGCAGATCACGCGCGACCACTCGCTGGTGCAGGACATGGTCGACCGGGGCGAGCTGACGCCGGAGCAGGCGCTGCACCACCCCAGGCGCAACGTGATAACGCGGGCGCTGGGCGTAAACGAGCGCGTACCCAGCGACATATTCACACCCAAGCTGCAGCGCGGAGATATGCTGCTGCTGTGCTCGGATGGGCTTACAAATATGCTCTCGGACGCGGAGATTTTCGCCGCGTCGCGCCGAAACCCCGACCCGCTTTCGCTCAGCCGGACGCTGATGGCCGAGGCGCTCGAGCGAGGCGCTCGGGATAACGTCACGATCGTTCTCTTATCCAAGTAACCCCGGAAATTTGGAGGCAGCCATGGACACCAATATGGACAAATACCTGGGAACCTGTCTGGACGACAGGTACGAGATTTTGCAGGTGATAGGTTCCGGCGGTATGGCGGTGGTGTATAAGGCCACCGACCACCGGCTCAACCGTTTTGTCGCGGTAAAAATACTCCGAGACGAGCTGGCGCAGGACGAAGAGTTCCGCGCGCGCTTCCAGACCGAGGCGCAGGCCGTCGCCATGCTCTCGCACCCCAATATAGTCTCCGTCTACGACGTGAGCCACTCCGCGGACGTGGAGTACATCGTCATGGAGCTTATCGAGGGCGTGACGCTCATGCAGTATATGCAAAAGCGCGGCGC
>CALWYT010000179.1 GCA_944385835.1 uncultured Oscillospiraceae bacterium | reverse complement strand
GGATTTCCCCCCAATAAAATCTGGACTCAGCGGTTATAATGGGTGTAACCGTCGTTATACATACTACTGAAAAGGAGAAGCAAATGTCAAAATTGAAAATCATCCCGCTCGGCGGCCTCGGTGAGATTGGCAAGAACCTCACCGTGTACGAGTACGGGCAGGACATTGTCGTTGTGGACTGCGGCCTGGGCTTCCCGGACGAGGAGCTGTACGGCGTAGACGTGGTCATACCCGACATCACCTACCTCAAGCAGAACCGCGAGCGCATACGCGGCATAGTCATCACCCACGGCCACGAGGACCATATCGGCGCGCTGCCCTACGTCATGCGCGACATTGACGCGCCCATCTACGCCACGCCCCTCACCGCCGGCATCATAGAGCTGAAGCTGGAGGAGCACGACCTCTTATACAACACGCAGATCTTCACCAAGCACGCGGGCGACAGGTTCAAGCTGGGCTGCTTTGAGATTGAGTTCATCCACGTGAACCACTCCATCGCGGACTCCGTGGCCCTCGCCATACGCACGCCCATAGGTGTCGTGATACACACGGGCGACTTCAAGATAGACGTCACGCCCATACAGGGCGAGATGATGGATCTCGCGCGCCTGGGCCAGCTGGGCAAGCAGGGCGTGCTGGCGCTGCTTGCGGACTCCACCAATGTGGAGCGGCCCGGCCATACGGAGAGCGAGCGCAGGGTGGCCGAGAAGTTCGACGAGCTGTTCATGGGCTGCTCCAAGCGCATAATCGTCACCACCTTCGCCTCCAACGTCCAGCGCATACAGCAGATAATCAACGTCGCCGCGAAGTATAAGCGCAAGGTGGCCGTGACCGGCCGCAGCATGGAGAACATGATCCGCGTCGCCATCGAGCTGGGCTACATGGACATCCCCGACGGCGTGCTCATGGAGCTGACGCAGATTAAGGGCCAGCCCAAGGACCGCACCGTGATAATCACGACGGGCAGCCAGGGCGAGGCGATGAGCGGCCTCTACCGCATGGCCTTCAACGAGCACAAGCAGATAAACATCGACGCCAACGACCGCGTCATCATCTCCGCCTCCGCCATCCCCGGCAACGAGACGACCATTTCCCGGGTCATAGACGAGCTGTTCCACAAGGGCGCGGAGGTCATATACGACCGGCACACCGACCTGCACGTCTCCGGCCACGCCTCGCAGGAGGAGCAGAAGATGCTGCTCGCGCTCACCAAGCCTCGCTTCTTCATCCCGGTCCACGGCGAGTACCGTATGCTCTGCAAGCACGCCGCCATGGCGCAGTCGATGGGCCTGGACCCCCAGCGCACCGTCGTCGCGGAAAACGGCTCCGTCATAGAGCTGAGCCGCAAGACGATAAAGGTCACGGACACCGTCCCGGCCGGGCGCGTGTTCGTGGACGGCAGCGGCGTCGGCGACGTGGGCAGCGTGGTGCTGCGCGACCGCAAGCACCTGGCCGAGGACGGCATGATTGTAGTGACCATAGTCCTCTCCACGGACAACGGCGACCTGTTGGGCGGGCCGGACATACTCACGCGCGGCTTCGTCTACGAGCGCGACAGCGAGGGCCTGATAGACGAGATGAAGCGCGTGGTGTTCGAGAGCCTCGCGGCCTGCCGCCACCAGCGCATATCCGACCAGGCCGGAATCAAGAACAAGATACGCACCAATCTCACGGGCTACCTCTACAAGGCCACGCGCCGCAGCCCGATGATACTGCCCATGATAACCGAGATATGAAGATACCCCTCTTCGACGCGCATTGCGACACGCTCACCGCCGTCCACGAACACGGCGGTGGGCTTTTTGAAAACGGCTTCATGGTGGACTTCGCGCGGCTGGGCCGCTTCTCGCCGGCGGCGCAGGTGTTTGCCATGTGGAACGGGGAGTACGAGGCCAAGGCCGCGCTCTTAAAGCGCGAGTGCGCGGCGAGCGGCGGGCGCGTGCGGCTGTGCCGTTCGGCCGCCGAGGTCAGGGAGGCAAACGCCGCGGGCAGCGCGGCGGCGCTCATATCCGTCGAGGGAGCGGAGGGCCTGGGCTGCGACCCCGCCAGGCTGCGGCAGGCGCGCGAGCGCGACGGGCTGGCCATGCTGGGCCTCTGCTGGAACTACGACAACGCGCTCTGCGGCGCGGCGATGGCCTCCGGAGCGGGGCTTACGCCGCTGGGGCTGGAGTTTGTCCGCGAGTGCCAGCGCATAGGCGTCGCGGTGGACCTCTCCCACGCCAGCGAGAGGGCCTTCTGGGACACGCTGGAGGCCGCGGAAAAGCCGGTGCTGGCCAGCCATTCGGACAGCGCCTCCGTGCGCACCTGCGCGCGCAACCTCAGCGACGGACAGTTCGAGGCCCTCGCGAGGGCGGGCGGCGGCGCGGGCATAAACCTCTGCCCCTACTTCCTCGCGGAGGGAGGCGCGGGCCTGGCGGACGTGCTGCGGCATATAGAGCGCTTCCTGGCCCTGGGCGGGGAGCGGGCGGTTTTCCTGGGCGCGGACTTCGACGGCATAGACGAGACGCCCGAGGGCCTCTCGGGCGTGCAGGACATGGCGAAGCTCTACGACGCGCTGCTGCGGCTCAACTACCCGGAGACGCTTGTGCGGTCGATATTCTACGACAACCTCTTGAACATACTGGAGGCGGCGCAGTGAACATACAGATATTCGGCAGGAGCAAGTGCTTCGACACGAAGAAGGCGGAGCGCTATTTCAAGGAGCGGCGCATAAAGTACCAGTACGTGGACCTGCCCCGCTACGGCATGAGCCGCCGCGAGCTGGAGAGCGTGCGTGCCGCCGTCGGCCTTGACGCGCTCATAGACCCAAAGGCCCCGGACGCGGACCTGATAAAATACCTGGCCGGCGACGCCGAGCGCGTCGAGCGGCTGCTGGAATACCCGGACAATATCCGCACTCCCGTGGTCCGGAACGGCCGCCAGGCCACCGTCGGCTACTGCCCTGAGGCCTGGAAGTCCTGGGAGTGACTGGCGGATACCGGGCATAAATTAAGAGGGAAGGCGTCGGCCTTCCCTCTTAATTAAAACGGCAGCCCTTTCATGCCGGTTATCTTGCTCATACCGGCGCCGCTGGCCTCCTCGACCTTGCGCAGGGCCTCGTTCACGGCTGCGATAATCATGTCCTGGAGCATCTCCACGTCCTCGGGGTCCACCGCTTCGGGGTCGATCTCCAGCGCGGTCAGCTCCCGCTTACCGCTTACGGTCGCCTTGACGGCGCCGCCTCCGGCCGCCGCCGTGAAGCTGCTGGCCTCCAGCTCGGCCTGCATCTTGGCCAGCTCAGCCTGCATCTTCTGCGCCTGCTTCATCATATTGGCCTGGTTCATGCCGCCCATGCCGCCGTAGCCGCCGCGGAATCCGCCTTTAGCCATGTTGTATACCACCCTTTCAGGTAAATTTTACGATGTCGAAGCGCCGCAGCTCGTCCATGCGGCGTTTTATTGCGTCCTCGCCCTCCTCCGAGGGCAGCAGCTCAAGCGCCGCGCCGCCGAGGGCGGATCTGGCTGCGTCCTGCAGCGCCTTGAGATGCACGGGGCTGTTGAGCAGGTTGAAGCTGTAGCCGGGTTCCGCGCGGAGCGTAACCCTCCCGCCGCCGGCTTCGCCGCGCACTAGGTCGGGGTTAGCGACAGTCAGGTACACGCCCTTGGGCAGCAGCTTCTCCGCCGCCGCCAGGAAGGCGCGCCATTGCCCGGCGCCGCCGTCCGCAGCCGCGCCCGGCGCCTCGCGCTCCGGCGTGGCCTCATCAACCCGGGGGATGTCATCGCCCGGCTCCGGCGTGGCCGCATCAGCCCGGGGGACCTCCTCGCCTCGCTCCGGCGTGGCCTCCTCAATCCAGGGGACGTCATCGCCCGGCTCCGGCGTGGCCTCATCAACCCGGGGGACGTCATCGCCCGGCTCCGGCGTGGCCTCCTCAGCCCAGGGGACGTCATCGCCCGGCTCCGGCGTGGACACCTCAGCCCGGGGGACATCCTCGACTCGCTCAGCCGGGGCCGGCTGGGAAGGGGAGGGCAGGCCTGCGGCCTTGAGCGAGGCCAGCCCGGCCTCGACCCGGCTCAGCCGCGCGGACAGGGCCGCGGCGTCCGCCGAGAGCTGCGGGGAACACAGGGAGATAAGCGTCAGCTCCGCCGCCGTGCGGGGGGAGGGGTTGTCGCGCAGCGCTGAGACGCCGCCCTGGGCCGCGGAGAGGGCGCGCAGCAGTTCCTCGCCCGTGAAAGCCGCGGCGAAGCGCCGCAGCCGCTCGCGGTCGTAGGCGCCGGAGATGAGCCGCTCCGCGCCCTTGGGGGCGACGGACAGCAGCAGCGTGTCGCGTATCAGCGCCGACAGGTCGGAGAGCACTCCGGCCGGGTCCTTGCCGTCGTCCCACATCGCGGAGAACAGCTCCAGCGTGCGGGAGACGTCGTGCGCGGCGACAGCCTCCAGCAGCTCGGCCGTGCGCGCCTCGCCGGCGGCGCCGGTGGCGTCCAGCACTGCGCGCTCGTCGATGTCTCCGCGCCCGGCGCACTGGTCCAGAAGGCTCAGCGCGTCGCGCATACCGCCCTCGGCCAGGCGGGCCAGCAGCCGCGCCGCGCCCTCCGTAAGCCTGAGCGACTCGCTCTCCGCGACGTATTGCAGCCGTCGCGCGATCACTCCGGCGTCGAGGCGGCGGAAGTTGTAGCGCTGGCAGCGGGAGACTATGGTCGCCGGCACCTTGCGCAGCTCGGTGGTCGCGAGGATGAACATGAGATGCTCCGGCGGCTCCTCAAGTATTTTCAGCAGCGCGTTGAAGGCGGAGGTCGAGAGCATATGCACCTCGTCCACGATGTACACGCGCTTTTTCACCGTTGCGGGGGAGAACACGGCCTCGTCGCGCAGGGCGCGGATGTTGTCCACGCCGTTGTTGCTGGCGGCGTCGATCTCCACAACGTCCATGACCGTGCCGTCAAGTATGCCGCGGCAGGCGGCGCACTCGTTGCAGGGGCTGCCGTTTACGGGGTGCTCGCAGTTGGCCGCACGGGCCAGCAGCTTGGCGCAGGTGGTCTTGCCGGTGCCTCTCGTACCCACGAAGAGGTAGGCGTGCGAGAGCCGCCCGCCGTTCACCTGGGCCTTCAGCGCGTCGGTGATATGCTCCTGGCCCCAGACGTCGTCAAAGGTCATGGGGCGGTATTTGCGGTAAAGCGCCTGGTACGTCGTGCTCACCACCTTGAAAATACTAACAAAACCGAAACCCGGCGCAGCAGGTTCGGTTTTAAAGCTGCGGCCCGTTGCAAGACTGCACACCCTCGATCGAACAGCCGACACGCCCGCTTCCGCGGCAGCCAGCTCGGCCCCGGCGTCCCCGCGGCACACGTATGGGCCCGCTTAATGCTGCTCGGTTCCCCGCCTGACATGGTTCACGGGAATACGTTGCGCGGGACCGGGACTTCAACGCCGCTTACCGTGGGCTGACGGCACATCGCACTGTCCTCTCTCGGGAATCCATCCCCGCTGTAGCGGATTGCGGGTTACAGGGCACCGCTGGCTCCCCGACTGGTGCAGCCTTGCAACAGGCCGCTAAGGTATTGTACTACAAAGAAAAGATTTTCGCAATAAGTATTTTTCCTCTTTACAAAACCGGAAATTATGGTATAATAACTGAGCGCCCAATGAGGGCGGCAGTAGGGGCCTGTAGCTCAGCTGGGAGAGCGTTCGGTTCGCATCCGAGAGGTCGAGAGTTCGAGTCTCTTCAGGTCCACCACGCCGTCGCGGACATACGAAGTCCGCGGCGGCGTTTTTTCTTACCATCCGGCTCTGCGCGGCACGCCGCGCTCACAAGCGCCGGCGCGGCTTTGCCGCCGACTTCTTTATCTCCTCGTGGTAGAAGAAATTCACCACGACCGGCGCTGCGGAGAAGGGGCGGGACATATCGTCGGCGTTCGTCACGTATTCCAGGCCGTGTTCCTGCGAGAAACCGCGAAGGCGCGCGTCCAGCAGCTGCCAGTAGCGCCGGTCGCCGCGGTTATATATATCCCGGTACAGCGAGAGCAGCTCGGGGCGCTTTTCAGCTATGTAGCCCAGGACGGCGGGCTTGTAGCTCCCGCGCAGGTTGAGGTTTTCCAGCCAGATATAGTTGCAGTGCTCTACGGCGCGGAGGATTATCGCCTCCACGTCGGTTATCCCGGGGAAAATCGGCGAGATGAAGCAGGCCGTCCGCACGCCGGCGCGATGGACC
>CALWYT010000178.1 GCA_944385835.1 uncultured Oscillospiraceae bacterium | reverse complement strand
CGCTCGAGGGAGTGGAGGCGATCGTCAGGAATAACCCGGGAAATGTGGTGGTGGTAGACGAGGCCTACGTCGCCTTCGGCGGCGAGAGCGCGCTGCCGCTCACGAAAAAATACCCCAACGTGCTGGTTGTGCGCACCTTCTCCAAGTCGCGCTCCATGGCCGGCGCGCGCCTGGGCTTCGCCGCCGGCGGCGCGGGGCTTATCGCCGACCTCAGGAAGCTCAAGTACTCGACGAACCCCTACTCCGTCAACCGCACGGCCCTCGCTGCCGGAGTCGCGGCGCTGCGCGATAACGATTATTACGCGGCGAACTGCGCGAAAATCGCCGAAACGCGCGATAATTTCGCCGAAGCCCTCAAAACGCGCGGCTGGTATCCGACCGATTCGAAGGCCAATTTTGTCCTCGCCAAGCCGCCGGCGGGCGAGGCGAGGGAGCTGCAATCAGCGCTCAGGGAGCGCGGCTTCCTAGTGCGCTACCTCGGCGGCGAGCTGAGCGAGTACCTGCGCATAACGATAGGCACGCCGGAGCAGATGGAAGCGCTGCTCGCGGCGATGGACACAATACCGCTGGAATAGACCGAAGAAAGGATGAGACCCATGCGCAGCGCAACGATAAACCGCAGGACCAACGAGACGGACGTCACGCTGACGCTCTCGCTTGACGGAGGGGCGTCGGAGATCTCGACCGGGCTGGGCTTTTTCGACCACATGCTCGCGCAGCTGGCGCGGCACGGCGGTTTTGGGATAAGGCTCAAATGCCTGGGAGACCTCGAGGTGGACGGCCACCACACGGTGGAGGACGTGGGCCTCGCGCTGGGCGAGGCGCTGCGCGCGGCGCTGGGCGACAAGCGCGGCGTTGAGCGCTATGGCCAGGCGCTAATTCCGATGGACGAGGCGCTCATACTCTGCGCCGTAGACCTCTCGGGCCGGCCCTGCCTGCGCTATACGGCGGAGATACCGGCGGAGCGCGTGGGCGGCTTCGACACGGAGCTTGCGCGCGAGTTCTTCCAGGCGCTGGCCAACGCGGGCGGCTTCGCGCTGCACATCCGCCAGCTTGACGGCGTCAACTCCCACCACATCATCGAGGGCATGTTCAAGGCCCTCGCCCGCGCCCTGAAGGCCGCCGTGGCCGTGACGGGCGGGGAGCTGCCCAGTACCAAGGGGGTACTCTGATGACGGCCATCATCGACTACGGCGTCGGCAACCTCTTTTCGCTCAAGTGCTCCCTCGCCGCGATAGGCGAGGAGAGCGTGGTCACGGGCGAGCGCGAGGAGATACTGCGCGCCGACCGCGTGATACTGCCCGGCGTCGGAGCCTTTGCGGACGCGTATCAAAAGCTCTGCGGCGCCGGCATGGACGCCGCCGTCTGCGCCGCCGCCGACGCGGGAAAGCCCCTGCTCGGCATCTGCCTGGGTATGCAGCTGCTCTTTGAGCGCAGCTTCGAGTACGGCGAGCACCGCGGCCTCGGGCTGCTCAAGGGCGAGGTCGTGGGCATGGCCGGGCGCATCCCGGCCGGGCTGGACATCCCGCAGATTGGCTGGAACGCCCTGCGCAGGACAAAGGACAGCCGCATACTCGCCAACACCCGGGAGGGCGCGCACGTCTACTTTGTCCACAGCTACTTCGCCGAAAACTGCGGCGATTCCCTCGCCGCCGTGACGGAGTACGGCCTTGAGATGGCCGCCGCCGTGGAGAGGGAGAACGTCTGCGGCTGCCAGTTCCACCCGGAGAAGAGCGGGCGCGCCGGCCTGGACATACTCCGCGCCTTCTGCGCAATGGAGGGGTAATATGCTGATTTTTCCCGCAATCGACCTGTATGAGGGCAAAGTCGTGCGCCTTTATAAGGGAGATTATAGCAATATGACCGTCTACTCGACGGACCCCGTCGCCGTCGCGCGCGACTTTGTAAGCCGCGGCGCGAGACAGATTCACATGGTGGACCTCGCCGGGGCGAGGGACGGGAATATGCCCAACCTCGACGTCGTGCGCGAGGTGGTCAGGGCCACCGGCGCCTTCGTGGAGCTGGGCGGCGGCATACGGAGCATGGCGGCGCTCGAGCGCGTCTTTGCAGCCGGCGTCAGCCGCGCGATACTCGGCACGGCGGCGGCCGGCGACAGCGGTTTTTTGGAGGCCGCCGTGGAGAAATACGGCGGCAAAATTGCCGCGGGCTGCGACCTGAAGGACGGCAAGGTCGCCGTCAAGGGCTGGCTTGAGACGACGGGGGAGGGGCCGGAAGGCTTCTTCGGGCGCATGGAGGCGCTGGGCGTGGATACGGTCATCTGCACCGACATAGCGCGCGACGGGGCGATGCGCGGCGCTAACGGCGAGCTTTACCGCGAGATAATGGCCGCGCACCCGCGCGTCCGCCTGATAGCCTCCGGAGGCGTCAGCTCCATGGAGGACGTCCGGCGGCTCCGCGCGCTGGGCCTGTACGGCGCTATAATAGGAAAGGCGTACTATACCGGCGGCATTGCGCTTGAGGAAGCGGTGGAGGCGGCAAAATGATAACAAAACGGATAATCCCCTGCCTGGACGTGCGCGACGGCCGCGTGGTCAAGGGCGTCAACTTCGAGGGCCTGCGCGACGTAAATTCGCCCGTCGCCCTCGCCGGGTATTACACGGAAAGCGGCGCGGACGAGCTGGTGTTCTACGACATTACCGCCAGCGCCGAGGGCCGCGCCCTGTTCACGGACATCCTGCGCGAGACCGCCTCGAAGGTGTTCATACCTCTGACCGTCGGCGGGGGGATAAACTCCCTCGACGACTTCGACCGCGTGCTCAAATGCGGCGCGGACAAGGTGAGCGTCAACTCCGGCGCGATAAAGAACCCCGCCCTGATAGGCGAGGCCGCGAAGCGCTACGGAGACCAGTGCGTGGTGCTGTCGGTTGACATAAAACGTGCGGGCGGCGAGTTCCGCGTGTTCGCGCGCGGAGGCCGCGACAACACGGGCATGGAGGCGCTCGGCTGGATAGAGCGCTGCGTGGACGCGGGCGCGGGCGAGGTGGTGGTCAACAGCATCGACACCGACGGCGTCAAGGGCGGCTTCGCCCTAGAGCTGCTTGAGGCGGTCTGCTCGCGCGTGAGCGTGCCGGTCGTGGCCTCGGGCGGCGCGGGCTGCGTCGATGATTTCACCGCGCTCTTTGAGCGCGTGCCGCGCGTGAGCGCCGCGCTCGCGGCGAGCATCTTCCACTTTGGAGAGGTAAGGATACCCGAGCTGAAGCAAACACTGGCCGAAAACGGCGTAAATGTGAGGTTATGAGATGGAAAACGTACTCGACAAGCTCCAATTCGACGCGCAGGGGCTGATCCCCGCCGCAGTTGTGGACGCCGGAAGCGGCAGGCTGCTCATGCTGGCGTATATGAACCGCGAGAGCCTGGAGATAACCCTGCGCGAGGGCTATACCTGCTTCTGGAGCCGCAGCCGCAGGGAGCTGTGGCGCAAGGGCGAGACCAGCGGCAACCGCCAGAGGGTCGTGAGCATAACCGCCGACTGCGACTTCGACGCGCTCGAGGTCAGGGTCGAGAAGCTGGGGCCGGCCTGCCACACGGGCGCGGAGAGCTGCTTCTTCAACGAGATAGCGCCGGACGCCTCCCCCGAAGGCTTCTCGATACAGGGCCTGTACGAGCTGCTGCTGGACCGCAAGTCGGAAATGCCCGAGGGCAGCGACACTAGCTATCTCTTTGAGAAGGGCCTGGACAAGATACTCAAAAAGGTCGGCGAGGAGAGCACCGAGGTCATCATCGCCGCCCACGCGCGCGACAGGCGCGAGACGGTCTACGAGCTGGCCGACCTCGCCTACCACGCGCTGGTGCTGATGGCCGAGCTGGGCATAAGCCCGGATGAGGTCA
>CALWYT010000177.1 GCA_944385835.1 uncultured Oscillospiraceae bacterium | reverse complement strand
TCGCCGCTGTCCTCCCTGCCCGTCACGGGCCGCTCGCAGCGGTTGCCGCTTATGTACGTCTCGCCGTCGGAGAAGGTGTTGACGGTCAGCTGGCAGTTGTTGCCGCAGCGCCCGCAGCTTTCGCTGCGCGTGCTCTGGCTGAAGCGCTCCAGCGCCTCGCGGCCGAGCAGCAAGCTGACGCGCCCCTTCGCGTGGGCAAGGCCGTAGAGCGCCGCGCCGAAGGCACCCATTAGCCCGGCGATGTCCGGGCGTATGACCTCGACGCCCATCTCTTTCTCAAAGGCGCGCAGCACGGCCTCGTTGTAAAACGTCCCGCCCTGGACGACTATGCGCCGGCCCAGCTCCTCCGGCGAGGAGGCGCGTATGACCTTGTAGAGCGCGTTCTTGACCACGGAGATGGCGAGGCCCGCGCTGATATTCTCCAGCGTGGCGCCGTCCTTCTGGGCCTGCTTGACAGAGCTGTTCATGAACACCGTGCAGCGGCTGCCCAGGTCCACCGGCCTGTCCGCGAAGAGGCCGAGGGCGGCGAACTCCTCCACGCCGTAGCCCAGCGCCTGCGCGAAGGTCTGCAAAAAGCTGCCGCAGCCGGAAGAGCAGGCCTCGTTGAGGAAGATGTCGCTGATGGCGCCGTTGGCTATCTTGAAGCACTTCATGTCCTGGCCGCCGATGTCGATGATAAAGTCCACGTCAGGCAGGAAATGCCGCGCGGCGGTGAAGTGCGCCACCGTCTCCACAAGGCCGAAGTCCGCGTGGAAGGCGTGCAGCGCAAGCTCCTCCCCGTAGCCCGTGGTGGTGACGGAGCCGACGGTCAGCGCCGGGTGCTCTTTAAGTATTTTCAAAAGCGTGTCGCGGATAAGCGGCACGGGGTTTCCCAGGTTGGGCCGGTAGTCGGTGAAGAGCAGGCGGGATTCCTCGTCTATGACCGCCAGCTTCACTGTAGTAGAGCCGGAATCTATGCCGATATGCACCCTGCCGCGGTAGTCCGCCGGGAAGGGCGCGCGGCCGACCCTCGCGCGCGCGTGCCGCTCGCGGAAGGCCTCGTACTCCTCGCGACCGGCGAAAAGCGGCGGCTGCGAGCGGTAGTCCGCCGCCGCGCCCCGGCTGTGCATACGCCCGGCCACGTCGGCCAGGTCAAACTCCGCGTCGGAATAGAGCGCCGCGCCCATCGCAACGTAATAGAGGCTGTTTTCCGGGCAGACGCCCTCTACGCCGAGCGCCGAATCGAAGCTGGAGCGCAGTACGTCCGAGAAGGTCAGCGGCCCTCCCAGGTACAGCACCCTGCCCTTTATCGGCCTGCCCTGGGCCAGCCCGGCAATGGTCTGGTTCACAACGGCGTGGTAGATGCTGGCGGCTATGTCCTCCGTGCGCGCGCCCTGGTTGATAAGCGGCTGTATGTCGCTCTTGGCAAAGACGCCGCAGCGCGAGGCTATCGTATAGGTCTTTTCAGCGTGACGCGCGCGCTCGTTCAGCTCCTCCGCGCTGAGCTTTAAGAGGGTGGCCATCTGGTCTATGAACGCGCCCGTGCCTCCGGCGCAGGAGCCGTTCATGCGCACCTCCATCGCGCCAGTGAGGAAAAGTATCTTGGCGTCCTCGCCGCCCAGCTCTATGATGCAGTCCGTGCCGGGCGAAAGGCGGTTTGCGGCCACGCGCGTCGCGTACACCTCCTGCACGAAGGGGACGCCCACGGCGTCGGCCATGCCCATGCCGGCGCTGCCGGAGATGGCCAGCCTGGCCCTCCCCCCAGGGACGTATCCGGCGCAGACGCGGCCGAGCAGCTCCTCGCTCTTCTCTAAAATATGGCTGTAGTGGCGCTCGTAATCGCTGTAGAGCAGTTCGCCCTCGTCGCTGAGCACCACGCACTTGATTGTTGTCGACCCTATGTCAAGCCCGACGCGCATCTTTCCACTCCTTGCGCCGGTAAAGTTAATCCCGGCTAAATGGACATTATATAGCCGGCGCGTTCATTTTTGATGAACAGAATATGAAGATTTAGGCCACAGATCCGGCTTCGATGTATAAAAAGCGCCCGGGCTTACGCCGCCCGGGCGCCGCTTGGCTATAGCTTTTTCCTTTTTCGCACGGCTTCGGTGAGCAGGTACTCGATCTGGCCGTTTATAGAGCGGAAGTCCTCCTCCGCCCAGGCGGCGATCTCGTCCCAGAGCGTTGGCGAGAGGCGCAGGACAATCTGCTTCCGGGCGCTTTCGGCCCTTTTGACGGCCTTCTCGCGGCGCTTTATCTCCTCCTCGAGGGCCTTTACGCGCTCCAGGCGCGCTTCCAGGGCGGCCTCGCGCTCCTCCGGCGTCATCAGTAGATGCTCCCGGTGTTGACGACGGGCTGCGCGTCGTGTCCGCCGCAGAGGACAACCAGCAGGTTGCTGACCATCGCGGCCTTGCGCTCGTCGTCAAGAATGACGACGTCGTCCTCGCCGAGCTTGTTGACGGCCATCTTCACCATGCCGACCGCGCCGTCGACTATCTTCTGCCGCGCGGCAATGACGGCCGCAGCCTGCTGGCGCTGGAGCATGGCGGCGGCAATCTCCTCGGCGTAGGCCAGGTGCGTTATGCGCACCTCCTCGACGACGATTCCGGCGTCCGAGACGCGCTTCTGGAGTTCCAGCTTCATGTTCCCGGCTATCTCCTGGCTCGAGCCGCGCAGGGTCTTCTCGGTGACCGTATCGCTCTCCTCGCCCTCGTCGAAGACGTCGTAGGGGTAGAGCCGGGCGATGTTGCGTATGGTCGAGTCCGTCTGCGTGGAGAGGAAACTGGGGTAGTCCTCAACGTTGAAGACCGCCTTGGTCGGGTTCTCAACATGCCAAATGACGACCGCGCCGATGATTATGGGGTTGCCGATGACGTCGTTCACCTTCTGCCGGCCGTTATCCAGCGTCATGGTCTTGAGCGAGACGCGGTTGCGGGTGGAGCTTATCTGCGTGGTCGAGCTGGGGTTGCCGCCGGCCTCCTTCTCGCGCTTGGCCTTTTCGGCCGCCGCCTTGTCGTAGGCGGGGCTGACGCTCGAGCAGAAGGGGTTGACGAAGTAATAGCCCGGCTCCTTTATCGTGCCGTAGTAGTTGCCGAAGAGCGTGAGCACCAGCGCCTCGTTCGGGCGCACGGCCTTCAGCCCGGCGAGCACGATGAAGAAGGCGATGAAGGCCGCGGCGCCGAGCGCCATGAGCACGAGGCCCAGGAACCCGCCGCCGGCAAGGCCGGCTATCATGGCTAATATGCTCGCAACCAGCATGGCCAGGTCGAATATAAGCACGGGTATGCCCGCCTTCGGCTTCAATAGCTTCTCCTCTATCTGACTTGCGTTCATGTCGTTCCCTCCGTAAAAGTGATAGCATTTTGCTATCACTTTTATATCACGTCCCGTCGCTCTTGTCAAGCCTCTTTCAGCTTGCGCACGAAGGAATACTCCTCCTGCGCGGGAGGCAGGGCCATGTCCGGCTCGGCGAACACCGCCCCGCGCAGCACGGCGCCGGGGCCGAACCGGCCGCGCAGGCGGTCTATGGCGCTGTCCAGGCGGCGTTCGGCGTCCAGGCGGCGGTAGTCGGTGAAGCAGTCCAGCTGCTCGCCGCAGCCGAAGTCCAGCTGCTCTGCCCGCACGGCCAGGCTGCGCAGCGCGCGGGGCCAGACGTGGCTCTCGTCCAGCAGCTCCAGCGCGGCGGCGATCAGCTCCGCGGAGCAGTCGGTGCGCCGCTCGAAGCGGCGCGCCCGGCTCGTCCAGCCCAGGCTGTCCGCGTCGCGCAGCTCCAGCGTGACGGCCCCGGCGCGCGCGCCCATGCGCCGCAGCCGCTCGCCCACGCTCTCGCACAGGCTTACGACGACCGGAAGCGCGTCGGCCCTCGAGCGCATATCCCGCGGCGTTGTAGTGCCGTTGCCCACGCTCTTGGCCGCCGGGAACTCGCCTCCGCGCAGCACGGCCGAGGACTCCAGCCCGTTCGCGGAGAGGTAAAGCTGCTCGCCGTGCCTGCCCAGCTTGAGGCGCAGCGCGCGCGGGGGCATGGCCGCGAGCTGGCCTATCGTGCGCACGCCCAGCTCGGCCAGCTTCCTGCGCGTGGCCGGGCCGACGTACAGCAGGTCCTCCACGGGCAGAGGCCAGACGATTTCGCGCCAGTTCTCGCGCGAGACGACCGTGACGGCGTCCGGCTTCCTGTAGTCCGAACCCAGCTTGGCAAAGACCTTGTTCCAGGAGACGCCCACGCTGACCGTAAGCCCCAGCTCGCGCCTGACCCGCGCGCGTATCTCCTGGGCGCAGCGCTCCCCCTCCCCCGCCCTGACGCAGCCGGTTATGTCCAGCCAGCTCTCGTCCAGGCCGAACGGCTCGCGCCGGTCGGTGTAGTCGGCGTATATCTCCTGCACGCGCCGGGAAAAGTAGACATAGCGCTCAAAGTGCGGCGGCACTATCACAAGCTGCGGGCAGCACTGCCTCGCCTGCCAGAGCGCCATGCCGGTCTTGACCCCGGCGCGCTTGGCCTCCTCGCTCTTGGCCAGGACTATCCCGTGCCGCTTGCGCGCGTCGCCGCCCACGGCCATGGGCCTGCCGGCCAGCGCCGGGTCGTACAGCTGCTCTATGCTCGCATAGCACGCGTTTATATCCGAATGTAAAATAACTCTATCCATATAAGATATAATACTATCTTGTATGGATAGAGTCAAGTTCAAATTATCTCATTAGGATATTTTTCAGCTGTTCAGTGTCGTCTACGACAAGTATCGCGCCCTCGTTTTCCAGTTCGCCCGGCTCGGCGTAACCCCAGGAGACGCCTATGCAGGGTACGCCGCAGCGCTTCGCGCCGCGCACGTCGTTGTCACGGTCGCCTATCATCACCGCGTCCCCGGCGCCGCAGCGGCGGAGCACCTCGGTTATGACCTCCCACTTCTGGCCGCGCGTGCCGTCGAACTCGCTGCCGACGACAAGCTCGAAGAGGTCGCCGAGGCCGTGGCGCTCGAGGATTTCGACGGCGAAGCCCGTGGGCTTGCCCGTGGCGACGGCGACGGTTTTTCCATGCGCGCGCAGGTAGCGCACCAGCTCCTCCACTCCGGGGTAGACGCTGCACTCGTCTATGCCCTGCACGCGGTAGCGCTCGCGGTATTTCTCCGTCATGGCCCTGGCCGTGGCCTCGTCCACGCCGTAGCGCGCGGCGAAGCTCTCCGTCAGCGGCGGGCCTACAAACTCGCGCAGTTCGGTCCAGTCCGGCTCCGCAAAGCCGAAGGAGCGCGCGGCGTACTGCACGCTTTTCATGACGCCCTCGCCGGTGTCGAACACCGTGCCGTCAAAATCGAACATTATAGTCTTGTACAAGCATCTCACCTCGCGCAGATTATATACGCCCCGCGCCGCGTTGTCAATCGCCGCGCGCGGCGCATACTCTAAGGTGCGAGAAACGCGGAATCGAGGTAATGAACATGGAAAGCAAGAGCACTGTCTGGCTGCTTGGCTCCAACTCGGAGCGCGGCTTCCACTCCCTGTACGGCGGCTTCTGCCGCGAGGGCGGGGACTTCCTGCGCGTCATAAAGGGCGGCCCCGGGACGGGCAAGAGCAGCTTCATGCGAGCCGTAGGGCGCGCGGCGGAGGAGGCCGGCCTCGCCGTGGAGTATATCGTCTGCTCCGGCGACCCGGAATCCCTGGACGGCATCTACATCCCGGAGCTGCGCATCGGCTATGTTGACGGCACCTCGCCGCACGCGCTGGACCCGGCGGTCTTTGGCGCGGGCGGCGACTATCTGAACCTCGGCGCGTACTGCGAGACCGGCGCGGCCTACGCGCGGCGGGAGGAGCTGTGCGCCCTCACGGAGGGCTACCGCAGCTGGTACGCCAGGGCCTACGAGCTGCTCGCCGCGGCGGCGAAGGCCTCGCCCGCGATGAACCTTGCCTATGTGACGGACGGCGAGCGCGCGGCGGCCAGGGCGCGGGCGGACTCCGTGGCGGCGAGGGAGCTGGCGGCGGCTCCGCGCGGTACGGCGCGGCGGCGCTTTCTCGGCTCCATGACCTGCGCGGGGCGCTATCTGGCCTCGGGGACGCTGGCCGCGCTCTGCAGGCGGCTGTTCCTGCTGGATAACCGCCTCGGCCTGGGCTTTGAATTCGCGCGCGAGCTGGCCGCGGAGGCGGAGCGGCGCGGCGTGGAAGCGGTCATATGCCCGCACTGGCTGCGCCCCGAGCTGACAGAGGCCGTCATAATCCCCGCGCTCGGCGTGGGTTGGGCCGCGCTGGACCCGCTCGCCGCCTACCCGGAGGGACACAGGCGGCTGCATCTCGCCCGCATGGCGGATTCCGAGACACAGCGCGCCCTGCGTACCCAACTGCGCGAGGACGAGCGGCTGTATGAAAAGCTGCTGCACCGCGGCGGGGAGTGCCTGGCCGCGGCCAAGGCCCTGCACGACCGGCTGGAGGCGCTCTACCGCCCCTTTGTGGACTTCGGCGCGCTGACCCGGGCGGCGGAGTCGGAGATACGCCGCGTGGGGCTTTGAGCCGGCCGAGCTTGCCATAGCGCCGCGCTTCGGTTATAATCATGGGAGAACCTGAGATATACGGAGGCTGCCATGGACTTCAGAGCTGAATACTCCAAGAAACTTGCCACTCCGGACGAGGCGGCGGCGCTTGTAAAAAGCGGCGACTGGGTGGAATACGGCAACGGCGTGACCTTCGCCTCCCTCTGCGACGCCGCCCTGGCCAGGCGGCGCGACGAGCTTTACGACGTCAAGATACGCGGGCAGATAATGTACGGCCCCATCCGGGCCGTGGAGTGCGACCCCACGGGCGAGCACTTCTGCTATAACTCCTGGCACGCCTCGGCCTATGAGCGCTCGCTCATGGACCGGGGTGCGGCCTACTACTCCCCCATGGTTTTCCGCAACCTGGCCTGGTATCACCGGGAATTCCTGCGCGTGGACGTGGCCTTTGTCTGCGCCGCGCCCATGGATAGGCACGGCTACTTCAACCTCTCCGTCTCCACCGGCACCGCGCTGGACATGATAGGCCGCGCAGGCAAGATAGTCCTGGAGATAAACCCGCGCCTGCCCAAGGTGTACGGGGCCTTTAACGAGAGCATACATATCTCCGACGTCGCGATGGTTGTGGAGGGCCACTCGGACGAGGTGCCGACCGTGGGACACAAGACCCCCTCGGCGGAGGACGTCGCGATTGCCAACCACATCCTGCCGTACATATGCGACGGCGCGACGCTGCAGCTTGGCATAGGCGGCACGCCGGACGCCCTGGGTACCGTCCTCGCCGGGAGCGGCCTCAGGGACCTGGGTATGCACACAGAGCTGTGTACCGACGGCTTCCTCGACCTGTACCGCGCCGGCGTGCTCACAAACCGGCGCAAGTCCCTCTTCCCCGGCAAGGGCGTCTTCGGCATCGCCACCGGCTCGCGCGAGCTGTACGACTGGCTGGACGAGAACCCGGGCGTTATCTCGCTGCCGATCTCCTATGTCAACGACCCGCAGGTGATAGCCTGCATGGACAATTTCATCAGCCTCAACAGCTGCGTAGCCGTGGACCTCTACGGCCAGATAAGCAGCGAGAGCGCCGGGCTGCGCCACATCTCCGGCACCGGCGGGCAGGTGGACTTCCTCACCGGCGCGTCCATGAGCCGCGGCGGGAAGGCCTTCATCTGCCTGGCCAGCTCCCGTGTGGGCAAGGACGGACAGCGGCGCAGCAACATAGTCCCCCACTTCTGCGGCGAGATAATCACCTCGCCGCGCAGCCAGGCCTACTACATAGCCACGGAGAACGGCGTCGCCAACCTGGCCGGCCGCTCCAGCTGGGAGCGCGCGGAGCTGCTGGTCTCGCTCGCTCACCCGGATTTCCGCGAGGAGCTGATAAAGGCCGCCGGGGAGCAGCGCATATGGCGCAGGAGCAATAAGCGCTGATTCGCGCCGTATCGGAGGTATCATAAATGCCCCTTCTGTGGATTTTTGCCGCCGCCGCGGCCGCGGCGCTGCTCCTGCCGCTCGTTGTCTTTCTCGCCGCCTTCTATTCGCCGTACAGGCTGCGCACCGGGGACGACTGCATCCCCTCGGGTGAACAGTACCGGGCCGGGCGCGGCGTCATGCTCTCGCTCATACGCGAGATGGAGGCCCTGCCCTTCGAGGAAATACGCATAACTGCCTTTGACGGCGTAAGCCTGCGCGCGAGGTACTATCACCTGCGAGACGGCGCACCGGTGCAGATACAGATGCACGGCTACCGCGGCGCGGCGGTGCGCGACTTCTGCGGCGGGAACAGGCTCGCGCGGGAGCTGGGCATGAACACCCTCGCCGTAGACCAGCGGGCGCATGGAAAAAGCGGCGGGAGGCTCATCACCTTCGGCGCGCGCGAGCGCTGCGACTGCCAGAGCTGGGCGCGCTACGTCTTCCTGCGTTTCGGGCCGGATACGCCGCTCTACCTTGCCGGCGTGTCCATGGGCGCGGCCACGGTGCTGATGGCCGCCGGGCTGGAGCTGCCGGGTACGGTGCGAGGCATAATCGCCGACAGCCCCTATTCCACCGCTGAGGCCATAATCCGAAAGGTCATAGGCGGGCTTCATCTCCCGGCCGGGCCGCTGACCGCCGTCGTCCGCTTTGCCGCGCGGCTCTTCGGCGGCTTCAGCCTGCGCGACGCGGACGCGCTCGCCGCCGTCGCCTCGGCGCAGATACCAATCCTCCTCATCCATGGGGAGGACGACCGCTTCGTCCCCTGCGATATGTCCCGGGAAATCGCCGCCGCGTGCGCGGGGCCGCACACGCTTGTCACCTTCCCCGGCGCGGGCCACGGCCTCAGCTACATAGCGGACCCGGGGCGGTACAAAAGTGCCGTTGAAGAGTTCATCGCGCATTAGGGGCCTGCCTCCCGGCGGTCAAAACCGGCGGCGTATAAGGGCATGGAAAACCGCTGCGGCGCGCTCGACAAGAGCGCGCCGCAGCGGGCGTTTACATCAGCTTTTCAACTTCGCGGCGCAGCTGCGCTATAGGGCGGCCCGTCTCGCGCGCGAGGCGCGCAAGGTCTTCGAACTCAGGCTTGGCCCTCTCCACGCCGAAGCCGGCAGAGCGCTTTACCCGCACGCGGCCATAGGGCGTCTCAAGCTCCTCCACCGAGCGCTCCAGCCGGTAGCGCTCCGGCGCGTAGACGCGCACGCCCAGCGTAGAGGTGTGCTCCAGCATGAGCCGCGCGAACTCCTCGCGCCGCTCCCAG
>CALWYT010000176.1 GCA_944385835.1 uncultured Oscillospiraceae bacterium | reverse complement strand
AGGTGGTAGTCGCCGTGGCCGCCGCCCTTGGTGGCCTGGAAGTAGTCGCCCTGGCCGGCCTGGATGGAGCCGAGGCCGGGGCCGCCGCGCATGACGTTCATGATGACGCAGGGCAGCTGCGCGCCGGCGATGTAGCTGATGCCCTCCTGCTTGAGGGAGACTCCGGGGGAGGAGGAGCTGGTCAGGACGCGTGCGCCGGTGCCGGCGGCGCCGTAGACCATGTTGATGGCGCCGACCTCGCTCTCAGCCTGCAGGAAGCAGCCGCCGATTTCGGGCATACGCTCGGACATGTACTCGGGGATCTCAGTCTGCGGGGTGATCGGGTAGCCGAAGAAGTAGCGGCAGCCGCAGCGGATAGCGGCCTCGGCTATAGCTTCACTGCCCTTCATAAGAGTCAATTCCATGTCTTGTACCTCCTCATTCCTTCTCGATGCGGATTACCACATCGGGACACGTGCGGGCGCAGGACGCGCAGGCTATGCAGGCCGAGATGTCGGTCATCTCAGCCGGGTGATAGCCTTTGGCGTTCAGCTTGGTTTTGGAGAGCTGCAGGATCTTCTTCGGGCAGGCGCGGACGCAAAGCCCGCAGCCCTTGCACAGCTCTTCGTTGATAGTGAACTTTACCATGCTTCTACCTCGTTTCTATTAAATAGTTTACGTGGTTGACTAAGTCAGGGGCGGATCTGCGCCCGCCCGGGCGCCGCGCGGCCCTACAGGCCCTCGCGCGTGAAGGTCTCCCAGTCGCGGTGCATATACGTCTCGATGGGCATGGGCGTGCCAATGTACTGCGGGTCATGCCCCTCGGCGAGGAACTGCTCCAGCAGGTCGGGCCGCCCGGAGGTGTACAGCACGGGGACGCCGCTGCGGCGGCTGGCCTCGGCGATCACCTCGTAGCCGCTGCGCAGGTCGTCGGCGCTGGCGAGACGGGCGAGGTTGGTGTTGTTGATAAAGCCGCTGACCTTCTGGCGGGAGTGGCGCTGCATCCCCTCCATAAGGCTGAGCAGCTTGTCGGCCGTGCCGGCCAGGGGGCGGCGGGTGTTGACGACGTTGAGCACCTTGAGGCTGCCCTCCGGCAGCGCGTCGAAGTCCTCGCGGTAGCGGCCGAGGGCCGTGGCGCCCGCGGGGTCGCCGCCGACGTCGAAGATGACGGTGTCCCAGTCGAGGGCGAAGGCGCTGGCCACCTCGGCGGGCAGCGAAAGCGTCTCAACGCTGGAGTGGACGAAGTTCGGCGAGACAAGGCGTATCTCCTTCGACTTGATAAGCCCCTGGCGGTCGGTCAGGCGGAAATAGGTGTTGACCATGTCCAGGTCCAGCAGCTCGACCTTCCTGCCCTGGCTGGCCGCCTGGAAGGCAAAGTTGAGCGCCAGCTCGGTCTTGCCGGAGCCGTAGTTGCCGATGAGTACGATTACCTCTTTCATAGCTTCCTCCGTTGTCCCCGCGCGCGGCACGGCGCGCGCGGGGGAGATTGTCTGCTTCCGGCTCAGGCGTTCACGGCGCCGTTGGCCTCTCCGTACTGGTTGTCGTAGTTGTCCTGCACGCAGCGGACGATGTCGCTGAGCACGTCGCAGGTGGGGGTGGGGACGCCGAACTGCTTGCCGTAATCGCTTATCGCGCCGGTGAGCGTGTCCACCTCGGTGCGCAGCTTCTTATAGAGCATATCCTGCGCCATGCTGGGATAGTAGTCGGAGATGTTGTCGATGATGTGCTGGTGGTCTACGCGGATGAACTCCTCGGGGTCGATGTGGACGCCCTTGTGCTCGGCGACGGCGCAGCACTCGCGGATGACGTTGTGGAAGAGCTTCCGGCCGCAGGGGTTGTTCTCCACATAGCCTATCTTCAGGCGGGTGACGGCGCAGACGGTGTTGACCGTGCAGTTGACGATGACCTTCTTCCAGATGAAGGGCAGGACGTCCTCGCGGAACACGGCCTCGCAGCCGCCCTTGTTGAAGCAGTCCTCCATGTACTTGCCGGCGGCCTGGGTGAGCGGGTTGTTCTCCAGCGCGCCGAAGTTCATTATAACGCCCTCGCTGGGGGTGGAAACGCAGCCTCCGGGGCCGTCAAGCGCGGTGCCTATGACGCCGGAGCCGACCATGCAGCGGGAGGCGGGGTAGTATTTGAGCAGCTTGTCGTCGTTGCCGAGGCCGTTGATAAGGCTGACGAGCACGGTGTCCTCGCCTATGCAGGGCTTCGCGCCCTGGATGGCGCTCTCAAGCTGGTTGGCCTTGGTCATGAAGATGACGATGTCCATGGTCCCGACCTCGTCCGCGCTGTACGCGGTGTGGAAGCCGGTGAGGAGGGTGGTCCTGTCGGGATAGATGGTGAACCTCATGCCGTGGTCGCGGACGGCGTCCATGTGGGCCTTATAGGGGTCTATAAGGGTCATGTCGGCGCCGCCGGCGCGCAGGTAGCTGGCAAAAACGCTGCCGGCCGCTCCGGAACCTACCATTGCGATTTTCATTTGTGGTGTCCTTTCTCATTTTGATCTTTTTTCGCCGCGGCCCGGGTTCTCTCCTCCCCGCGCCGGGACCGGCCGCCGGATTGCGCGCGCCGCAGGCTCTCTCCTTCCCGCGCCGCCGTGCCGGCCGCCGCTTCTCTCTCTTTCCTCCGCGCGTACCGGCGGCAAAGGCTCTCTCCTTCCTCTGGCGTCCGGCCCCCCGGCTCCAGGCTCTCTCCTTCCTTCGGCGGGGCGCGCTTCGGTATGCTGTTGTGGCTTGCGCCCGCGCCCCGGAGGACGCGCACGCGCTGGCGGCGGGGCCTCGCGCGGCAGGGCGGAGGCGCGCCTGGGTTGGTGCAGACTATGAGATGCGCCGCGCTTTGGCGGCGGGGAGCACGGTTTAGGCCGCGTCAGCCGTTTTCTGCGCCGTACTGGTTGGCGTAATTGGCCTGGACGCAGCGGACTATGTCGGCGAGGACGCTGTTGTACGGCGTGGGTACGCCCAGCCGCTCGCCATACATGGCGATGGCGCCGTTGAGCACCTCGACCTCCGTCTGCCTGCGGTTGAGCACGGCGTCCTGCGCCATGCTGGGGTAGTAGTCGCCGAGGTTGGCGCGCAGGTTTTCGATGTCGGCCTCTATCAGCGGCCATATGTCGCCGACGCCCAGGGCCTTCGCAACGGCGCAGCCCTCGCGCCAGACGTTCATGAGCAGCTTCATGCCCCAGTCGTTGTCCATGACGAAGTGGAGGCGCAGCCGCGTGACCGCGCAGACGGCGTTGTAGCCGCTGTTCGTTACGGCCTTCTTCCACAGCAATACGCGCACGTCCTCCTCGAAGCTGGCGTGGCAGCCGCCCGCCTCGAAGGCCTCCTCGAGGTACCTGCCGGCCGCGTCGGTCTCCGGGCTTTTCTCCGCGGCGCCGAAGAACATCTGCACGCCGTCCTCGGGCTTGCTGACGCAGACGCCGGGGCCGGCCAGCTCGGTGCCTATTACGCCGGCGCCGTACATGATGCGGCCCCTGGGGACGTATTTCATGAGTATCTCGTCGTTGCCGATGCCGTTCTGCAGGGAGACGACGACGGTCCTGGCGCCCACGCAGTGCATGACCTCCGGCATGACGCCGTCGGTCTGCGTGGCCTTGACCATGAGGATGACTATGTCCATCTCGGGCAGGTTCAGCGCCGAATCGGTGGTGTGGAAGCCCGTGAGCACACATTCCTCGCCCTTGCAGCGGAAGGTCAGGCCCTCCGCGGCTATCTTATCCATGTGGGCCTTGTATTTGTCTACAAGGTACATATCCGCGCCGCCGCGGCGCAGGTAGGCCGCGAACACGCTCCCGGCCGCGCCGGAGCCGATCATCGCAATCTTCATTCTCTCACTCCTTGCTGGACTTTCCCTTATCCGGGCTGCGCTTGAAGATGGCGAAGGGGTCGCCCTTGTCGTCGCAGTAGGCGACAAAGTTCAGGCTGGACTGGATGTGGTCCGCCATGGACTGGCGCGCCAGCGCGGGTATGTGCAGCTTGATGGCCGAGACGATGGCCACGTGCTGATGCACGACCTGGCTTGACCAGGGGTTGGTGCTCCCCGGGTTGATGAACTTTGTCCAGGAACCCTGGTACATCTTCAGATTGGGCAGCAGTTCGTTGTAACTGCGGATAAGGTACTTGTTGCCGCAGGAGTCGACGATCAGCTTGTGGAAGGGCATGTCGGTTTCCTTCAGGCGTATGCCGTCCAGCTTGGGGACGGCCTTTTTGAACTCGGTGGCCAGGTTGTCCATCTGCGCGATGGCCTCAGTGGAGGCGTTCTCTGCGCAGAGCGCCGCGGCCTCGCACTCGATGGCGGTGCGCGCCGCGTAGAGGTCTATCATGTCGCGCATGTTCATGTCTGTGACGTAGAAGCCGCTGGAGTGCGGCCGCTGCTCCACAAAGCCGATGGCCTGAAGCCGGTTGATGGCCTCCACGACCGGGGTGCGCGAGATGCCCAGGTCGGTGGCGATCTGGTTGATATTCAGCTTTGAGGCAGGGGGGACGTCGAGGACCACGATCTCGTCGTACAGTATCTGGGTGACAACGTCGCTCAGCTTGGCGAAAGGGTTCGTTTCCAAATAGCTTTCGAGTTTTTCCCTGTTCATCAAAAGCCAACCACCTGAGATGCAAATTCGGCGCAGAAGGCCCGCTTCTGCACTTGGATAACTTCGTTCTTACGTAACTAATTTACCACAGCCACCCTCCCAAAATCAAGATGTATGCAATATTTCTACAAAACACACAATACTGTCTCGAAAAAAATGCTTTTGCAAAATGCACTTTCCGCACGAGAAAAAGTTAGTTTAGTTTTTGGCGATGGAGCTAAATGGATGGAAAATCGATGTGAAATTACTGACAACTGGCCCAGCCGGGAGCAGCCTGGTCAAATCAGCGCTGTAATGCCCTGGTCAAAGTGCAGAAAACGCGGTTTCACGGCGTCTGTGCTTTCGAATTGAAACAATCGCGGGCCTGAATTATAATCCATGCCAGCTGTTGAGAGCAGCTATGAGAGAAGAGAGCAAAACAAAAGATGGGAAGGAGAACCGCGAAACAATGCAAGAAAATCCAAACGAGAGGTCGGCAGCGACGAAGG
>CALWYT010000175.1 GCA_944385835.1 uncultured Oscillospiraceae bacterium | reverse complement strand
AAAAAGCATGGTATTACAATAAATCATCCTTTCAATTTTGGGAAATTGTGATATACTACCCATGATAGCTAATCCCATCTGTTTACGCAAAGTATATTCAAGGAGGAAAAGCGATGTCGGACAAGACTAGGGTTCCCGCCACAGAAGAAATGCTCGCCAATATGGACAAATACTGGCGCGCGGCCAACTACCTCTCCGCCTGCCAGCTCTACCTGCTGGACAACCCGCTGCTGGAGAAACCCCTCAGCGCAGATGACATCAAGAAGAAGATCGTCGGCCACTGGGGTACCGTACCCGGGCAGAACTTCATCTACACCCACCTCAACCGCGTTATCAAGGAATTTGACCTCGACATGATCTATGTCTCCGGCCCGGGCCACGGCGGCAACGCCATGGTCGCACAGGACTGGCTCGACGGCAGCTATCAGGAAGTCTACCCCAATATCACCCGCGACAAGGAAGGTATGCAGAAGCTCTTCAAGCAGTTCTCCTTCCCCGGCGGCATCCCCAGCCACGTCGCGCCCGAGACCCCCGGCTCCATCAACGAGGGCGGCGAGCTGGGCTACTCCCTCGCGCACTCCTTCGGCGCCGTGACCGATAACCCGAACCTCATCGTCGCCTGCGTCGTCGGCGACGGCGAGGCTGAGACCGGCCCGCTCGCCACCAGCTGGCAGCTGAACAAGTTCATCAACGCCAAGACCGACGGCGCCGTGCTGCCCATACTGCACCTCAACGGCTACAAGATCGCCAACCCCACCGTCTTTGCCCGCGTCCCGCACGACGAGCTGGAGGCCTTCTTCCACGGCTGCGGCTGGGAGCCGTACTTCGTCGAGGGCAGCGACCCCATGACCATGCACCGCGCCATGGCCGACGCCCTGGACGAGTGCGTCGAGAAGATCCTTGCCTACCAGGCCGACGCCCGCGTCAACGGCAACACGGCGCGCCCGCGCTGGCCGATGATCGTCCTGCGCACGCCCAAGGGCTGGACCGGCCCCGACTATGTCGACGGCCTGAAGGTTGAGAACTACTGGCGCGCGCACCAGGTCCCCATCAACCCCGACTCCACCGAGCACATCCGCCAGATCGAGAGCTGGCTGCGCAGCTACCGTCCCGAGGAGCTGTTCGACGCTGAGGGCCACCCCGTGCCGGAGATCCTGGCCCTGGCCCCCGAGGGCGACCGCCGCATGGGTATGAACCCCCACGCCAACGGCGGCAAGCTGCTCAAGGACCTGCGTATGCCCGACTTCCGCGACTACGCCGTGGACGTACCCTTCCCCGGCAGCGTCGAGGCCAGCGACATGACCGAGTGCGGCAAGTTCGTCCGCGACATCTACAGGCTCAATGAGAAGGAGCGCAACTTCCGCAGCTTCGGCCCGGACGAGACCGCCTCCAACCGCCTGCAGGCCGTGTTCGAGGAGACCGACCGCGCCTGGGACGGCGAGACCCTCGACATCGACGACCACCTCGCCCACGACGGCCGCGTCATGGACTCCATGCTCTCCGAGCACGTCTGCCAGGGTATGCTCGAGGGCTACCTGCTCACCGGCCGCCACGGCTTCTTCAACAGCTACGAGGCCTTCATCCGCATCGTGGACAGTATGTTCAGCCAGCACGCCAAGTGGCTCAAGGTCTGCAACCAGCTGCCCTGGAGGGCCGATATAGCCAGCCTCAACTACGTCCTCGCCAGCAACGTCTGGCAGCAGGACCACAACGGCTTCACGCATCAGGACCCCGGCTTCCTGGACCACGTCGCCAACAAGAAGGCCGACGTCGTGCGCCTCTACCTGCCGCCCGATGCCAACTGCCTGCTCAGCTGCTTCGATCACTGCATCCGCAGCCGCAACTACGTCAACGTCATAGTCGCCTCCAAGCACCCGCGGCCCCAGTGGCTGACCATGGAGCAGGCCGTAAAGCACTGCACCCAGGGCATCGGCATCTGGCAGTGGGCCAGCACCGACGAGGGCGAGGAGCCGGACATCGTCATGGCCTGCTGCGGCGACACCCCGACGCTCGAGACGCTCGCCGCCGTCACGATACTGCGCGACGCCTTCCCCGAGCTGAAGATCCGCGTGGTCAACGTCGTCGACCTCATGCGCCTGCAGAGCGAGGAGCAGCATCCCCACGGCCTCAGCCAGAGGGACTACGACATGCTCTTCACCACCGACAAGCCCATTGTCTTTGCCTTCCACGGCTATCCGAGCCTGATCCACGAGATGACCTACAAGCGCCACAACAAGAACCTGCACGTCCGCGGCTACATCGAAGAGGGTACCATCACCACGCCCTTCGATATGCGCGTGCTCAACAGGCTCGACCGCTTCAACCTCGTGCAGACCGCGCTCTACAACCTGCCGCAGCTCGGCAACCGCGGCGCGTACCTCGTCCAGCAGATGAAGGACAAGCTCGTCGAGCACAAGCAGTACATCGCCAAGTACGGCGTAGACCTCCCCGAGGTCGCCGAGTGGAAGTGGACCAACGGCTGAGTCCGCCGCTCCGCCCAGCGCAAAGCAAAAATCCACCAGCCTTAGGCTGGTGGATTTTTTGCGTCCGGGCCGACCTTCGCGCGGCGCGTTTCCGCGTGGTTTTCCGCGGAAACCGCGCCTCCGGCCCTATTTCGCGTGTATGTCTATGAACTCGGCCTTGAGCTTGGAGTAGACTATCTTCTGGCTGCGGTAGAGGCCACTGTAGCCGGAGAGCATATATGAGACGGCCGTGACGACGGCGAAGCTGAGCGCGCCCTCGGAGCCGAACAGCTCTATGGCCAGTATGACGGAGGCGACGGGGCAGTTCACCGCGCCGCAGAACACGCCCGCAAGCGCCAGCGCGGCGGCGAAGCCGGCGGGCAGGCCCAGCGCCGGGCCGAGCGCGCAGCCCATTGTGGCGCCGATGAAGAAGGTGGGTACCATCTCGCCGCCCTTGAAGCCGCAGGAGAGCGTCACGGCGGTGAACAGCAGCTTGAGCGCGAAATCCCAGGGCCTGGCCGCGCCCTGCTCTATGGCGGCGGCTATCACGTCCGTCCCCGCGCCGTTGTAGTCCGTCGTGCCGCACAGGTACGTGAGCGCGACGATGGCGGCCCCGCCCGCGAAGGCGCGCAGCAGGGAGTTGGGCAGCAGCCGCTTCGCCAGGCGCTCGCTGCGGTGCATAGTTTCGCACAGCAGCACGCTCATCAGCGCCGAGGCCAGGCCCAGCAGGGCGGCGCGCCAGAGCAGGCCGGCCGTCAGGGCGGGCGCGGCGACGGAGAAGCGCTCCGGCGCTATGCCGAAGAGGCCCGTGACGCCGAAGGCGGCCAGCGCCGAGGTCAGGCAGGGGACCAGCCCGGCGTAATATATCTCGCCCACGCTGACCACCTCAAGGGCGAAGATGGTGGCCGTGAGCGGTGTGCCGAACAGCGCGGAGAACAGCGCGCTCATGCCGCAGAGCGTAGCCAGGCGGCGGTCCTTGTCGTCCAGGCGGAAGAGCCGCGCGATGTTCTGGCCCAGCCCGCCGCCTATCTGCAGCGCCGCGCCCTCGCGCCCCGCGCTGCCGCCGAAGAGGTGCGTGGCGGCGGTGGAGACGAAGATCACCGGCACCAGCAGCACGCTTATGGCGCGGCCCTCGTGTATGGCGTCGATGACGGCGTCGGGACCCCGGCCGTCGAGCTTCGCGGCGCGGTAGAGCGCCGCTATGCCTACGCCGGCAAAGGGCAGCAGCCAGAGCAGCCAGGCGTGCTCCGAGCGCAGCGCCGTGGCCAGCGCCACGCTCCCGTAGAAGGCCGAGCCTACCAGGCCGCAGACAGCGCCCGTCACGGCCGCGAAGGCCAGCCATTTCAAAAATGCCCGCGCGAAGGCGGCAGCCTCCGCGCCGCCGAGCCTCTCCCTCAATCAGATACCTCCCCCGCCCGCAAAAGGGCGCGCCGCGCCCCGGGGACGGCGCGGCCGGTACGGCCCGGCCCCCGGGGCTTTTGCAGTCAAGTCCTCAGCTCTCGCAGACGAAGCCTATGCGGCCGGAGTAGACGCCGGGGTAGTCCGCCGCGGGGTCGTTGCGCGAGTCGTTGTATATCCAGCCCTCGTCCGTGCGCCAGAGCAGGCCGTAATCCTCCGGCGTGCCGTCGGTGTCCGTCACCGAAGGCTCGCCCGGCCCCCAGGCGAAGTAGCCGTCAGAGCCGTCTATCCAGTGCAGCTCGCCGTTGGAGCGGTAGAAGCCCACCCAGAGGAAGTCTATGCCCGCGGCCTCGGCCCCGGCGGTTATCTCGGCCAGCTCCTCCGCGCTGTCTATGACGGCCAGCCGGCCGCCCAGCTCGGTGCGGCAGCGCAGCTCCGCGGCCGTCCAGCTTATGTCCTCGCGGTAGAAGCCGTACTCCGGTTCAGGCTCCGGCGTGGGGCTGGGCGCGGCGGACGGCGTGGGCGAGGGCGTCTCCGCCGCCTCGGGCGATTCGCTCGCCGCAAGTGGCGT
>CALWYT010000174.1 GCA_944385835.1 uncultured Oscillospiraceae bacterium | reverse complement strand
CCCGCTGTTCCAGACCATCGGCTGCAGCATGTTCCAGTTCGCGATGATCTTCTGCTTCAATATGTACCTCGGCCTCATCACCCCGCCTGTCGGCACCGCCATGCTGCTCGGCAAGCAGATCGCCGGGGCCACCGTTTCGGAAACGCTCAAAGCGTCCATACCAATGTTTGTCTTCGGCCTGATATTGCTGGCCCTGATTACCTATGTACCGCCGTTTACGGACCTGCTGCCCTCGCTTATGGCGGGCGGCGCGTAATAGGCGCGCGAGAAAACCCGGCCCCCCTGCGTGCAGGGGGGCTTTGGGCTGCGCGGGCCAGTTTTGCCTTGACAGGGCCGCAGCCGCGAGAATATAATATTTCGAGCGTAAGCGCGCATATTGCGAAGCACGGCGTTCGGCGGCGCCCATACGGCGCCGTGGGCGCCGCTTTTCGTTTTGCGCCGGGTTGGGAGGGACGCCGGCATGTACAGTTACGAGGATGTAAAAAGGCTGATAGAGGAGATCCGCATGGTGAACCGCGCCAAGCTGATACTCATCAAGATGCGCGGCATGACGGAGGTCGAGGCGCACCGCTTCATCGTCCGTTCGGCCATGGACCGCTGCGTGCGCAAGCGCGCCGTCGCGCAGGAGATCATCGACTATCACGAAAAATACGAGGAAGAGAGAGACAAGAGGTAAATGAAACGGGAAACGGTCATTGTTCTGGACTTCGGCGGGCAGTACAACCAGCTCATCGCCCGCCGCGTGCGCGAATGCGGCGTCTACTGCGAGCTGAAGCCCTGCTCCACGCCGCTTGAAGAGCTGCGCGAGGCCGCGCCGGCGGGGCTTATCCTGACCGGCGGCCCGGCCAGCGTCTACGCCCCCGACGCGCCCCGGGCCGACCCAGGCATCTTCGGCCTGGGCGTACCCGTGCTGGGCATCTGCTACGGCTGCCAGCTCATGGCGCAGTATCTGGGCGGCAGCGTGGTCCCCGCGGAGGCGGACGCGGCGCGCGAGTACGGGCGCACCGCCGCGCGCTTTGACACGGGCTGCGCCCTCTTCGACGGCCTGCCGGACGAGGGCGTGGTCTGGATGAGCCACGGCGACTACATGGCCCGCGTGCCGGAGGGCTTCCGCAGCACGGCGAGCAGCGCCGCCTGCCCCAACGCCGCCATCGCGGACGAGGGCCGCGGTTTTTACGGCGTGCAGTTCCACCCCGAGGTCAGCCACACCGAGCGCGGCGCGGACATGATAAGGAATTTCCTGTATAAGGTCTGCAAGGCCTCCGGGAGCTGGTCCATGGGCGGCTATAGGGCCGAGGCCGTCGAGAGCATCCGCCGCAGGGTCGGCGATGGGCGCGTCCTGCTCGCGCTCTCCGGCGGGGTCGACTCCTCCGTCGCTGCGGCGCTTTTGAGCGAGGCCGTGGGCGAGCGGCTGACCGCCGTCTTTGTAGACCACGGCCTGCTCAGGAAGGGCGAGGCCGAGGAGGTGGAGCGAGAGTTCTCCGGCCGCAGCCTCAATTTTATCCGCGTGGACGCGCGCGATCGCTTCCTCGTCAAGCTCGCCGGCGTGACGGAGCCGGAGCGCAAGCGGAGGATAATCGGCGAGGAGTTCATCCGTGTGTTCGAGGCGGAGGCGAAAAAGCTCGGGAGGGTCGATTTCCTTGCCCAGGGTACGATATACCCCGACGTGATTGAGTCCGGCGCGGGCGACGCGGCGGTGATAAAGAGCCACCACAACGTCGGCGGCCTGCCCGATTACGTGGATTTCCGCGAGATAATCGAGCCGCTGCTTATGCTCTTCAAAGACGAGGTCCGCGCCCTCGGCCGCGAGCTGGGCCTGCCGGACAGCCTGGTCATGCGGCAGCCCTTCCCGGGGCCGGGGCTGGCGATACGCATCATCGGCGACGTCACGGAGGACAAGCTCCGCTCCCTGCGAGAGGCGGACGCGATTTTCCGCGAGGAGATTGCCGCGGCGGGCTGCGAGAGGCCGGACCAGTATTTCGCCGTGCTGACGAACACGCGCAGCGTCGGCGTGATGGGCGACGGCCGCAGCTACGACTATACCCTCGCCCTGCGCCCCGTCCGCACCGGCGACTTCATGACTGCCGACTTCGCCCGCCTCCCCTGGGACCTGCTGGACCGCGCCTCGACGAGGATAGTGAACGAGGTAAAGGGAATCAACCGCATAGTCTACGACATCACCAGCAAGCCCCCCGCGACGATCGAGTGGGAGTAAAAAAGAAAAGTCGAAAAACCCAGTAATATCAAGGCTTTTCGGACTTCGACCACCGCTTCTGATAAGGTTTTGATAAGATTTCACTTTGATGCCATTATTCTGTGTATCAAGTGGCTTGTGAGTAAAGAGTAATTCTTGGCGGCTCACAAAATACCCATATTAACATCTTAGCCCGTACTGATGGGATGTCAGTACGGGCTTTTTATCATTTACAGTCTTATTTCAGCTTATCCTTAAAGGCATCTACCAGCATATCGCTGATTTCCTGTGACGGGACTTTCGCCCAACGCTGTGTAGTGTCCTGAGCCGGGAATGTATAACGCCACTGGTCATACTGCTCCTTGTTGATCTCGCCGTTTCTGTACTTCTCTGCTTGCTCTGCCCAAGCGGTGAGCATTGTAAATACAGAACGGTCTGTATTCGGCTTGCTGCCATCAAAGACAATATGCACTTCGTTGTTGCTTTGCTCTACTCTTACACCGTGTAAATCTTCCACGGCGAAAAGCGTATGTATGAAGCCGAGGTTGCTGTCAATGTCGGGGATGCTCAATGCCAAGGGCGAAACCTCCAGCACATTTGCAAGAGACTTTACCAAGTCCTCTTTAGGCGTTCTGGAGCCGGACTCATACTGAGCCATGCGAACATCGGCGGTCTTTTCGGGGAAGCCCACGGCTTGACCGAGCCACTTCTGCGTCATACCACGCAGATTGCGTATAAAACGGATTCTTTCACCGATTGCCATAGTTTTTCACTCCTTACTATATCGTTACACATATTATAACAGATATGTTTAGTGTTTGTCAAGATAGCAGAAACAAAAAAGTTTAATATTTTCTCACAAACCTCTTGACATAACGGAATTTGTTTAGTATAATGATGGTGTATAGTTAAGCAAATATGCTTAATACAGCAACTGAATACCTGTCGCACATCACAGTAAAGGTGTGTACCGCCCGGGCAAATCGGATGGCGGCAAGAAAGTATCCGACACTAAATAAGTACAACTATATCCCAAAGGAAAGGGGGG
>CALWYT010000173.1 GCA_944385835.1 uncultured Oscillospiraceae bacterium | reverse complement strand
CCATGCCGTTTTCCGGCCGGAAGCGCAGCTTGGACGCGGAGTAGCGGAACATGACGCAGCGCAGCGCGCTTTCGGAGTCCTTGAGCGTAAAATAGTGGTGGCCGGAGGGATAGACCTTGTAGTTTGAAAGCTCTCCCCTCACGGCTGCGGAGGCGAGGAAGCCGTCTCCGTCCACAAGCTGCTTGATGTACGCGTTCAGCTCGCTTACGCTGACGGCACGCTCGTTCATTCCGCGCCGGCCTCCGCCTCTCCGGCCTGTTCAGCGCCCTGCTCAACGTTCTGCGCGCCGCCCAGCTCGCCGCGGACGAAGCCGCCCAGCACGCCGTTTATGAAGGAGACGGTCTCCGGCTCCTCAAAGCTCTTGGCCAGCTCTACGGCCTCGTTGATGGCGACCTCGGGGCTGACGTCGCCGTCGCCGAGGTAGAGTATCTCCGTCATGGCGCAGCTGAGCACGGCCACGGCCGTGCGGGATATGCGCTCCGGCCTCCAGCCCAGCGCGTAGCGGCGGATGTACCCGTCCAGCTCCGCGCGGCGCTCGGCCGCGGCGCGCACGACGCGCTTGATGTAGTCCAGCTGCTTTTCGTCCGGCATTTCGGTTATGGCGCCCTCCTCCCCGGCGAGGGAGGCGAGGTGCTCGGGTTCAAAGTAATCGTCTACCAGCCCGTCCGGCTCCTGCCCGGTGGCAGCCTGCGCGCAGATAAGCCTGACGGCGGCGTCCCTGGCCCTCGTCCTGGTCATTTGTCGAAGGCCACGCCGGAGACGTGGACGTTCACCACGGGTTCGCCCATGCCGGTCATGGATTCCACCGCGGCGGTCACGGCGTCCTGCACCTGCCTGGCGACGCCGACGACGTTGGAGCCGTAGCGCACCATGATGATGATGTCCACCGTGATGCGGCCGTCGGCTATCTGGACCTTGACGCCCTTGCCGGCGTTCTTGATGCCCAGCAGCTCGGCCAGCTCGGCGCCCGCGTTGTTGGAGAGCGCCGCCACGCCGTCTATCTCGCCGACGGCGGCGCGCACCATGGAGTAAAGCACGTCCTCGGAGATATTTATGCTGCCCTTTTCGCCCTGGCAGGTGATGTAGTTCTCGCCCATTGCCGGAACCTCCTTATCGTTATGGCAATACGGTATTGTACCACAGACTTCCGTGAAAATAAAGCCTTAGTTTTCCGCTATTTCGTAAAGCGTACACTCGCCGCCGCTGTAGACCTCGCGCAGGTTTTCCGCGAACCAGGCGGAGTCCACGTCGAACTCGCCCAGCTCGTAGGAGCTTATGAGCACATAGTCCGCGCCGTAGGCCGCGGCGGCGCTCATAAGGCCCGTCTCCGGCTGCTCATAGGCCAGGCGGACGTCCTCCTGCCTCCCGGCGTAATCCAGGCCGTGGTAGTAAAGGAAGCTCGGCGAGCCGCAGACTATGCTGCGCCCGGTGAGTATGGCGACGGAGTTGTTGTGGTTAGGCGCGGTCAAAAACACGGCGTCCTCCGGCGTGTTGGCGCATATCCACTCCGCCATGGCCACGTGGTCGGCGCTCGCGACCTGGTAGCCGCTCTCCTCGATGTGCGCGCCGCCCCTGAGGCTCAGGTGGTCGCCGCTGACGTATTCGCGCGCGAGGGTCATCGCCCCCGAGGTGAAGAGCGCGAGGCAGAATATCACGGCGGCGGCCCCGGCCGACAGCCTCTGCGGCCGGTCTCCGCCGGCGCGGAGCCTGTCCCACGCGCCCAGCAGATATTCCGCCGCCAGCCCGCAGGCGAGCAGCCAGGTGACAAACAGCAGCTTGTTGTTGTCATAGTCGTTCGGCTGGAACACCACGAACTCCGCCACCGCCCATACGAGGGCCCCGCCGCCGAAGAACAGCCGGCTCTCCCTCCTCGCGGCGAGGAAGGCCGGTACGAGCAGGATAAAGACCAGCCCCCAGTTCTTTACGTAGAACCAGAGCCAGGAATCCGTAACGTTGGCCCAGTTGAAGTGCAGCCGCAGGAAGCCGCCCTCCCCCGCCTGGCGGAAGGTGAAGGCGAAAAGCTGCGGCGCGGCGAGCGCGGCGGCGATAAGCCCGTAGGCGAGGAAGCGGAGGATATGCCCACGCCTGCCCGGGTCCGGCGAGCGCAGGGCGCCCGCGCACTCCGCCGCGAGCAGGAACAGCGAGACAAGGCCCAGGGCGAGGAAGCTGTGCGTATGCACCATGGGCATAAGCCCCGCCAGCACGCCGAGGGGGTAAAACAGCCGCGATTCGCGCCCTATCGCCGCGCGGTAGAGCAGCGTCAGCGCCGGGAACAGCAGCGCCCAGCCAAAGAGCGTGGCCCGCTGCGGCACAAGCATATCCGCAATGGGGTTTACCCAGCGCAGGCCCAGCTCGCTCTGGTTTGTGGGCGTCTGGTAGAAGCCGTGCATCAGCTCATAAAGGCTGTCCGCGCCGGCGGCCTTCGCGAGGTCGAAGAAGTAGGCGAAGCCGAAGCCGCCGCCTATGAAGAACATATACGTCGCGAGCGGCGCGGCGCGCCTGCCCAGCCAGGTCTCAAACAGGAAATAGGCCCCGAACACTACCGCCGCGCCGGCGTAGAGCATGGGCAGCAGCGCCGCAAAGCGCAGCCCGGCGCCCAGCGTGAGGAAGGTGGAGCTGACGCTGTCGCAGAGGAAGGGGTAGCCCACTTCCACGCCCGGGAGTATGGAGTACTCCGGCGGGAAGGCCCGCTGGACGGAGATGCTGCTGATAAAGCCCAGGTGCATACACATATCTCCGTAGGTGCTCTGTCCCGAATGGAGCGAGCCGTCCGAGGCCGGGGTTATGACGTGGTTGAGCATCAGCACCCAGATAAGGACGATGAGCGGCAGGCAGCTTACGAGGCACCTCGCCTCGCCGCGAAGCGAAAAGCGCTCCCTCCGCGGCAGGCCCGCCTCGCGGCGGCGTATGAGCAGCGCGGCGGCGAAGAGCAGCGCCGCGGCCGCGGCCAGCGCGGCAAGCTGCGCCGCAACGGTGAAGCCCATACAGAAGGCCGCCAGCGCGGGCAGCCACATGAGCAGCGCCAGGCCGAAGGAGAGGCCCGCCGCCGCGCGCTTGAGCGGCCTGGTCTCTGGCAGCAGCAGCCTGGCGGCGGCCAGCCCCGCCAGGGCGAATACGGCGGCATATACAATCGAAACCAGTTCCATATCACTCCCCGAGCACCAGGCGCTCGTACTCCGCGTTCAGCCCGCTCTCCACGGAGCGGCTGCGCTCCAGCTCAGGCCGCAGGCCGCCGAGCCGCTCGCGTATGCGGTCCAGGATCCCGGATACGTCCTGCCCGGCGTCCCACACAAGCGAGCGCACCATGGCGTCGGTGAAGATATTGTCCAGGAAAATGTCCGCAAAGCAGGTGGAGGAGTCAATTTCCAGCTGCAGGCCCTCTCCCAGCTCGCACAGCTCCGTACTGAAGCGGCGCAGCGCCACGCCCAGCTTCTCCAGCTGGTCCTGGGCTTCGTCTATCTGCTCGAACTTCGCCATGTTTACCATCAGCCCGCCGCCTAAGACGTCCAGCGTGCCGAGCGTGGAGGCCGACTCGAGGCAGTCCAGCGCGGCGCAGGCGGCGGACTCGGCCTCCTCGCCCGCGCGGACGGCCTCCTCCAGCTCGCGGCGCTCCAGCGCCGCGGCGGCGAGCTTTTGTTCCAGCTGCTCAAGGGCCGGGGCGCAGGGGGCGCCGGCCGACTTCAGCGCCTCCGCCTTGCGCTCCACCGCCTCGGCGTAGCGCTGCTCGCAGCCGCGCAGGGCGTCCAGCTCCGACGTGGACGCGAGGATGTCCGCCTCCAGATCCCGCAGCTCGCGGCGCACCGCGTCATGCTTGACCGCGGCGGCGCGGGCCTCCTCCGTCTCGCGCTCAAGCCGCTCCTCCAGCGAGCCGGTCAGGGAGAAGAAAAACCTGGCCAGGCTGCCGCCCTCGAGCCTTTCCACGTCCTCCTCCGCGCCGGCGCGCAGCTCCGCAAGCACACGCTCCTTTTCCGCAAGCGGCTCGCGCCGGGGGCGCATGGCCTTGAGCCTGGCGCGCAGCTGGGCGGCGCGCGCCACATCCTCGCGCAAGCGCCTGAGTTCCCTGTCAAAGCCGTCCATATCACACCTCCGCAATTCGCCGGCCTGATTGTGCCGTGACGGCCGCGCCGTCGTGGTAAAAAGGGCATTGACCCGCGTACGATAGCCGCGCTGCGGCTATTGTACCACGACGGCCGCGCCGTCGTGGTACAGCGTCATCTTTTTCGGTTGCCCCGAAGGGGCGAGAAAAAGGACATTAACCTGCGTACAATAGCCGCTTCGCGGCTATTGTACCATTCGGCGCGGGCAAAGTCCAGAGCGCAGAAATCCCCGGCCCGGATAGTGTTCCGGGCCGGGGGTGCGGCGCGCCGCGCTCTCAGGCCTCGCCCGAAGCGCCGGGCGCGGGGCTGGCGGAGGCGCCCGGCGCTGGCGTGGCCTGCGCAGGGGAAGCCTTGCCGCCTTTGACCTCTATGACGCGGATGTCCTCCGCCGTACAGCCGGTCTCGCCAATGACCGTCTCCGTGATCTGCGCCACGCTGGCCGCGGACAGCCCCTCCAGCGGGGCGGGTACGGCCGCCGTGACGCCGTCGCCGGTGATGTACACCACGCAGTCGTCGAAGCCCTTTGCAAGCAGGAGGTTCTCTATCTGCGTCTCCTGCATCGACCACGTCGCCATTGCGGCGATGTCGTTCATCGCGCCGTCTATCGTCTCCTGGCTGACGCCCTCGCCGGAGGCCGCGGTCTCCAGCAGGCCCAGCGCCTCGTCGCGCGAGGTCTGGCGCGTCAGGCGCGCCTGGGCGAAGTAATCGTCCTCCCCGGCCGCCGCGGCCGCGCCGCCGGGTTCTTCCTGCTCGCTCATCACGCCCTCGGCGCCGTCGCGGCGGTTGTTGTACGACCAGTTGAAGTACACCGCCGCGCAGACGAACACCAGGACCGTGGCGACGACAATGCTGCGTTTTGCCTTTTTCACATGAACTGCCTCCCTCAGGTTATTCGTATAGACGCGGAGCGGCGCTGCGCCGCGGCCGGGTATGGCTCAGCCCCGCTCCAGTACGGCTATCCTGTCGCTGCCCAGGCCCGTGTAGGCGCTTACGGCCCGCACGACCGCCAGGCGCACCTTCGCGCTGGACGCGCCGTCGCACACCACCGCCGCGCCCTCCTCCGAGCAGAGGACGCTCACGCGGCCCGCCCCCTCTATGCCGGAGAGGACGTACTCAAGCCGCGCCTCCGTGCCGCTCGCGGACTGATCCTCGCCGCCGGAGCCGGCGGGCAGCAGCAGTATCGCCGCGGCGCAGGCCGCAATCAGGAGCAGATACTTGTGGCGCGAAAGCTCTTTGAGCGAAAATGTCAAGCCTCCACCCCCCAGCTCTGCCGCTCCGGCGGTATCCCAAGCTCGCCCTCGATGGCGTCGGACAGCGCGGCGCTGTTCTCCGCCGCCACGCTGCACTCCCAGGGGTACCAGAAGCCGTCCGCGCTCCAGCGCGCGGTCACGACGGCCTCCGCAGCTCCCAGGCCCAGCGCGTCCGCCCTGTCCGTTATATATGCCGCGCACTCGCGCTCTATGACTTCGCGCTCGAGCGCAACCGCCGCCTCCTGTGCAAGCCCCGCCGCCTCGCGCGCGGCCTGGCCGTACCTTGCCGCCTCCCGCGCGTAGGCGTCTATGTCCAGCTGCGCCGCCGGCGAGAGCAGCGCGGCCAGCATCACGCAGCCGCAGGCCAGCCCCAGCACGCGTCTGACCCTTCCCGGCGGGCAGAGCGCCGCCGCCGCGGCGCAGAACAGCCCGGCGCCCGAGAGCGCCTTCACCCAGGCAGAGATTATACCGCTCACGCGCCCACCGCCTTCACAAAGGATATGACGGAGATGAAGAGCATCGCCGCGCAGGCCCCCGTCACGCCCAGCGCCAGCGCGAAAACGCCGCCTATGTCCGAAATCAGGCCGGCCAGGCGGCTGTCCGCGAAAGCCCCCGCCAGCGCGGCGGCGGCCTTGTACAGCAGATAGCGCAGCCCAAGCGCCGCAAATGGCGCGAGGCACACGGCCAGCACCGCCGCAAGGCCCAGCGCGCCAATCGCCGAGCGCAGCAGCCCCGCCCCGGCCACCAGGGTCGAAGCCGCGTCCGAGATTATGCCGCCCACCACCGGCAGCGCCGCCGAGATCGCCGTCTTGGCCGCGCGCGAGGCCGCCGCGTCCGCCGCGCCGGACACCGCCGAGCTGAGCGTCAGCCACAGCGTGAACGCCGTCATGACCAGCGTGGTCAGCGCGGCGCAGAGCCATTTTATCAGCCTGGCCGCCCCGTCCAGCGCGCCGCTGCCCAACGCGGCCCCGGCCGTCCGCACGGCCAGCAGCGCGTAGGCCATAGGCAGCAGCAGCGTGCGCGAGAGCGTTATCAGCACGTCCATGAACAGGCTTGTCGCCGCGTACTTCGCCGCCGCAGACCCGGCCATCCCGCCCGCAGCGGCCGTGGCCGTAAGGCAGGGCAGCAGGGCGCGCGAGAAGGCTGCAAGCTCGTCCACGGCCTCCATGGCACGGCCTATCCATGCGCCCGCGTCCGTCGCCGTCACAGCGGCCACGGCGAGGCAGCCGGCGAGGCCCACGTACTTCTCGGCCGCCGCGTCCGCAAAGCCTGAGGCCAGGGCGCACAGCGCCGCCACCGCCACCAGCTTCAGCGCCCCTCCCGCCGCCTTCGACCACTGCTCCGCCAGCGCCTCGAGCGCCGCGTCCCACAGCCGCGCCAGCAGCCCCTCGGGTTCCATGGCCTCCTCGACCCCCGCGCCCGAGAGTGCCTCATGCGCCGCCTCGGGCAGCGCCTCCTCCAGGGCGCCCACGCCGAAGCGCTCGTACAGCTCCCCGTCCAGCGAGTCGGCCCGCGCCGGCGCGGCCAGCAGCGCAGCCAACAGCAGCGCGAGCGCCGCCGCCTTCAAAGCAGCCCCTCCACCGTATCCAGCAGCGACGTGAGCAGCGGCAGCGCGCAGTACAGCGCCGCGCCCGCCCCCGCCAGCTCGACCGAGCGCGAGAGCGTCTCGCTGCCTGCGTCGCGGCAGGCTCCCGAGGCAAGCGACGAGACTATGCCCACCGCTACGCATTTGACGACCGGCGTGAAAAGCGCCGGCGAAAGCCCGGACATCTCCCGCGCCCGGCGCAGCGCCTCCGCCACGCCGGAGGCCAGCCCCAGCGCCAGGGCGAGCGCGGCGGCCGCCGCGGCCAGCGTCAGGCAGAGGGCCAGCTCCGCGTTCGATTTCCTGAGCAGCAGGCCCATAAGCGCAGCGCAGACCGCGACTCCCCCCACTCTCAGCGCGACCTCCATCAGAACGCAAACAGCTCGCCGATAAGCTCGAACAGCTCGCTTATCTTCCGCACGACCAGCACCAGCACTATCACGAGGCCGGTTATGGTCACCATAAGCGCCTGCTCCTCCCGCCCCGAGCGCGTCAGCAATATGTTGAGTACCGCGACGAGTATGCCCACCGCCGCCACCTTGAAGATAAGGTCGACTTCCATGTCCGCGCCTCCTTCAGTATAGTATCACCGCCAGGGCCAGCCCGGCTGAAAGTGCAAGGCCGACGCGCAGCCGCGCTTCGTCCGGGGCCGCCTCGCGCAGCCGTGCGTACTCCGACTCCAGCTCGGCCCGGCAGCGGTCTATCGCCGCGCCCTGGCTGGCGGCGTCGTACCTGCCCAGGCTCCGTCCGAGGTCCTCCAGCGCGCCGCGCGCCTCGTCGCTGAGCGGCTGCGTTTCCAGCGCCGCAGCCCAAAGCTCGGCAAACTCCCGCTCGCCGAGCGCCGGCAGCGCCGCGCATAGGTTGACATAAAATTGCCGTGCCTCCGCCGGCCCCCGTTTTGCGAGCAGCTCGGCGCAGTCCGGCAGCGGCGTCAGCCGCGCCGTTATCTCCCCGCGCAGCAGCTCCAGCGAGGCGGACATCGCGCCCAGCAGGCGCAGCCGCCGGGCCGCCTCCCGCGAGAGGGCGAGGCCGAGCGCGGCGAAGGCGGCCGCGAGGCCGATCCCAGCCGCCGCCCTCAGCATGGCGGCAGCTCCCGCAGCTCATAGCGGCGGCGCCCACGGCACAGCGTTATGACGACGGCGCGGCGGAACACGCCCAGGGCCAGCAGCTCGCGGTACACTGGGCGCAGCGCCAGCTCCTCCGCGTCCCGGGCGTGGGCCGTGGCGAGCAAAGTCACGCCGCAGCCTGCTGCCAGGCGGGCGGCGGCCACGTCCTCCGGCGCGCTTATCTCGTCCATCGCCAGCACCTGCGGATTCATGGAGCGCAGCAGCATGGCCGCGCCGCGCCGCTTGTCCACGCCGGTCAGCACGTCGGTGTGCGCGCCGACGTCGAATACCGGCGTCCCGTCCAGCGCGCCGGCCACCTCGCCGCGCTCGTCCAGCAGCGAGACGCGCCATTGCGCCGAGGCCAGGCGGACCAGCTCGCGCAGCAGCGTAGTCTTGCCCCCGCCGGGCGGCGAGAGCAGCAGCGTGTCCGGCAGCCCGCCCTCAGTCAGCTGCGGCCAGAGCGCCGAGGCGCAGCCGAACGCCTCACCCGGTATCCGCAGAGCCATACCGCTCAGCCTCCGCAGGGCCAGCCCGCTTCCCCCGCTCTCGCTGGCCAGCCCGCAGAGACCCACCCGCACGCCTCCCCTGACGGTGATGAAGCCCGCGGCGACCTTGTCCAAAGCCGTGTGCGCCGAGGCCTGAGTCGCGGCCTCCAGAACGCTCTCCAGGTCGCGCGCCGTCACGCTGCGCCCCGCCAGCGGGCGCTCCCCCTCCGGCAGCAGCGCTGTGGGCAGCCTCCCCGCGCGCAGCCGAAGCTCCTCCGCGCGCAGCCGCTCCGCCTCCGGCAGCGCCGCCGCCGCCTCACGTATCCAGCACGGCAGCAGCGCCGCCGCGTTTTCAAAGCCCTGTCCTCTCATGTGGACAATCTATTCCCGGCGCGGCCGGAATATGCCGGGGAAAAGCCCCCGCGCGCCAGTTCATTACAAGGCAAAAAAGAGCCTTAAACTTCGAGTTTCCGAGCATTTCGCTCAAAAAGCTCTCTGTTTAAGGCTCATAAGTTTTGAGGTATCGCGGCGTTATAGATGCCGCCGCTTCCGGGGGGTATCCTTATTCTTCATCTTTCATACCTGCTTTTCGCTTGCGCGGCGATTTTTCAGTGCTTCTTTTTTTGCTCTTTCAGAATAATTACCGCTGCAACAGCGATTAGGATGACAATCACAAGCGCGGTATGTTCCATCAGTAAGTACAAAGGGCCGCCGACGAGGAAAATAAGCAT
>CALWYT010000172.1 GCA_944385835.1 uncultured Oscillospiraceae bacterium | reverse complement strand
GGTGGACAGCACCGCGGCGATGAGCACGTACCAGATGAAGGCCGTGCGCAGCGACATATTCCGCCAGCGGCGGCGCGCCCTGGCGCGCCGCTCTCTTGCCCGGTCCAGGGCAAGAGAAAGACGCTTAGCTATTTTGCCCACTTGTAGCCCACTCCCCAGACCGTCTCGATGTACTGCTTCTGCGCCCCGGCGGCGGCGAGCTTGGCGCGGATGCGGCGCACGTGCTCGGCTATGACCGAGCTGTCGCCCTCGCCGTCTATGCCCCATATCGCGTCGTACATCCTCTCGCGGTCGAAAACCAGGCCGGGGTTCTGGGAGAGGAACTCGACGATGTCGAACTCGCGCCGCGCGAAGGGGATGTTCCGGCCGTTATAGGTCACCGTGCGGTCGGAGTAGTTGACGGCCAGCGCGCCGTCGAAGCGCACCTCGCTGGCGGTCATGTGGCGCCGCTCGCGCCTTAGATGCGCCTCCACGCGCGCGGCCAGCTCGCTGGGCGAGAAGGGCTTGACCACGTAGTCGTCCGCCCCGGCGGCGAAGCCGAGCAGCTTGTCGCTCTCCTCCACGCGGGCGGTGAGGAAAATTATCGGGCAGGAGACGTGCGCGCGTATGCTGCGGCAGACCTCCAGCCCGTCCATGTCGGGCAGGCCCACGTCCAGCAGTATGAGGTCGGGCTTCGTCCCTGCGGCGCGGACGGCCTCCGCGCCGGTGTACGCGCTCGTGACGGCGTAGCCCCGCTCGCGGAAGAAGCGCGCGAGCATATCGGTTATGTCGCGCTCGTCGTCGGCTATGAGTATGCGGTCAGCCATTTTTCCCGGACTCCCTTTCAGCTTCAGCCTTTTTCTCCTCGCGCCGGGCGTGCGCGGCGCAGACGCGGCGGTAGATCAGCAGCCCCGCGCCGCTCACCGCCAGCGTGACGGCGAAGGCGGCGGCGGCGAAGCCGTAGTTCTGCCCGCCCAGCGCCCCGCCGCCGACGGTGCTGGTGACCACGGAGGGTATCCGCGCCACGGCGGTTATGAACAGCCAGGCCCCCGGGCTAAGCCCCACAAGGGGCGCGACGTAGCCCAGCAGGTCCTTCGGCGTGCCGGGGATGAACATCAGGAGGAACATGAGCGTGTCGCGCTTCTTCGCGGTGTTCAAAAAGCGCAGCTGCTCTATCTTCTCGACGGGGAAGAATATCTCCACGGCCTTCACGCCGAAGCGGCGCACGAAGAAATACACCGCCATGCTGCCTATGACCGTACCCAGCATACAGAGCAGCGTCCCCTCCACCGCGCCGAAGGCGTAGCCCGCGCCTATCTCCACCGGCTCGCCGGGGATTATCGCGACGACCACCTGCAGGACCTGGATTCCGAGAAAATATACGCGGCCCAGCGGCCCGGCGGCGTCCACCCACTCGCGGAATTTCTCCGGCTCGCGGATATACTCGATAAGCGGCCGGCCCACAAACCAGGCTATCGCGACAGTCAGGGCCGCAAATACGGCGATGGACGAGGCGGCTATTATCTTCTTCGCCCGCTCGCTCAGCTCGGGCCTCTTACGCTCTTTCATCTGCTTATCCTTTCACGGGGCGTTCTACGCTCCATCATACCCCAAACGGCCCCGCCCACGCAACCAGAAATAAACCCGGGAGTTCAACTTTGCGTCTACACCGGGCTAATTTATTTCTTAACAAAGTCAGGCGCTTGTAATTTAATTCAAATGGTGCTATCATATTATTCAACTCCGCCGCCGATTGGCGCGCGCTGAGAAGAAAACGGCGGCCGGAGCGGCCGCACAGAAGAGGAGGAGCAATATGAAACTCAGGATTTCCGCTCGCATGACCAAGCCCGACTTTCAGGGGGACTTTACCGCGCGCATACTTGCCGCTGCCGGTGACCCGTCCATAATATCCTTTGCCGGCGGCCTGCCGAACCCGGATTCCTTCCCCGTCAAGGAGATGGAAGCGGCCGTGACCAAGGTCCTGGAGCGCGACGGCGTCCGCGCCCTGCAGTACAGCAACACCGAGGGCTATATGCCCCTGCGCCAGTTCATATCCGACCGCTATGCCAAGCAGGGCGTCGAGTATGCTCCCACCGACATAATCATCACCAACGGCTCCCAGCAGGCCCTGGACATGGTCGCCGCCTGCCTGATCGACCCGGGCGACGAGGTCGTCGTGGAGAAGCCGAGCTATCTTGCCGCGCTGCAGACCTTCCACCTCTACGACCCGAAGGTCCTCTCCGTCAGCCTGAACGAGGACGGCATCGACTGCGACGAGCTGGAAAAGACCCTCGCCGAGCACGACCCGAAGTTCATCTACATCATACCCAGCTTCCAGAACCCCACCGGCCTCACCTACACCCAGGCCGTGCGCGACCGCGCCGCCGCCATCCTCGCGAAGAGCGGCATCCCCGTCATCGAGGACAACCCCTACGGCGAGCTGCGCTTCCGCGGCGACGGCAACGTCAAGACCTTCGCCGAGATGCTCGGCGAGCAGGTATGCGAGCTTGGCACCTTCTCCAAGATAGTCGCGCCCGGTATGCGCATCGGCTGGATCGCCTGCAAGAACGCCGAGCTGTACGCCAAGCTGCTGGCCTACAAGTCCACCATGGACCTGCACACCAACATCTTCGGCCAGATGGTCCTCGCCGAGTACCTGCTCGACAACGACCTCGACGCCCAGATCGAGAAGATCAAGAAGATGTACGGCGAGAAGGCCGAGAAGATGATGGAGTGCATGGCCAAGGACTTCCCCGAGGGCGTCACCTTCACCAGGCCGGAGGGCGGCATGTTCATCTGGGCCACCATGCCCGAGGGCCTCGCGGCCGTGGACGTCATGGAGTACGCCGCCAGGCGCGGCGTGGCCGTCTGCCCCGGCGACCCCTTCTACGAGGAGGACCGCAACGTCCGCACCATGCGCATCAACTACTCCAACAGCTCCGACGAGAAGATCGAGAAGGGCATCAAGATCCTCGGCGACGCCCTGCGCGAGCTGATGAACAAGTAACCCGCGCCGAGCGGGGCCGCGCAGCGCGCCTGCGCGGGGAACACGAACGTCCGGGCCGGCGGTTTACCCCGCCGGCCCTCATTCCATCGTGAGAGGCCCGGCCTCTCGCCGCGCGCAAAGGAGGCGCCCCTTGCTCACCGTCCTGATAATAGCTGCCGCGCTGTTCGCGGCGCTGTGGCTCTCGCTGCTGGCCGCGACGCTCGCCGCGCTGCGCAGCGCGCCGCCGCGCGACCTCCAGGGCGGCGCGCTGGCCGGGACCCGTTTTGAAAAGTACCTGCCCCGCGTTCGGGAGGAGGCCGCGGGCCTCGCCGCCCTGCCCTGGGAGGACGCGTACATAACGAGCTACGACAACCTCCGGCTGCGCGCGCGGCTGCTGCGCGGCGGGCCGGACGCCGTAGTGCTGCTGCACGGCTACCGCTCCTGCGCGGAGAACGACTTCGCCGGCATCGCGCAGTGGTACGCCTCGCGCGGGTACACGCTGCTGGCCGCGGACCAGCGCGCCCACGGCCGGAGCGCCGGCCGGCGCCTGTACCTGGGCGCGAGGGAGCGGCGCGACGCCGTGGCCTGGGCGCAGTACGCGCTCTGCGCCCTGGACGCGGAGCGGGTCTGGATACACGGCGTCAGCATGGGCGCGGCCAGCGCGCTCTACGCCCTGGGCGAGGGCTATCCCGACGGCGTGCGCGGCGTGATCGCCGACTGCCCGTATAATTCCCTGGCGGGGCTGTTCGCCTTCCGGCTGGGCCGGGCCGCCGGCCGCGCCGCCGGGCCGCTCTGCGCCCTTGGGCAGGTTCTGGTCTGGCCGCTTGTGTTCGGGCGGGACTTCGCGCGCACAAGCTGCGCGCGGGAGGCCGCCGCGTCCGGCACCCCCGTACTCCTCATCGCGGCGGGGGAGGACGCGACCGTGCCGCCGGAGGCCGCGCCGGAGCTGCGCCGCGCCCTGGGCGCGCGCTGCGAGTACCTTGCCCTGCCGCACGCCCAGCACGCCCTCTGCTGGCAGGCCGACCGAGAGGCCTACGCCGCCGCTCTTGAGCGCTTCCTGGCCTCCACGCGCGGCGGCTGAGGCGTAAACGCCGCCCATGGCGCCGAAAGGCCCCGGCTTTCGCCGGGGCCTTTGCCTATTCCGCCGCGGAGTCCAGCTCGCGGCGCAGCGCGTCGAAGAACTGCGCCAGGTGCAGCCCGTCCACGAGGGCGTGGTTGCAGAGTACGGTCAGAGGTATGTACTCCCGCCCGCCGCGCTCGAAGACGCGGCCCCAGGTGATGCGCGGGTTGCTGTCCGCGGGCGCGGGCGTGGGCTGGACCAGGGCGGCGTAGCTCAGCCAGGGAAGGCTGGAGATGAAGAGCAGGTCCAGCCCGTCGCCGTCCGAGAGGCTGGCGGCCGCCCTGGCGCGCTCCTGCTCGCGCCGGGCGTAGGGTATGTACTCGTCCAGCGGCGCGGCCGCGTCCAGCTCGCAGTAGCAGTAGGTGCCGTCGTCCAGGGCCAGGGTGTGCGAGCTGCGGCAGCGCGCAAACTCCACGACGCGCCCGTCCGGCGCTATACGCCGGCGCAGCTCGGCCACGGAGTTGGCCGCGCGGGTGACGCACCAGAGGAGGCTGAGGAAGAACGGCGCGCCGCGCCGCTTCATCGCGCTGCGGAAGCCCCCCAGCTCCAGCTCGACAGTCAGGCCCATATAGGGGTTGGCCATCGCGGAGAAATACTCGAAATGCGCCCGCCTGGGCGAGGCGGACATATCTATGCAGGTCTTTTCCATAAGCTTTGCTCCCATACTCTTTTGATTGCGCCTACATCAGCGGCGCGAGCACGCGCAGCAGGCTCTGGCCCAGGCGCACGTACCAGCGGCGGTGGCTGTACAGCTCCGGCGTTATCTCCACGCACTTGTCCAGGGTCTCGGTGAAGGAGGATTTCATATCCGCCACGGCGCCGGAGCCGTACATCCACACGGCGCACTCGTGGTGGAGGAAGAGGCTGCGGTAGTCCAGGTTTATCGTGCCGCAGATGCCGTAGGCGTCGTCGCAGACGAAGGTCTTGGAGTGTATGAAGCCCGGCTCGTACTCGTAGACGCGCACGCCCGCGCGCAGCAGCGGCGCGTAGTAGCTGCGCGTCACCAGGTGGACGTACCACTTGTCGGGTATGTGCGGCGTTATGATGCGTATGTCCACGCCGCACTTGGCCGCGCTGGTCAGGGCGTTCATTATCTCGTTGTCCACTACCAGGTAGGGCGTGCAGATATAGACGTAGCGCCTGGCGCGGGAGATCATGTTTATGTACGCCGTCTCGCCCACCGGCTCGTCGTCGGCGGGGCTGTCGCAGAAGGGCTGGACAAAGCCGTCGCCGGCGACGCCCTCCAGCTCCTCCGGCAGGGGGCGGAAGGCGACGGGGTCGTCGTCCTCGCCGCGGATATAGTCCCACATGGCGAGGAACATCAGCGTGAAGGAGTAGGCCGCGCCGCCGCGCACGCGCAGCGCGCAGTCCAGCCAGTGGCCGAAGCGCTCGCGCCGGTTTATGTACTCGTCGGCGAGATTGACGCCGCCGGTGAAGGCGGTCAGGCCGTCGATCACGCAGATCTTGCGGTGGTCGCGGTTGTTCAGCGTGCCTGTGGGGACGGGCTGGAAGCGGTGGAAGGTGCAGCAGCGTATGCCCAGCCGCTCCATCTCCTGCGGGTAGTTCCTGGGCAGGCGCATGATACAGGCCATGTCGTCGTAGATCAGCCGCACGTCCAGGCCCCCGGCGGCCTTGCGCTTGAGCACCTCGAGGATGGAGTCCCACATCTCTCCCGGCTCTATGATGAAGTACTCCATGAAGATGCAGCGCTTCGCGCCCTCCAGCGCCTCGAGCAGCGCCGGGAGGAAGGCCTCGCCGCTGGGGTAGTACTCCGTCTCCGTATTCGTGAACACGGGCGAGGCCGCGAACTGCTCCAGGTAGGTCGATTGCAGCCGCGCGTCCTCCGTGGGCAGGCGGTGCGGCCCGTCGTCGTGCAGCAGCGGGTCCATGGCGGACTTGTAGCGGAGGTACATACCGCTGACCCGCTCGCGCTTCCGCTCCGGCACGCGCTTTTTGCCGAAGAGGATGTACAGCGGGATGCCGAAGAAGGGCAGGAAGACTATCGGCAGTATCCAGGCTATCTTGAAGGCGCTGCTGCCCTCCTGGTTGACGATGTACAGCACGGCTATGACGGAGAACACGGTGAATACGGACTGCACCTGGACGTAGCGGTCGCGGAAGTAGTAGAGCGTCAGCACGACCACGGCCAGCTGCAGCGCGATGAACACGCCGCCGAAGAACAGCCGCGAAAACAGCAGCTTGAAGAGCTTTTTCACGCCGCCAACCTCCTTCCGGCGCACCGGCGCGCAAAACTTGCCGCCTTCATTATATCAGAGCTTTTCCCGCTTGTCGAGGCTTGCGCGCGGGAGGCACTTGTGCGATAATAGTAAGCAGGAGAGACCGTCTGGTACGGAAAACGCTTCAGGAGGTAACGACATGGACTATATGAGCGAATACAAAAGCAAGCTGCGCACGGCCGACGAGGCCGCCGCGCTGGTCAAGAGCGGCGACTGGGTCGAGTACGGCACCGGCGTCAACTACCCCCGCTACTGCGACGAGGCGCTCGCCCGCCGCCGCGACGAGCTGACGGACGTCAAGATACGCGGGATGCTGTGCTACGGCCCCGTAGCCGCCGTCGAGAGCGACCCCGGGCAGGAGCACTTCACCTATAACTCCTGGCACCTCACGGGCTACGACCGCAAGCTGGCCGACCGCGGGCTGTGCTACTACCAGCCCATGCTCTACCGCAACCTGCGCTGGTTCTACGACAACTTCCTGCACATCAACGTCGCCTTCATCGGCGCCGCGCCCATGGACAGCCACGGCTACTTCAATCTCTCCATCGCCACCGGCAACGCCCGCGCGTACATCGAGAACGCCGACGTCGTGGTCATAGAGGTGCTCGAGGGCCTGCCGCACGTCTACGGCGGCCAGGAGGAGAGTGTACACATCTCCGAGGTGGACATGGTCGTCGAGGGCGAGCACGGCCAGGCCATACAGCTGCCCAGCCGCGCCCCCAGCGAGACCGACGCGAAGATAGCCGCAAACGTCATACCCTATCTCTGCGACGGCGCGACGATACAGCTGGGCATAGGCGGCGTCCCCGACGCCCTGGGCGTCATGATCGCCGAGAGCGACCTCAAGGACCTGGGTATGCACACGGAGTTCGCGACCGACGCCTTCTACAAGCTCTTCGCCTCCGGCAAGCTCACCAACCGCCGCAAGACCATCGACAAGGGCAAGGCCGTGTTCGGCATAGGCGCCGGCACCCAGGCCCTCTACGACTGGGTGGACCGCAACCCCGGCGTCGCCGCCTACCCGATAAGCTATGTCAACGACCCCGCCGTGATCGCCGAGCTGGACAACTTCATCTCGCTCAACAGCTGCGTCGGCATCGACCTCTACGGCCAGGTCAGCTCCGAGAGCGCCGGCACCCGCCAGATAAGCGGCACCGGCGGCCAGGTGGACTTCCTCACCGGCGCGGTCAAGAGCAGGGGAGGCAAGGCCTTCATCTGTATGTCCAGCACCTACAAGGCCAAGGACGGCACGCTGAAGAGCCGCGTATCGCCCTATTTCAACGCCGGCGACATAGTCACCAGCCCGCGCAGCCAGGCCTTCTACGTCGCCACGGAGCACGG
>CALWYT010000171.1 GCA_944385835.1 uncultured Oscillospiraceae bacterium | reverse complement strand
TTATAATAGGCCTCGTGTTCTGGCTGGTCTTCGCCGTGCGCAATTTGCAGCAGAAGCGGCGGCGCGGCTGCGCGCGCGACTGCACCAAGTGCGGCGCCTGCCGCAGCGGCGTCTGGGCCGTGGAACCGAAGAAAAAGGACGAATAGGCCGCGCTAAGGCCCCCGCGTTTTAAGCGGGGGCCTGATGCGTTTGCAGTTTACATAACGCATAATGCTGCATGAGCCGCCGGGTCCCGGGCGCTGTCTGCGCTTGCGATAATCGCCCAGTCTAACGCGGCAGACGCGGCCGCGGAGGGCCGGGGCGGCATATCCGCCGCAGACGAGATACTTAAATTCAAGCAGCTGCTGGACAGCGGCATCATCACCCAGGAGGAATTCGACCTGAAAAAGAAGCAGCTGCTCGGGCTGTGAGGGCTTCATACGGACTGCGCGGCGCAGGAGCGGGCGCAAAAACAGGCCGCGGGGCTGTCCCGCGGCCTGTATTTCGGATTTGGGGTTTACCTGTACCAGGCGACGACCTCGGCCAGATTCTCGCGGCAGACTGCGCTCGCCGCGCCTTTGGTCATCTCCAGCGTGAGGCGCTCGGCCTCGCTCAGCTCGGCCTTGGCGTTGAGCCGGGCGGCGATCTCCTTGTTCTTGACCTTCATGATCAGCTTCATCGCGCCGCGGAGCTTGTTGATGTCGAAGCCGCCCTGGGCGTAGAACACGCCGACGCCCGCGGGGATCTTCATCGTGGCGCGCAGGCCCTCCGCCAGCTCGACGCTCGGCGGACTCATGCCCACGCCGACGCAGCAGCGGACGTTGTACAGCTTTGCACAGCGCTTGTAGCCGACTATCGTGCCGGCGAAAAGCCAGCCCAGATAGATGACCTCGCCGCCCTTGTGGCAGGCCGGGACCCTGCCCAGCTCGTAGCTGGGGAGGCCCAGCTCGCGGCTGAGCAGCTTGGCGTATTCCTGAGTGAAGCCTGTGTTGGATTTGTAGACTATTATCATCTGTGAACCCCCTTGAACTGGACTTCCATGTTGAAATTATAACAGAAAACGCGCGGGATGGCAAGCGTCCCGCGCGATTATATACAAGCTGCCGGTGAAAAACAGCGCTGGTTTTGGCCGAACCAACCAAAGAGCCTATATCTCGCGGTACATGGCGGGGGCGTCGGACTTCTGCGCGCGCTCGTCCACGGAGAGTACCTCCACCGTCAGCGTACGGCTGCCGAAGGCGACGGAGAGCGTGTCGCCGGGCTTCACCTCCGCGCCGGCCTTGACCACGCGGCCGTTTATGGAGACTCGGCCGCCGTCGCAGGCCTCGTTTGCCACAGTGCGCCGCTTTATTATCCTCGACACCTTCAGGTATTTGTCAACACGCATCGCGCAGTCCTTTCCGCCGCTCAGTCGAGCAGCCTTGGGTCGTAGTCCCCGGCGCGGAGCCAGGGCGACAGCCCGGCCAGGATAAGCTCCATACCGCCGGGACCCTCCGGGAGGCCGGGGGAGGAGAGCCGCCCCTCCGGGAGGCGGGAGAGCGTACAGCTGACGGACGTCCCGCGCCCGGGCCTGCTTTCGACGATGAGGCTCCCGCCGTGCAGGGCGCAGACGGCCCGCGCCAGGCGCAGCCCCTCGCCGTAGCCGGAAAACAGCCCGCCAATCTCCGGCTCGGGTATGCCCTCGCCGGTGTCCGAGACGGTGAGCACGGCGCGGCCTCCCAGCTCGCGCAGGCTGAGCAGCAGCGCCCCGCCTCCGGGCATGTGCTGCAGGCTGTTGACCATCAGGTTGAGCAGCATCTGCTCTATGAGGGAGCGGTCGGCGCGCCAGGGGAGGGACTCCGGCCCGGCGAAGCGCGCCTCTATGCCGCGCTGGCGCGTGAAGTAGTCCGTGCTGGACACAAGGTCCGCGCACAGCGCGGCGAGGTCCAGCTCCATGACGTTCAGCGGCGCGCCGCCGGACTGCGCCCGGCCCAGCACCGCGTCGGAGAGCAGCCGCCGCCAGAGCCGGAAGGTCGCAGCGCGCAGCTCCGCCGTCAGGCCCGGCAGCTCCCCGTCGGAGGGGGCGAGGCCGTCCAGGCGGCGCGCCAGGGCGCGCATGAGCATGACGTGGTCCGCGGCCTCGGCGCGCAGCCGCTCGCCGCCCGAGGGGAACGCGTCCGCCTCGCTGATGAAGTAGACGTCCATGCCGCAGGCCGCGGCGCGGCGCACCTGGGCGCCGGCGGCGCCCACGCGGCAGGAGACGGACGCGGCTTCGCCGGCCGCAAGCGCCTCGGCGGGCAGCAGCTCCGCCGCCTCGCGGCCGCAAAGCTGGCCGAACGCGCGCACGGCCGCGTCGTTTGCGTATATGATTTCCCCGCCTCGGACGCAGACGACGGCGTCCGAGGCCGTGTTTAGCAGAGCGCGCAGCTCCGCCGTGACCTCAGGCATAAGCACCTCGCAGACTGGCCGGCACGCCCGGCCTCAGGCATGGCGGGAATTCCCGCCGCATCATATATCCCATGATAACAGCTTCTCCGACAGATTTCAACATTTTTCGACACTAACCCGCCGCGCTGCGGGCTGCGCATAATATGATATGCCAACTTGGCGGCCACTTCACGTGAAATATTTGGCAAGCCTCACAAAACGTATGGAATGTTTAGAATATCGCAAATAGGTATTGAAATTTCCCGCGGATTGTTATAGAATAAGCACGGCCCGAAAAGCTTAGAAAATCACTTTCAGATATGGAGGAATTCATCAATGAGCATCCGCATTGGCATCAATGGCTTCGGCCGCATCGGCCGCCTGGTTTTCCGCGCCGGCATAGTCCGCGACGACATCGAGATCGTCGCTGTCAACGCCCCGGACAAGAAGCCCGAGCAGATTGCCTACGCCACGAAGTTCGACACCGTCCACGGCCGCTTCAACGGCAGCGTGGAGGTCGTTGACGGCAACCTGGTCGTCAACGGCAAGACCGTCAAGCTCCTCAACTCCCGCGATCCTCACGAGCTTGGCTGGGGCGACCTGGGCGTCGATTACGTCCTCGAATGCACCGGCAAGTTCCTCACCAAGGAGACCGCCCAGGCCCACCTCGACGCCGGCGCGAAGGTCGTCGTCCTCTCCGGCCCCAGCAAGGACGACACCCCGATGTTCGTCTGCGGCGTCAACCTGGATAAGTACGATCCCAGCATGACCGTCGTCTCCAACGCCTCCTGCACCACCAACTGCCTCGCCCCCCTCGCCAAGGTCATCAACGACAACTTCGGCATAGTCGAGGGCCTCATGACCACCGTCCACGCCGGCACCGCCAGCCAGCAGGTCGTCGACGCCTTCTCCAAGAAGAACTGGCGCCTGAGCCGCAGCTGCTTCGACAACATCATCCCCACCACCACCGGCG
>CALWYT010000170.1 GCA_944385835.1 uncultured Oscillospiraceae bacterium | reverse complement strand
GGGATGAGCATATCGGCGATGGCGTCGCGGGGGACCCTCTGGTAAATCGGGGTGAGGAAGTAGTTCCAGGCCAGCATGACGACGACCAGCACGACGACGGCGGTGACAAGGCCGATTATGGCGCCCTTCATGGTGCGCTTGTGCTTGTAGATGGCGCAGGCCGTGCAGACAAAGCTCGCCGTGGCGACGATGTTCATGATGCAGCCGATAAGCTCCGTATGGCTTATCGTAATCATCTCGATGAAGCAGACGATGACTATCATCATCAGCGCCGCGATGGGGCCGTAGATGAAGCCGCCTATGCAGAGCACGACGTCCTTGAAGTCGAAGTCGAGAAAGCCGTTCACGCTGGGCAGCAGCTTGCTCAGGTACATGACCACGTAGGCCAGCGCGGTGAGCATCGCCAGCGTGGCGACAGTCTTGGTATCGGGTTTCCTCTTGGTGATTGTGCGTCCGGCATCCATTTTTCATACCTCCAAAAAATATTGCGCCCGAAAGAGGTTTCCTTCGGGCGCAATCTTTTCGCAGGCGCAATAAGATAACGCGTCTCCTTCCATCCAGACTGTACTGTCGGTATCGGAATTGCACCGATTCGGCCAGGCGCGCCATGCGGCGCGGCGAGGTTCGCGGACTATACCGCCGGTCGGGAATTTCACCCTGCCCCGGAAACTGCTCTATTAGGCTGTGGCCATATTATAGCACCTGCCGCCGGAATATGCAAGAGGCAGTTACATCCTCTCCGGCGCGCTGACGCCGAGTATGCCGAGGCAGACGGCGAGGGCCTGCCTTGTGGCGTCGGCCAGCAGCAGCCTGGCGTTCATCACCGGCTCCGCCTCGCCCTTTATGCGGCAGGCGTTGTAGAAGCGGTGGAAGCGCGCGGCCAGCTCCATGGCGTAGCGGTTTATGCGGCTGGGGTCGAGCGCTCCGGCGCTGCGCAGCAGCTCCCCGGGCAGCTCGGCAAGCTGCTTTATGAGTTCGCGCTCGTACCCCGTGGACAGGACGGCGGGGTCTATCGACTCGGGCGCGGGGACGGCGCAGCCGGCCTCGGCCAGGTTGCGGATGACAGAGCAGATGCGCGCGTGGGCGTACTGCACGTAATAGACGGGGTTCTCGCTGTCCTCGCGCACGGCGAGGCCGAGGTCGAAGTCCATCTGCGTGTCGGGGCGGGAGTTGAAGAACCAGCGCGCGGCGTCGCGCGGCACCTCGTCGAGCAGGTCGGTGAGGCTTATCGCCTTGCCCGTGCGCTTGCTCATGCGCACCACCTCGCCGTCGCGCAGGAGCTTCACAAGCTGCATGAGCACGATGACGAGCCTGTCCTCGCCGTCGAGGCCCCGCGCGTCGAGCGCGGCGGAGAGCCTGGCCACGTGGCCGTGGTGGTCGGCGCCCCAGATGTTTATGGCCTTGTCGAAGCCGCGGACGGCCAGCTTGTTGCGGTGGTAGGCGATGTCGGCGGCGAAGTAGGTGCAGACGCCGTTGGCGCGCCGCAGGACGTCGTCCTTGAGGTCGAGCTTTTCTATGTCCTTCTCGCTCTTGCCGGCGGCGCGCAGCCTGCCGGCGATAAGCTCGGAGGTGCGCAGCCAGAGCGCGCCGTCCTTCTCATAGGTGCAGCCGAGCCGTGTCAGCTCCTCCACCGTGTCCTTGACATAGCCGCTCCCGTGCAGCTCGCTCTCGCGGAACCACTCGTCATAGCTTATGCCGTAGCGCTCCAGGTCGCTCTTCATCTTCGGCAGGTTTACGGAGAGGCCGAAGCGCGCCATCGCCTCGTGGCGCTCGCCCTCCGGCTTGTCAAGCCATCCGTCGCCGTACTTCTCGCGGAAGGCGGCGGCAAGCTCCCTTATGTCGTCGCCGTGGTAGCCATCCTCCGGGAACTCGACGGCCTCCTCGCCCAGGATGAGCTGACGGTAGCGCGCGTCGATGCTGGAGGCGAACTTCTCTATCTGGTTGCCGGCGTCGTTGACATAGAACTCGCGCCAGACCTCCGCGCCCACGCGCGAGAGCACCTCGGCGAGGGTGTCGCCCAGCACGCCGCCGCGCGCGTTGCCCATGTGCATGGGGCCGGTTGGGTTGGCCGAGACGAACTCCACCATGATGCGCTGGCCGGCGTAGGCGTCGCTGCGGCCGTAGTTTTCGCCCTCGCCCTCCACGGCGGCGAGCACGGCGGCGTACCAGGCCGGGCCGAGGCGGAAGTTGATGAAGCCCGGGCCGGCGGCCTCCGCGCTGACGAAGTAGCTGCCGCCGAGGTCCAGATTCTCCACCAGGGCGTCGGCAATTTTGCGCGGGGCCATGCGCAGCGCCCTCGCGCCGGCCATGGCGTGATTGGCGGCAAAGTCGCCGTTGGCCGTGTCCTTGGGTATCTCGACCGTCCCCGCGAGGGGCGCGGCCTCGGGCAGGCTGCCGGCCGCCGCCGCGCGCGCCTGCGCCGCGGCAAGCAGCCCGTTTATCTGATTTTTCGCGTTCTCAACAAGATTTGCCATCGCTCGCCCCACCAGTCCGTTCTTTGACTTTTATCGTAAACTTGTTCCTGCCGGCCACCCTGTGGTCGAAATTGAGCACGTAGTCAATCACCAGGTCGCCGCCGTGCTCGCCGAGGTTGTTGTGTATCTTGTGCGTGTCCAGCCCTATGGTCATGGAGCCGTAGGGCGTGTCGTAGAGGAAGGTGCTGCGCCCGCCCTCGCGGAATTCCATCCGGCTGGTCACCGTGCCGTCGCGCGAGAGGACTATGCCCTCGGGAGAAAAGCGGAAGGAGGTGCGCGTGCCGGCCAGGCCGGTTATCTCGCTCTCCTCATAGGAGAGCGTGCCGCGCCCGTCCTTGTAACAGTACTGCCCGTCGGTGACGAGCTGCATGGTGTCGTCCTCCCCGCCGCCGACGTACTGCTCGCCGGTGATAGAGATCATAACGTCCTTCATAGAACCCTCCGTATAAGTCTTTGGCGCGATATTATACACCAAAAGGCGCCGTCTGTAAAGGGACGGCGCCGTTGAATTATATGTAAAGCTCGATAATCTCCAGACCATGCCGCAGCGCGAGGCGGATGGTGTTAAATGTGCCGCCGCGGCTGCCGTTATAGGCCGCGACAAGCCAGTGCGACTGCTCGACCATATAGAGGTTGCGCGCTTCCATGCAGCCGGGCGTGTACCTGTGGCTGAGCACCGTGCGCCTGCCGCAGCGGGCAAGCAGCCGCGCGTAGCGCGCGCGCTGCGCCTCGCCCCAGCGCTCGTCCTGGCCCAGGCAGGGTATCGCCGCCTCCAGCAGCACGCCGCCGCGCCGCTCCGCCAGCTCCAGCACGGCCTCGGCGAAGTACATATCGCAGCCGAGCGCCATGCCGCAGATATAGCGCCGCACGCCGGAGTCATAGAGGCTCTCGGCCACGTCGGAGATCTGCCGCTTGAGCGCGACGCAGCGCGGGTCGCCCTCGTCCCGGCCCCAGGGCAGCTTGCTGTCCCTGTGTCCGGTGAAGCAGCAGCTTTGCTCCGGCCCGTATTCCATCATGCCAGCACCTCCCGGCCTTGCCGCGAAATCCGAAGGTTACCAGGGTACAATGCGCCGTCTTTTTCGGTTGCACCGCAGGGGCGAGAAAAAGGACATAAGCCTGCGTACAATAGCCGCTTTGCGGCTATTGCACCGCGACGGCTGCGCCGTCGTGGTGCAGCGTCATCTTTTTCGGTTGCCCCGCAGGGGCGAGAAAAAGGACATAAGCCTGCGTACAATAGCCGCTTCGCGGCTACTGTACCATGACGGCTGTGCCGTCATGGTACAGCGTCGTCTTTTTCGGTTGCCCCGCAGGGGCGAGAAAAAGGACATAAGCCCACGGTACAATAGCCGCTTCGCGGCTATTGTACCACAAGGCGGCCCGGCGCGCAACACGGCTGGGAGGGGGGCGGCGCGGAAAAATATTTTCACGCGCGCGGGAACTTTTTTCTGCCCAGGCAGTCTAAGGCCTCGCGGCGCAAGCCGCCAAGTATGATTGCAAGGAGAAAATGAAATGAAGAAAGCTATAGCCCTCGCCCTTGGCGCCATCCTCTGCCTCGGCCTGCTGGCCGCCTGCGGCACCCCCGCCGCCGACCCGACCCCGA
>CALWYT010000169.1 GCA_944385835.1 uncultured Oscillospiraceae bacterium | reverse complement strand
AACGCAGCAGCTCATAAAGAACCTCACCGGCGAAAACGAGGTCACCGTCCAGCGCAAGCTGGTCGAGATTTTCCGCGCGCTCGAATTTGAAAAGAAATACGACAAGGAAGAGATTATCGAGTGGTACTTGAACGCCGTCTACTTCGGCGAGGGCTGCAACGGCATCTACACCGCGGCGCAGACCTATTTCGGCAAGGAGCCGGGCGAGCTGACCCTGGCCGAGTGCGCCAGCATCGTCGGCATAGTCAATCTCCCCACGTATTACAGCCCCTTCTACAGCGTTGAGAACAATAAGGAGAGGCAGAAAACCGTCCTGCGCGAGATGTACGAGCAGGGCTACATCAACTACGACGAGTACACCCAGGCCGTCAACGAGGAGCTGCACTTCCAGCGCAGCGAGACCGAGGTCGCCACGCAGGAGATATACAGCTATTACGTCGAGGCCGTCATCGACGACGTGATCGCCGACCTCATGGAGGTGCGCGGCGTCAACTACGAGACGGCGCAGACGCTGCTCTACTCCGGCGGCTACCACATCTACACCTGCTGCGATTCCCGCATACAGGGCATAGTCGATACGGTCTACGAGAACCCGGACAATTTCCCGACCTACGGCGGCGCGAGCACTCAGCAGCTGCAAAGCGCCATCGTCATCCTCGACCCCTACAACGGGAACATAGTCGCGATGAGCGGCGGCGTGGGCGAGAAGAACGGCAACCTTGTGCTCAACCGGGCCACCGACACCACGCGCCCGCCAGGAAGCTCCATAAAGCCCCTCTCCGTCTACGGCCCCGCCTTCGACCTCGGCATCATCACCCAGAACACCCTGGTCATGGACACTCCGCCGGAGGACGAGGCCTACACCCTCGAGCACTTCGACTGGTACCCCCGCAACGCCGGCAACAGCTATGCCTACGGCCCGATCACGATACGCCAGGGCCTTATCAGCTCCAAGAACACCGTCGCCGTGCAGATACTCGACAAGCTCGGCCTCGCCACAAGCTACAGCTATCTCGAGGACGTGTTCGGCCTGACCACCCTGGTGGACGACGACTACTCGCCCTCGCCCCTGGCCCTCGGCGAGCTGACCTACGGCGTCACGGTGCGCGAGATGGCCCAGGCCTTCACGGTGTTCGCCAACAGCGGCGTGTTCACGCAGTCGCGCACGTACACCCAGGTGCTCGACGCGGGCGGCAACGTGGTGCTGGATAACCCCGTCGTCCAGAGGCAGGCCATACGCGCCAACGCCGCCAACAACGTCACGGACATGATGGTCGGCTCCGTCACCAGCGGCACCAGCAGCACGGCCCGCTTCTCCGGCATGGAGATAGCCGGCAAGACCGGCTCCTCCGGCGACAACGACGACCGCTGGTTCGTGGGCATGACGCCCTACTACGTAGCCGCGGTCTGGACCGGCTACGACATCCCGGCCGGCAGCATCTACTGGTCCAACCCCTCCTGCCTCACCTGGAGGAGCATTATGCAGCAGGTCCACGAGGGGCTGGAGTACCGCAGCTTCACCAATCCCACCAGCTACGGCGGCGACACGCAGATTTTCGGCGACCTCACGACTCCGACGCCGACGCCCAGCCCGACCCCGGTCCCGACGCCCAGCCCGACGCAGGACGTCCCCCTGGTCACCGCGCCGCCCCCGGACGACCCCATCGTCCCCACGGAACCCGTCGGCCGGTGAGCCGGGCGCGAACCCGCGCCAAACGCAGGCAAGCCACACATTTCCGCGCGGATTAGCGCGCAATATACCAAAACTGTCCCCAAAACCGAATATTTCCCCGCCATACTGGGTCGGAGCCTTCGCCCCGGCCCAGCTTTATCCGACAAAAAGGTTGACAAAAGAGAAAAGATGAGTTACAATTCGGTTACAGCTTGTAAATGGGCTGTGACCGCCGGAAGGAGGTATGCGAGATGGCAGCTGCGAAGGATCTTGTCTACAAGGGGCATCCGCTCCGCAGGAAGGACAACATCATCTACTTTGGCAGCATGGCTGACAAATACATCATCATGCTCCAGATCCTTGAGACGCGCAAGGTCGAGGACCTGGACGTGGCGACGAAGGTCTCCGTGCAGCTACAGTACACGGACCCGAACATCCGCGCCCGCGACCGCGTGGTCAAGAAGAGCGAGAAGAGCAGCCTTTACGCCGCCATGGACGTGGCGTCGGTCTGGCTGGACCGGGCGCTCGCGCAGAAGTAAGGCGCGCCGGCCGCTGGGCCGGGCGGTATTTGACACGGGGAGAAAATACGGGATAAAGGACAGTTTTTGGCATGAGCAAGAAAAAGACACTCAGGACCCTCGCCGCCGCTGCGCTCTGCTGCGGCGCGCTCATCAGCGCTGCTGCCGCCGACTGCGTCGGCGGAGCGGTCACCACTACGGCGGTGAACCTGCGCGCCGGCGCGGGTACGGACAACGCGATACTCTTCACCGCCGCTGAAGGCACCTCCATGATAGTCGAGAGCGCGCCCATAGACGGCTGGCTGCGCGTCTATGTGGACGGCTCCTGGGGCTATATGTCCGCGGACTACCTCGACAGGGCCGAGGTGCTGGACGTCTCCGCCCACGGCTGGGTCAGCGGCACGGAGGTGCGTATGCGCGCCGGGGCCGGTACGGACACGGCCATACTCCGCGTCACCAGCTATGGCGAGGCCGTGGAGATAACCGGCGTCGCGGGCAACTGGTACCGCGTGAACGCCGGCGGCCAGAGCGGCTATATCCGCAGCGACTATGTCGAGCTGGGCGAGTACTCCGCAGAGCCTGCCGCGGACGGCGGCATCGGCGCCAAGGTCGTCAGCTTCGCCAAGCAGTACCTCGGCGTACCCTACGTCTGGGCCGGCTCGACGCCCTCGGGCTTCGACTGCTCCGGCTTTGTGAGCTACGTATTCAAGAACCTCGGCTACCAGACCAACCGCACCGCCGCCGGCATATACAAGAACGGCACTGCGGTGGACAAGGACGAGCTGCAGCCCGGCGACGCCGTGTTCTTCGCCAGCTCCAGCCAGGCCATAGGACACGTCGGCATCTACATAGGCGACGGCGAGTTCATCCATTCCAGCTCCGGCGCGGGCTACGTCACCATAAACGACCTGAGCGAGAGCTACTATACCAGGATGTACGTCGGCGCGCGCCGCATCGCGGCCTGAGCGCCGCCGCACTGCCCGGGCGCGGAGGGAACCCCCTCCGCGCCCGGCGCGCTTTTGGGCGTTCACCGGCTTGACAAGCCCGCCGCATAGTGGTAATATAGCCGCGATAAAGGCTGCGACGGAGTCGCGCGCCGCGTTGGCCGCCGTTCAGAGAGGACGCTCGCCCTGGCTGCGAGGGCGTCCCGGCGGGGATGGCGCGTTACCGCTCCCGAGCCGGCAGGGGGAAAACAGGGCGCTGGGGGCGCGACATGACGCCGGAGCTGACCGTGAGTATCCTTGCCCGCGTGGCCGCGTTAAGGCCGCTTGAGTTAAATCTCAGGGTGGAACCGTGTGAGTAATCGCACCCCTGGCAAATCCGGGGGTGCTTTTCATTTTTTCAGGCGCGCAGCGCCCGGCCGTCCGCGCGAGAGCCGGACGCGCACCGAAATTTCTGGAGGTCAATCGAAATGGACGAGAAGAAAAACCTGTACACCTTCGAGAACAAGGAATACCGCGACACCTACCGCCACTCCGCCAGCCACGTCCTCGCCCAGGCGGTCAAGCGCCTGTATCCAGAGAGCAAGCTGGCTATCGGCCCGGCTATCGAGAACGGCTTCTACTACGACATCGACTCCGACGTCACCTTCACGCCCGAGGTGCTTGAAAAAATCGAGGCCGAGATGCGCAAGATATGCAAGGAGAAGCTGCCGATAGAGCGCTTTGAGCTGCCGCGCGCCGAGGCCATAAAGTTCATGGCCGAGAGGGAGGAGCCGTACAAGGTCGAGCTGATCGAGGACCTGCCCGAGGACGCGGTCATCAGCTTCTACAGGCAGGGCGAGTTCACCGACCTCTGCGCCGGCCCGCACCTCGACTCCACCGGCCGGATAAAGGGCAACGCGATAAAGCTGATGAACTGCACCGGCGCGTACTGGCGCGGGGATTCGAGCCGCAAGATGCTCCAGCGCATCTACGGCACCTGCTTCATGAAAAAGGAGGAACTTGACGCCTATCTCGCCCGTCTTGAAGAGGCGAAGAAGCGCGACCACCGCAAGCTCGGCCGCGAGCTGGGCCTCTTTATGATGAACGACGCCGGCCCGGGCTTCCCCTTCTTCCTGCCCAACGGCATGACGCTGAAGAACACGCTCATCGACTACTGGCGCGAGGTGCATAAGCGCTACGGCTACGTCGAGATTTCCACGCCCGTGATACTCAACCGCGTGCTGTGGGAGCGCAGCGGCCACTGGGACCACTACAAGGACAATATGTACACCACCGTGATCGACGGCGAGGACTACGCCATAAAGCCAATGAACTGCCCCGGCGGTATGCTGGTCTACGAGAGCGAGCCGCACTCCTACCGCGACCTCCCGCTGCGCGTGGGCGAGCTGGGCCTCGTCCACCGCCACGAGCTGAGCGGCGCGCTGCACGGCCTCTTCCGCGTGCGCTGCTTCACGCAGGACGACGCGCATATCTTCATGACGCCCGAGCAGATGAAGGACGAGAT
>CALWYT010000168.1 GCA_944385835.1 uncultured Oscillospiraceae bacterium | reverse complement strand
TCGGCGAACGCGGTCGCAGCCATGCTCGGCCCGCAGCTTGTTGGGCTTCTCGCGGATAACATAGGCGCTCAGCGCGCCATGATGAGCCTGTCCGTCCTGCTGGGTATAGCCTGGCTCCTCATGATGTTTACATATCCGGACATCCGCTACGTAGGCCGCAATGTGAGCCTGGATGTCAGCGGCATGGTGCTGCTGCCTTTGGCCATAGGCCCTGTCATGATCGCCCTGTCAACCGGCGGAAACCAGCTTGCCTGGAGTTCCCCGTGGATAATAGGCATGTTCATCTGCTCGCTGGTCTTCTGCGTTATTTTCTATAAGGTAGAAGGGAAAAAGGAGCTGCCCGTCGTCAACTTCAAGATGCTGTCAAACAGGGTCGTGCTTCCCCAGCTGTTCAATATGTTCTTCATGAGCAGCATGAGCGGCCTGGCGATATACCTGACGCTGTATGGCCGCGAGGTAATGGGCTATTCGGCCACTGAGCTGGGTACGCTGCAATTCTTTGCGTGGGTGCCGGCGGTCGTCACCCCCATAATAGGCATCTACCTGAGCAAGACCAACAACTTCAAGCTGATATTCAGCGTCTCCGGCATCATGCATGTGGTCTGCGGACTGTCTTACTTCTTCCTGCTTGAACCGGGCATACCCGCCTTCGCGACGGCAGCCATAAAGATTCCGCAGTTCATCGCGGCCTGCACGGTCATATCTCCCATGTTTGCTTACATAGGCGGCCAGCTCAGCCCCAAAGAGAGAGGCATGGGGATTGCGCTGATTTCATTCTTCAGCACGCTGGGAACGTCTCTGTTTACCGCGATATACGCCATGATCTTCAACCTGTTCCCCGAAGGCATCAAAGACGCCTTCCCGGTGCTCTGTCTTATAACCGGCGCCATAGGCGTAATCAGGCTCACGATCGCGCTCACCTGCACAAGGAAAATAAGCGCGGACGATTCGCCCGTAGTGTGACGCGCAGCCCGGCGTAAAGCGCCGCACAATGCTCAAAGCCAGGACGCGCAGGCGCGTCCTGGCTTTGAGAAAAAAGACAGAATTGCTTTTATGGTGAAATTATGAAAAAGAGAGATTTCCTAAGCGCCGCCGCCCTCGTGATTTTCCTCGTATCGCTGTTTCTGCCGCCCATGGGCGGGCTGTCGAGGGCCTCAATACAGGTGCTCGGCATTTTCATATCTACAATGATACTCTGGCTGGGCGTATCCATAACGTGGCCAAGCCTTTTCTGCATTGCGGCGCTGGCGGTGACGCCCTTCCTCAAAGGGGACGACGTACTTGTAAACGCCTTTGGCAACTGGATACCGACCTTCTGCATCTTCACCTCGGTGTTGTGCTACGCCTTGAGCAAGACGGGGTTCCTGCAGAGGGTCGCCGTGTGGATGCTTACGCGTAAGATTGCGCGGAAAACCCCCTTTTCCTTTGTCGCCGTGCTTTTTCTTACTCCGCTGGTCGTGGGTTCGATTATGGGAACGGTGGCGCTGTTCAGCATTTTCATTCCGCTGCTGAATCAAATCTTTATCGACCTCAATTACAAAAGGGAGGACAAGACCGCTCAGGTCCTGATGTTTGGCGTGATGTTTACGTCCTGTATGTCGGCGATGACCACGCCCATATCCCATACATTTTCCCTGATGGCGATTTCATATCACCAGCAATTCTTCCCCGGCGAGGAGCAGATACCGATTGTGACTTTTTCCATAGTGGGTATTCTGAGTTCGATAATAGTCTACGCGCTGCTGCTGCTTGTCACAAAGTACATAATCAGGCCCGACCTTTCCGGCATAAAAGAGCTGGACATAGGCTCGCTTGTCGAAAGCCGCACGCCCTTGAGCGCGAAAGAGATAGTCTCCGTCTCAGTGTTTGCACTGGTAGTCGCAGCCTGGCTGCTGCCGGGGATCCTGGGCGAGGTCTTTCCGGCGGCCGCCGCTTTCCTTACCGACCTCGGGAACGTCATACCGGCGATAATAGGCGTGATATTGCTGTTCGTCATTAAGGTCGGCGGGGAGCCAATCTTGGATTTCGACGACACGTTTAAAAACGGGGCGCCGTGGCGCATATGGCTGCTGGTGGCCGCCGCAATGGCGCTCGGCTCCGCAATAACAAGCGACGAGGCCGGCCTCCTGCCGTGGTTCAGCGGCATCGTCGAGCCGGTGGTTGCAGGACTGCCCTCGATGGCGGCGGTGGTGTTAATAACGTTCATGATACTGTTCCTGACGAACATGATGTCCAACGCCGTGGCGCTCATATTGGTAAGCACGGTCATGCTCCCGCTCATTGCCAGCGGGGCCATCAGCGGCGTAAGCGGCGCCGCCGTTGCGATAAACATAGGGATGGCCGCCAACGTGGCCGTATCTACCCCGCTGGCATCGGCCCCCGCCGTTATGTCTGTCGGGACGGGATGGCTGAGCAATTCCAATATGCTCAAGTGGGGCGCAGTGATGACAATCCTCACCTGCCTTATTATGACGTTTGTTTCCTATAATATTTCCCTGCTCCTTATATGACGTTCAGCGGGCAGGATTCAGCGAGCGCCAATTCCTACGCTGTGTTCCTGCGCAGGCAGCCGCTGCGTTTGGCTGGGATTTCATCCCAAACCCTTAAACTCAAAACTGCCCGGCTTTGCGGCCGGGCAGTTTTTCGTCGGCGCGCCCGGTTGGGCGCTTATCTTTTTTGTACTCCGCGCAAACCTCGCGCGTCCCGGCGCCGCGCCGGCGCGGCAGGCTCACTCGCCCAGGCGCAGCAGGCGTCCGCCCAGCAGGGCGGCGTACTCCTCGCGGCAGGTCAGGAAGATCACCTGATGCCGCCCGGCGCAGTCCCTGATCAGGTCGCAGGAGCGCGCGGCGCGCCCCTCGTCCATATCCGCGCAGGGGTCGTCCAGCACGATGAACCCGCCGCCCTCGGGGAACAGGTGGTCGAGCACGGCAAGGCGGAAGGCCAGGGAAACCGTCTCCTTGGTCCCCTCCGAGAGCTTGCCGAAGCTCATCTCGCTGTCCCCGCTGTAGACGCTTATGTCCAGCCGGCTGCCGTCGGGCAGCTCGGCCGTATTCCGCCCGCCGGATATGGCGGCGATGTTCCGCTCGAAGCGCTCCGCCAGGCCGCGCATGGGGCTGCCGCTCAGCGCCGCGCGGCGCTCTTCAAAGACCTGGGCGATATGCCGCCAGTGCGCGAGCAGCCTTTTCTGCTCGCCGAAGTCCGCCTCCGCCTCCTTCAGCGCCTCGCCGGGGTCCCCGTCGATGCCCGCCCGGAAGTCCTCCAGCCTGGTCTCGGCCGCCGACTTCTCGCGCAGGGCCTTGACCTGGGCGTCGCGCGCGGCCTCCGCCGCGGCCCGAAGCTCCTCCATGCGCCGCGCGGGGTCGGCGACGTCCAGATACTCCGCCGGCACGTCCTCCGCGCGCCCGGCCTCGGCCCGGAGCCGCTCAAGCTCGGCCTCGGTGCCGTCCAGCTTCCCGCGCAGCAGCTCCGCGCTGCCGTATTCGGCCTTGTTCCGCTCCAGGGCGGCCTCCCGCGCGGCCATGAAGCGGCCTATGTCCGCTCCCTTGCACAGGGCGAGTATGTCCGCGTCCACGTCCCGCTCGCTCCGCGAGCTTTCGGGCAGCTGCGCGGCCGCGCGCTCGACCTCGTCAAGCTCCTCGCCGTCCAGCGCCATCGCCAGCCTGGCCTCGGCGGCCTCCGCCAGACGCGCGGCGGCGTCCGCCTCGGCGGCCATGTCCTCCAGCTGCTCGACGCCGGAGGCGCCGCAGCCCTCCAGCACGGCGCGCAGGCGGCGGCGCTGCTCCTCCAGCTGTGCGCGCACGGCCGCGGCGTCTGTGTCCGCGGGCGAGAGCTGAAGCTCCATGACGCCCGGCACGCTCAGCGTGACCGCCTCGGTCACGGCCGCCTCGCCTCCGTCGAGCTCTATCTCCCGCCCGGTGCCTATAGAGCGCAGCTCGGCGCTGTAGCCGGCGTTCAGCTTCAAAGACGCGCGCAGGTTCATGCCGCCCAGCTTGCCCTCGAGCAGGGTTATCTCGCGCTGGGCCTTCTTCGCGCCGGACAACTCCTCCGCCGTGGGGCGCCTGGCCTGGGAGAGCCTTTCCCTGAGCGCGGCCAGCTCCCGCGCGGCGGACTCCGCCCTCTCGTATTTGGCCTTCAGCCGGGCGGCAGACTTCTCCCCGTTCAGCGCGCGGGCGGCGGCCAGCTCCCTCTCAAGCTCCGGCCAGCCGTCCAGCGCGGCGCGGTAGCGGCGGACGTCCTCCTCCAGGCGCTTTATGATCCTGGCGCGGTCGCTGCGGGCCTGCAGCGCGCCCGAATAGGCGGCGAAGGCCTCCCTCCCGGCCTCGGCCCTCTCCGCGGCGCGCGCGGCGCTGTCATAGGCCCTCGCGGCGCCGCTCGCCCCCTCCTCCAGCCCGGCCAGATCGGAGAGGACGGCCCTGGCGTCTTCCAGGCGGTAGTAGGCCTCCAGTATGCTGCCGAGTCCGGCCTTCCACCGCCCGGCCTTGCGCACCGGCGCGTTCCGCTCGCCGTCCCAGTGCTTGCCCTCTATGGCCTGTATCCTCTCGTCTATCGCCTTCTCAATCGCGTCGAGGGACGCGCCGCCGCTCTCGGCGAAGGCCATGGACACCGCGTCGGCCACCTCCTGGCGGGCCTCGGAGCGGTCCGCGGCGTCCAGCAGCAGCTCCAGCGCCTCGTCGGCCGCGCGCTGGGGGGACAGCAGCAGCCGGGCGTAGACGCCCTCGCCGTATTGCAGCAGCTCCCGCAGCCGCTCGTTCACCGTGTCCTGCGAGCGGACGGCCCCCTCCGGCGCGGACAGCGTGCAGCGCGCGTCGGCGCCCCACTCCTTCGTGAGCACATACCTGCCTGCGCCGTCCGTAAGCGTTACTTCGCCGTCGATGAAATCGCCCGCCGCGGCCGCGCCCTTCTTCAGCCCGGGGAAGAAGGCGTCGCGGAAGCCCTTGTCCCTGCGCCCGTCGATGCGCGCGTTCTGGAAAAGCGTCCGGGATATGAGGTTCACAAGCGTGCTCTTGCCGCTTTCATTCGCGCCGTATACCACGTTGACGCCCGCGCCGAACTCCACGCTCAGGTCGCGGACCCCGGCGAACTGCCGGCTGGATACCTTCTCTATTATCATCTCTTCCCCTCCCCCAGGGATATAAGCAGTTCGTAGGCTAGCTGGGCCTCCTTCGGCTCGTCGAGCAGCGCCTTTAGAAAGCCGGCGGCGAAGCTCGTCTCGGCGAATTCCGCGTCTATGAGCTGTTCGGTGACAAGCCGGCTCAGCTCAGCGTCGTTGTAGGTCCCCTCGATAAACCGGCCGAGCAGCCGGCCGAACAGCTCCGCGCGGCCGTCGTATTCCTCCGGCGTCACGGCGCCGCTTATGCGCAGGTCCACCACGCTCTCCGGGCCGATGTCCTTCAGCTCGCGCAGCAGCAGCTCCTCCATCCTGCCCGGGGCCAGCGCGGCCTGCCTGCGGTAAAAGCGCACGGGGCCGCTGCCGAGCTTTTTCGCGCGCACGCTCCTGTCCCCGTCAAGCTCGATGACGAAGCACTGCCCCTCGCAGTTGCAGCTGACGTCGGTCTGCATATGCGTGCCGGCGTTGAATATGCGCCCCGCGGCGGCGTAGTCAGCGCCCAGCCTGGGGAACGGCACGTGGGTATGGCCGAGCAGCCACAAATCGACGGGTATGTCCTCCAGCTCGCGGCGGGTCATGAGGAAATACCGCCCCTCGCTGTCTATCGTCTCGCCCTCCACCGCGCCGTGGGCCAGGCCGATATTGACGCGCGAGCGGTCGATGTCCGCCGCCTTTATCCAGCCGAGGTTGTTCTCGCCCGGGGCGGAGTGGACGGACTCGCAGGGCGCGGGGTAGAGCGTCGCCTCGCACTCGCCCAGGGTCAGCGGATACGGCCTCGGCTCCGTCAGCAGCAGGATATTCCCGGCGGCGCCGGCGGCCTCGGCCAGGTCATCCCAGAGCGCCGCGCCGGCGCTGAAGTAGTCGTGGTTGCCGGGCAGCAGCGCGACCGCCCCCTCGAATCCGGCGAGGATGCCGGCGAGGGCCTTTACGTCCCGCTTCGGTATGCCCTTGAGCCGGTCAAACAGGTCGCCCGCGACGGCGAACAGCTGGCAGCCCTCGGCGTTGGCCGCCTCGACCATGCCGGAAAAGGCCTCCAGCCTGGCCGCGGCAAGCCGCGCGGACGCCTCGTGCGAGGCGTATCTCAGGCCTATGTGGTTGTCCCCGGTCAGAAATATCCTAAGCATAATTTCACTCCAGAAGCAATATGGGCGGCCGCCGCGCCGGGCGCGCCGCCTGCCTCTATTCTAATGCCTTCCGGCGCGATTTGCAACCTTGCGCTCGCGCAAATAACCGGCCCGGGCGGCTGCCCGGGCCGGTTTTCCGTTTTTTTCGCCTTACAGGCCTATGCCGTTGCGGACGACGGTGGCCTCCTTCTGGCGGCCCGCGTAGCACAGCAGGCCGTTGCGCATGGAGATCTCAGAGACCAGGCGCTCGGAGGTGTCGGAGAAATAGCCGCTGTGCGGGTTGATAATGACGTTGTCGCGGCCCAGCAGCGGGCAGCGCTCCAGATACTCGCGCGTGGGTATCTCGCTTTCGAGCATATCCAGCCCCGCCGCGCGCACCAGGCCCTCGTCCAGCGCCCAGGCCAGCGCCTCCTCGCTTATCATCGGGCCGCGGCCCTCGTTGATGATGATGGGCCTGCGGCGCATTTTGGCAAAGGCGTCGCGGTTGAACATATGTACGTTCTCCTCGGTCAGGTTCATGTGTATGGATATGACGTCCGACCTCTCCAGTATCTCGTCGAAGCCCACCAGCTCCACGCCCAGCGCCTCCGCTATGTGCGGCGGCAGGTAGGGGTCGTAGGCGATGACCGTCATGTCGAAGCCCTTGGCCTTGCGCGCCACGGACTGGCCTATGCGCCCCAGGCCGACGATGCCCATCGTCTGGCCCTCCACGCGCTGGAGGTGCTCGGCGCAGTTCACGGACCACAGCTTGTCGCGCTGTATCGCGCGGTTGTAGACCAGCGTCGCGCGCTGCAGGCACAGCATCATGGCGAAGGCGTTCTCCGCCGTCTCCTGCGTGCAGTAGTCCTGCACGGAGGCTATGGTGATGCCCTTGGCGGTCGCGTAGTCGAAGTCTATCTCGTTGTAGCCGGTCAGCTGGAAGGAGACGACCTTGCAGCGCGGCATGGCGTCTATCTTCTCGCGGTCGAGGTAGACGTAGCCGTACACCATCGCTATGTCTGTGACGGCCAGCTTGGCGTAAAAATCGCTGTTGTCCGCGGCGGAGGCGTCGAATACGGCGACCTGCGTCTCCGCGTCCGGCGGACACATGGCCAGCTCTACAGAGCGGTCCCTGTCCTTCGAATTGGGGTCTTCTATGAATGTGATGACCATTTTTGCCCTCCTGATTTATGAAATGTCCTTGGCTCAGACCACTACGCCCCCGGCGCGCAGGGCCTCTGTCTCCTCGGAGGTATAGCCGAAGCGGCCCAGCACCTCGTCCGTGTCCCGGCCCAGACGGCCTGCGGAGGCGCTCTTGCGGCTGGAGTAGGCGCCGAAGGCCACGGGCGGCTCGGGCAGGAGCATCTCCAGCCCGCCGGCGAACTCCACGCGGCTCAGGTAGCCGTTTTCCAGCGCCTGCGCGTCGCGGCTGACGTCCGCCGCCGTGCGCGCCGTCTGGCAGGCGACGTTCTCCGCGGATAGGTATTCCTGCCAGTAGCCGCTGGGGCGGCTTGCAAACTTGCGCCGCAGCGTCTCCACACACTCGGCCATCGCGCCGGAGGAGCGCAGCGCCTCGAGCGATTCGTAGCGGCTGTCCTCCGCCAGCTGCGGGAAGTCCAGGATGCGGGCGAATTTCTCGCGGTCGCGGCGGTATTCGTTGTCGTAGAAGCCTATCCATCTGCCGTCGGAGCAGAGGTAGGCGTCGCTCAGCGGGTCGGCCGGGACGTACTCCGCGCCCGGCTGCGGCGCCGCGCGCAGCTCGGACTGCGCGGCTATGACGGCCACGGCGTTGCACCAGATGCCGCTGGCGAAGAGGCTGGTGGTGACGAAGGTCCCCCGGCCGGTGCGCTCGCGGCCCAGCAGGGCCATGAGTATGCCGCTGACGAAGGCGGAGCTGGTGGCCATGTCGCCGAAGGCGTAGGTGGGCGTGAAGGGGCGCGGCCCGACCATCCAGTCCGCGATAGGCCCGCTGCGCAGCCAGAAGGCCGTGCTGTCGAAGCCCGGCAGGGCGGCGTCCGGCCCCTCCGGCCCGTATGCGCCGAAGTGCGCGTAGATAAGGCGCGGGAAGCGCCCGGCGACTGCGTCGTAGCCTATGCCCAGGCGCTCCAGCGAGGCGGCGCGCACGTTGGTTATGAACACGTCCGCCCAGGCGAGGAGCCGCTCGAACAGCTCCTTCCCCTCCGGGCTTTTCAGGTTCACCGCAATCAGCTTCTTGCCCGAGTTGGCCAGCGAGAACAGCGGGTTCTTGTCGTCCTCGCAGACCACGCCCTCGGAGTTGCCGGCCGAGCGCATATCGTCGCCCGACAGGTTTTCTATCTTTATGACCTCCGCCCCGTAGGAGCAGAGCACCCTCGACGCCGTGGGCGCGGCGACAACGGTCGCCAGCTCCAGGACCTTAACGCCCTCCAGGGGCATCGGCTTGCGCTCGGGCAAGGTTATCATCTCCTTTGAGTTTATTTCACGGCGGTCAGGCCCTGCCGCGGCCCATATGCCTGGCGAAGCCGGGCATGAAGGTCAGGACAGACGCGGCCAGCCCCGGCCAGATGGGATCGACGCTGAAAACCGCGTACGGCGTCACGGCGCCCAGTACGTACCAGGCTATCACGACGACCAGCGAGGCGAAGATGCTGGCGCAGGCGCTTTTGGAATCGTGGAAGTCGAAGTACATCGCCGCCACCGTGGGCAGGAACAGCCCCGCGCCGTTGATGGTCATGCAGAGGTAGAGGATGTCGATGACGCTCTTCATCGTGACCGCCACCAGCAGGCCCAGCACGCCCACCACGAAGGAGCAGGCGACGCCCACCATGAGCATATGCCTCTCGCTCTTGTCCCGGCCGAAATAGCGCTGGTATATGTCGCGCGAGAGGTTGGCCGAGGCCGTGAGCATACAGATGTCCGCGCTCGACATTATCGCCGCCAGCACGCCCACCAGGGCCACGCCGCGCAGCCCGGCCGGGAAGTAGTCGAAGATGAACCTGTACGCCACGTCGCCGGAGTCGGCCAGCTCCGGGTACTTCACCCTGGCCGCCAGGCCGATCAGCGTCGCGCCGACGGCCACCACGCTCATCGTGGCCGCGGCGATGAAGGTGCCGCGCCTGGCCACGCGCGGGCTTTTCGCGGCGAAGCATTTGGTGTAGCTGTCCATGCCCGTGTAGAAAGAGAGTACCATCGAGAGCGTGAGGCCGATTATCGTGGCCCAGCCCCAGTTGCCTATGTCCATGAAGCCCTCCGGCATGGCGCCCAGCAGCGCCTCGCCGCCGCCCGCCGTTTTCAGGCATATGGGTATGCCGAACACGGCGATGCCCAGCATGATGAAGCCGAACTGCGCCCAGTCCGTATATGTGACCGCCAGCAGCCCTCCAACTGCCGTATAAATCAGCACAATGCCGGCGGCCACGGCGTAAGCGGTGACAAGGGGCCAGTCGAACAGCATCTGCAGCACCGCTCCGGCGGCGGCGAACTGCCCGGCCGTATAGCCGATATAGGCCAGCGCGGTGGTCACCGTGGCGACCAGGCGCGTCTTTTCGTCATAGACCTGCCCGATGAAGTCGGGATAGGTCACGTGTCCGTATTTCTTGCCGAATTCGTTTATCTTGCCCGACGATGTGCAGGCGAAGAGTATGCAGCTTATGACCGAGGCCAGGACGTACCAGATCCCCGATATGCCGTAGTCGTAGGCCGTGGAGGCGGTGCCGACGATCGCCGCGCCGCCTATCCACGAGGAGAACCACAGGCTCATGATGGAGAACGTCCCCAGCTTCCGGCCCCCGACAAAATAGTCGTCCGAGGATTTCTGCTTCTTGTTGGCCACGGCGCCCAGGACGAGCATCGCGGCAAAGTAACCGACGAGGATGACAATGTCTATTGCCGCCATAATTCACACCCCCAAGTCAGGCGCGGCCAGGCCCGGCCCGGAGCGGCGCTGTCGGGCCGGGCGGGACCGTCACTCGCCGTCCGCGTCGGCGGCGCCGGACGCGGCGCGCTTTTTGGCCAGCCTGTAGAGCAGCGCCGCCGCCACGATGCCCACGACGGTGAAAACCACGTCGTATATGAACATCCTTGTGTAGCCTGCGTTGCCGTACTTGTCAAGCCAGTGTCCGAACAGCGCGTGCTGGTACATATCCGGGGCGTAGGCTATGGCGCTGTAGATGCCGAGCGCCACGCCGGTGAAGCCTCTGGGTATGCCGCCCTCCGTGGGCAGGGCCAGCGAGAGGTTCATGAACATGGTGGAGAACGCGCCCATGAGCAGGGAAATGGCGATGAGTATCCAGGGCGGGGTGCCGGCCGGGAGCACGAGCACCAGTATCAGCATGACGAGTATGCAGCTCAGGCCGAAAATCACGAGCCTGGAGACGAACTTGCTCTTGTGCGCCAGCTCGCCGAAGATGGGCGTGAAGAAGCGGCCGCCGTACTGCTTGAGCAGGCCGAGCACGCCGGCCATGGTGATGGTGACGCCCAGCACGGAGGTGAAGTAAGGCGTGAAGTAGCTGACCGTCAGGCTGGTGGTGTAGATGCAGATACCGATCACGGTCATCATCCACAGCGCGGGGTTGCGCAGCACCTTCTTGATGTTCTCCCAGTTGAAGGCGTTCTCGCCGGTGCTGGTGACATGGACGTCGCGCACCTTCCTGAACATGATGAAGCAGAACACGGCGCAGACCACCAGCATGGCGCCGTACAGCCAGATGACGTTGCAGAAGCCCTGGGCTATGTCGCCGCTGGCCTCCACGGTGAGGTCGTAGATGTACAGGCCGAGGAAGTTGACCAGCATATAGCCTATGGACTGGAACATGGTGAAATAGCCCACGGAGCGGCTGACCTGCTCCTCCGGCACTATCATGCGGGTGATCTTGAAGATGGCCGGGTCAAACACAAAGAGGGTGGTTATAATCATCAGCGCCCAGATGACGTATACGTTATTGATGGAGGGCGCGATGGCCAGCCATACGCACAGCGCTGCCGTGCCGACCAGCGACAGCAGTATGCAGGTCTTGTAGTTGAACTTGTCGACGACGAAGCCGCCGATGAGGATGGACACCAGGTTGCCGGCGCCGTAGATGCTCATGGCCAGGCCCAGCTGGGTGTTGTTGCCGCCCGTCGCCGCGGCCATGGCGTCGTAGAACACGTACTTGATATAGGGTATCGAATAGATTATCGCGTAGCTGACGCCGGCCAGGAATAGTACGAACCAAATCTGCCAGGTAAACGCTTTTTTCATGATTGTTCCTCCCGCTCCCTTCCTTTGATAAAAATATCTTACTTGGGCCTCCGGTAGGCCACCGCTTCCGAGCCGCCCTCCGCGGCGTCGAAGCCCGCGTCGAAGGCCGCCGTGTTCAGGGCGTTGTACTTCCCCTTGCCCTTGCTCTCAAAGTAGCCGCTTATGGCGAGGTGCGCCCGCTCCCGCTCGAAGAGGCCCGTGACGCGCGCGAGCACGCCCAGCATGGCTATGTTCCCGCCGCGGGCGTTGCCCGCCAGCTTCGCCAGGGCCTCCGTGTCCACAAACGCGGCGTTCACGTCCTCCCGGGCGAGGCGCTCCGGGGCGACAAGCGAGGCGTTGGCGAAGAGCCAGCCGCCGGGCTTTAGCGCCGGGGCGAACTTGTCGAGCGCCGGCTCGTTCATCGCGATGAGTATGTCCGGCTCGCGGCAGTACGGGCTGCCTATGTCCTCGTCGCTGAGCTTCACGTTGCAGTTGGCGGTGCCGCCGCGCATCTCCGTGCCGTAGGACGGGTACCAGGTGACCTTGTAGCCGGACCTGTGTCCCATCGTGGCTATGAGTATGCCGGTGGTGAGCACGCCCTGCCCGCCGTAGCCGGAGCAGATAATTTCGGTTTTCACGCTCATCCCTCCCTGTCTATGAATTCTCCGGCCGGGTAAACCTTCAGCACCTCGCCGCCGATGTGCTCCAGCGCCTCCAGCGGCTCCATTCCCCAGTTGGTCGGGCAGGGGGAGAGCAGCTCCACGTAGGAGTAGCCCAGGCCCTGCTGCTGCTTCATAAAGGCCTTCTTTATATACTGCTTGGCGCGGCGGATATTCGGCACGCTGTTCAGCGCGCCGCGCGCCAGGTAGGCAATGTCCAGCTTGCCCATCAGGTCCTCCACGTGTATGGGATGGCCGGCCCGGGCCGGGTCGCGCCCGCCCGGCGTGGAGCTGGTGACCTGGCCGTCCAGGGTGGTGGGCGCCATCTGGCCGCCGGTCATGCCGAACACGCCGTTGTTCACGGTGATAACGGTGATGTTCTCGTTGCGCACGGCGGAGTGCAGCGTCTCCGCAATGCCTATCGAATAGGCCGCGCCGTCGCCCAGGTAGGCGAACACCGTGGCGTCCTTGCGCACGCGCTTCACTCCGACGGCGGTGGCGACCGGGCGGCCGTGCGCCGCCATGATGGAGTCGTACTGCCAGTTGTCAAAGGCCAGGTAGCAGCAGGCGACGTCCACGACGGCGATGGTCTTTTCCTCCACGGCCAGCTCCTGCAGCGCCTCGCCTATCAGCCGGACGGCTATGCCGTGGCCGCAGCCGGGGCAGAAGCCGTAGCCGGAGGTATATTTTATCCTGCTCGGGACCTCGTAAATCATTTCGCCACCCCTTTCTCACACCCGGCGAGCATGGCCCTCGCCGCGGCGCATATCTCCTCCTTCTCGGGGACCCTGATGCCGGTGCATACCGAGCCGACCTCGCGGCGGCAGCGGTCGGCCAGGCGCACGTCGTCCGCCAGCTGGCCGATGGCGCTCATCTCCACCGTGAGCAGCGCGCGGCAGCTCTCCGGCAGGGCGGCGAAGGCCTTTTCCGGGAAGGGGAAGGCGGTTATGAGCCGTATCATGCCCAGCTTCAGGCCCGCGGCGCGCGCGTCGCGCACGGCCTCCCTCGCTATGCGGGAGCTTATGCCGTAGGCCACTATCACCAGCTCTGCGTCCTCTGTGCGGAAGCTCTCCCAGCGCTGCTCGTTCTCGCGCATCGCCCGGTACTTCCCGCGCAGGAAGCTGTCGTAATCGTCCATGTAGTAGAACAGATTCGTGATAAGCCTCGGCTTGCCGCCGTCTTTGCAGCCCTTTACCGTCCAGTCGAAGCGGTCGATGCCCAGCTTGCGCGGCTCGGGCAGGCTGACCGGCTCCATCATCTGGCCGATGGCCGCGTCGGAGAGGATTATAACCGGGTGGCGGTACTTCTCGGCGAGGTCGAAGGCCAGCGCCGTGAGGTCGGCCGTCTCCTGCACGCCGGCGGGCGTCAGGACGATAAGGTGCGAGTCGCCGTGGCCATTGCCCCGGGTCACAAGGCCGTAGTCGCTCTGGCCCTGGCTTATCTCGCCTATGCCCGAGCCGTACCTGGCGACGTCCACGATGACCGCCGGGATGTCGCCCGCGACCAGGTAGGATATGCCCTCCTGGAAAAGGGAGAAGCCCGGCCCGGAGGAGGAGATCATCCCCCTGGCCCCCGCCGCCGCGGCGCCGAGCAGTATGTTCACCGCCGCCAGCTCGGATTCCGACTGGATGAATTCGCCGCCGGACTGCTCCATCCTCCAGCACATATACTCGAGGATCTCGTTCTGCGGCGTTATCGGATAGCCGACGTAGAAGTTGCAGCCGGCCCTTATCGCCGCCTCGGCCAGGGCCTCGTTGCCCTTCATCAAAATCTCTTCCATCTGCCCGTCACCTCCCGTATACGGTAAAGACCTGGTCGGGACACACCGTGTAGCAGGAGCCGCACTGTATGCACTTCTCCTCGTCGGCCTGCACCACGGCGTAGCCCTTGCTGTTTTTTGCCCCGCCCTGCGAGAGCGCCTTTGTCGGACACGCCGCAACGCAGTATCCGCAGCCCTTGCAGCGGGACACGTCAAGCGAGATTTTTCCCATAGCCTAACCTCCTCTTATGGGTCAAACACTTCATCAAGGCAATTATGGAGTATACAGTTTGTATAGAGTCAATTTCCCCTCATCGATTCTATGGATTGTGATAATTATAAATGTCATAATTGTGTGCATTGCACAAATTGTCAAACTTTCCGCAAGCCAAACGCCGATATTTTGTGATTTCTATCACAATATTTCGACATGGTTTTATATCTGCGTATGCTTATGCATTTGCAAATTTGTAAAAAGTCTATTGTGGTTCAGACTTTTTCTTGCAATTTGCGGCCGCGGAAAATATAATGGACTCGGCGCCGCCCAGGCGGCCGCGGCAAGGAGGCAGCGGTAAAATGAACAAATACTTCAAGATAGGCGACGTCTCCGAGGCGAAGGGCTTTTCCGTGCAGACCCTGCGCTACTACGACAAAATCGGCCTGGTCAAGCCGAAATACGTGGACCCGGAGACGAATTACAGGTATTATTCCAGCACGCAGTTCTACAAGCTGGAGATCATCAAGTATCTCAAGAACCTCGACGTCTCGAACGACGAGCTGCTGGCGCTGTGCCGCGACAACGACATCGACGAGTGGGACGCCTTCTTCCGGGAGCTTTCGCGCCGAGTGCGGCAGAGGATAGACCTGCTGCACCAGTCCATATCGCACATAGACGAGCTGCGCAGCAGGATAGAGTATCTCAAGAGCGTGAACGAGCACGACGGGATCTACTACCAGCACTTCGACAACCGCTACGTGATAGAGCGCGAGTGCCACAGCCTGCCCACGAAGGACGAGACCATCGCGAACTTCACGGCGCTCTACAAGGACGTCTCGCACTTCTCCCTGAACAACCTCTTCCAGTCCGGGGCCATACTCTCCTGCGACGAGGCCCTGACCAGGCTGGACTACGAAAAAATCTACGTCGAGGTCAGCAACTGCCCCGAGCTGGACAGGGTGCCTAACTGCCGCGTGCTGCCCGCCGGGCTGTACGTCTGCATCAACAACACGCTGACCGATTCGCAGAGCAAGTCCGAGCAGCTGCTGGAGTATCTGCGCCGTTCCGGCATAAAGCCCCGGCTAATCGTCGAGGAATACGTGTTCACCGACTTTATCGAGTACGATAACCCCAAGATGGCATTACAGATATTGGAATGATTAGCGTAAAAAAGAGCCGGGGCCGCAAGGCCCCGGCGTCCGAAGGAAGGGAACCGGCCGCGCGTTACGCGCTCTCGCCGGATACGGCGGCTTCGGCGAGTTTTTTCTCGTCGTTCTTCTTGATGCGCAGCAGCACGATACTGGCGATTATGCCCACCACCAGGATGCCGACCAGTATGGAGAAGATCATCTTGTAGGCGGGGACGGGGTCGTTGTGGTCCAGGATGCTGCCGAAGATTATGGGCAGCAGGATGTCGGGGCAGTTCATGCCCACGAGGGTGGCGATGGCTATCGCGGTGCCGTTTACGCTGCGGCTGACGTTTATGTCGTCGAGGGCCGCAAGCTCTATGCCCTTCATGGCCAGGTTGACCGTGGACATGGCGAACATCAGGATTATGATAGGCACCAGCATGGAAGAGCTGGCGGGCAGCATCATGAACACCACCATGAAGGCGACGCAGATGATGAGGCCGATGAGCATGAACTTCAGGCGGCCTATGCGGTCGCAGGAGAAGGCGGCGAAGGAGCTGCCGACTATGCGAAGGCCGTAGGTCTTGATGGTGGCGAGCACGCCGCTGAAGGCTATGCTGACGCCCAGCACGGTGGAGAAGTACGGCGTGAGGTAGCCGCTGCCGGAGTAAAAGCCGTACACGCCGAGGACCAGCAGGCTGAACACCCAGACGCGGGGCATCTTGAGGACGTTGAGCACGTCGCGGTTCGTGGCCTTTTTCTTCAGCTCTTCCTCCTCCATCTCCTCCCTGGGCAGGGGCTTGTAGAGCATGGCCAGGACGAAGATGGACACGGTGACGAGGATGGAGTAGAAGAGGTACACGCCCTTGAGCGCGACCACGGGGTCGGCGGAGACGTTGGCGTAGATCCACAGGCCGATAAAGCTGATGAGCATGGCCATAAGCCCGTACAGGCTGTCGAAGAGGCCGTACAGCCTGCCCTGCTCGTCGCGCTTGCCCAGCAGGCTTATCGCCTTGAACACCGGCGACCAGAAGCCGCAGGCGTTGGTGACGCCGAGGCCGAAGTAGAGGGCTATGGTGACGTAGAAGTTGCGGATGAAGATCAGCGTGCCGAAGCTGAAGAGGGCGTTGAACACGCAGGACGTGAGCATGATCTTCTTTGGCTCGTACCTGTCGGCCAGATAGCCGCCGACAATCAGGAAGATGTTCGAGGCTATTATGTACACGCTCAGGCACAGGCCTATCTGCGTGTGGGTGAAGCCCGTCGCCGCGGCGACGGCGTCGTAGAAGATGTTCTTGATGTACGGAAGCAGGTAGCGCCCCGAGTACATGAAACACAGGGCGAACAGGCCCATATAGACGCGGCTCTTTTTCATGTTTTTGTCTCCCCTTTCTTTCCTCCTGTAGCTTGTATACCGTCAGCCGCGCCTCAGAGCACGGCCTCTTTCCCGCGCAGCTCCTCTATCTGACCGCCGGAGTAGCCCAGCTCGGCGAGGACCGCGTCGGTGTCCGACCCCACCCTGCCCGTGGGGCGGTAATCCTTCCTCTCGTAAGCGCTGAAGTGCAGCGGCGGGCAGGGCATCGTCACCTTCAGCCCGCCGTCGTACTCCAGCTCCTCCACGTACCCGTTCGCCGCCGCCTGCTCGTCCCGGCTGACCTCGCAGGTGCAGCGCATGACCTCGCAGGAGACGTTGTTCGCGGACAGCAGCTCCCTCCATTCTCCGCTGCTCCGCGTCAGGAATACGCGGTTTATCCTCTCCACAAGTCCCGGCAGCACCCCGCTTTCGTGTACGGAGACGATGTCGTCGCAGCGCGGGTCGTCGAGGATGTCCTCGATGCCCAGCAGGCGGGCGAACTTCGCGCGGTCGCGGCTGTACTCGTTCACGTAGATGCCTATCCACTTCCCGTCGGCGCAGAGGTAGTAGTTGTCGAAGGGGCTTGTCGGGTTGAACTGGTCCGGGTTCAGGTGCTTGCGCTCAAACTGCGTCGTGACGACGCCGATGGAGTTGCACCAGATGCCGCTGGCGAAAAGCGAGGTCTCCACCTTCGTCCCCTCGCCCGTCCTCTCGCGGGCGAGCAGGGCCATGAGTATGCCGGACAGCAGCGTAGAGCTGGTGGCCATGTCGCCGAAGGCGTATGTCGGCAGGAAGGGGAAGCTCCCCTTCTCCTGCCAGTCGGCCAGCGGGCCGGAGCGCAGCCAGAAGGCCGTGTTGTCAAAGCCCGGGTCGGCCGCGGACGGCCCCTTAGGCCCGTAGCCGGAAAAATGCGCGTATATAAGCTCCGGGAAGCGCCCCTTCAGCGAATCGTAGTCCAGGCCGCTGCGCCTGAGCGAGGCCTCTCGCACGTTGGAGATGAACACGTCGGCCGTCGCTATCAGCTTCAGCAGCACCTCCATGCCCTCCGGCGTCTTGAAGTTTATGGCTATGAGCCGCTTGTTGCTGTTCGCCACGGTGAATATGGGGTTCTGCCCGTCGGAATACGGCGCTCCCTTCACCTTGCCGACGCCGCGCAGCTCGTCGCCGCGCAGGCTCTCGACCTTTATCACCTCTGCGCCGTAGGCGCAGAGCATACGCGCCGCCGTGGGCGCCGCCACCACCGTGGCCAGCTCCACCACGCGCAGCCCCTCCAGGGGCAGCCTGCTTTTGTTCATCTGTTCCCTCCCTCTCTGGCGTCCATCTTACGGCGCGCTCAGCCGCGCAGGCCGTTCCTTATGACGTGTACGTCGTCGTATTTGCCGTAGTAGTAGTTGAGCGCGTTGTCCACGCAGTACTTGCGGACAAGGTAGTGCGAGGTGTCCGACCAGAAGCCGACGTGCGGCATGACTATGAGGTTGGGCTTGCCCATGAGCGGGGAGGCGGCGACGTCGGGGTGTTCCGATTCGAGCATGTCTATGCCCGCGCCGCGCAGGACTCCGGTCTCCAGCGCCCAGGCGAGGTCGGCCTCACGCACCATCTCGCCGCGGCCCTCGTTTATGAAGAAGGGCCGCTTTTTCATCTTCGCGAAGGTCTCGCGGTTGAACATATAGCGGTTTGATTCGGTGAGGTTCATGTGTACGGATATGACGTCCGCCTCGGCGAGGGCGGTGTCCATGTCCACCAGCTGCACGCCCAGGCCCTCCGCTATCTCCGGCGGGAGGAAGGGGTCGTAGGCGATGACGCGCATACCCAGGCCCTTCCCGGCTATACGGGCGACGTGCTGGCCTATGTGGCCCAGGCCGAAGATGGCCATGGTCTGGCCCTCGATGCGCTGCATACCCGGGCAGAGGAAGCAGTTCCACTCGTGGTTTTCCTGCACGGAGCGGTTGTACTCCAGCACCCTGCGCTGCAGGCACATCATCATGGCGATGGCGTTCTCCGCCGTCTCCTGCACGCAGTACTCGCCTATGGAGACTATGCCTATCCCCTTCTCGGTGGCGTAGTCGAAGTCCACCTCGTTGTAGCCGTTCGACTCAAAGGAGATGACGCGGCAGCGCTCCATGGCGTCGATAGCCTTCCTGTCAAAATACACGTAGTTGTTGATGATTATGTCCGCGTCGCGGATCTGCTCGTAGAAGCCGCTGTTGTCCGCGGCGTCCTTGTCGAACACGGCGACGCAGGCCTCCGCGCCCTCCGGCAGCATGGAGAACTCTATGCTGCGGTCTATGTCCGCGCGGTCCGGGGTCTCGGGGAATACTACCTTCATCTTTTGCCCTCCTTTGAGTGTACGGTGTCTATTGCCCGGCCGGCTCCGGCGTCTCGGCCGCGCCGAAGAACTCCTCGGCCCTGCGCTCGTCGTCGGCGTTCGGCTTCTCTATCATGCTCGTCACCGCGAAGGCCACGGCGGAGGCGGCGAGGCCCGGCCACAGCGCGTCCACGGAGAATATCCCGCCCAGGTTCAGCGCGTCGCCCACCAGCCACACCAGGACCGTGGCCAGGGCGCAGCTCATGCTGACCATGGCCGTCCTGCGCGTCGGCCGCCTGGAGAACAGCCCCGCGATGGTCGGGATGAACAGCGTGGCGGCCTGGAAGGTGTAGGCGAGGAGCAGCAGCTCTATTATGTTCTGCTTCCACCAGGCCAGCAGCGCGGCGACGGCGCTGATGGCGAAGGAGCTGATGATGCCGAGGCGCATGACGCTCTTGTCCGAGGCGTCCTTCCTGAGCCGGTTCTTGTATAGATCTATGCTGATGTTCGCCGCGCAGCAGTTTATGGAGACGTCCGCCGTGGACATGACCGCGGCGAAGATACCCACGATGACCAGCCCGGATATGCCCACGGGGAACAGCTCCTTGATCAGCGCGATGTAGGGGCTGACGCTCTCCGGCAGGTCCGGCATGAGCACCTTTGCGGCGAGGCCCATGAAGGTCACGCTGAAGGCTATGAGCAGCACCATCAGCGCCGCCCAGAGTATGCCGCGCCGCGCGCTCTTCTCGTCCTTGGCCGAGAAGCAGGAGGTGTAGTGCGCCATGCCCGTCTGGTACGAAAGCGTCGTGCTGACGGCAAGGGCTATGGTCGTCGCCCAGCCGTTGCGGCCGAAGTCGAACCACTCCTCCGGCAGGGTGAACACCTGCTCCACGCCGCCTATGCCGTGCGCGGCTATCGGGAAGCCCAGCACAAAGGTGCCGAGCAGTATCAGTATCGCCTGGAACCAGGTGGTGTAGGTGACCGCGCGGTAGCCGCCCACGGAGGAGTAGAACACCGTGACCACCGTGCTTATCACGAAGGAGACGGGCATACTCCAGCCGGTTATGGTTATCAGCATACTGGTCATGGCCACGAACTGGCTGGCCAGGAAGCCCAGGTTGGCTATAAAGGCGCAGATAACGACGATATTGCTCGGCCCCTCGCCGTAGCGCCTTGCGATGAGCGAGGGATAGGTTATGACGTTCAGCCGGCTGCCCAGCCTCTTGACCCGGCTTGTCAGCAGCAGGGAGAACACTATGCAGGCGAAGGCGATGATGAGTATGTACCACATCCCGCTTACGCCGTAGTTGTAGGCGTCCGTGGACACCGAGATTATCGACGCGCCGCCTATCTCGCCGCCGAACCAGAGCACGGCGATCGAAAACGTCCCCAAGGTCTCGCCCGCGACGAAAAAGTCCTCGGAGGTCTTGTTCTTCTTATAGGCCACTATGCCTATGCCGGCCATGGCCGCCAGGTAAGCGAATATGAATATGCTGTCCAGGAGTTCCATCTGACCACCTTCTCCCTTTCGTTCCCATTCCGCCGCGCGCCGCTCCCATCGGCGCGCGGCGGTCCGTATTCAGCTGAGCCAGCAGCGGCGCCGGCCCTTACAGCGCCCCTTTCGCCGCCTCCACGCCGCGGTCGAAGCAGAGGGCGTTCTTGTCGTTGAACTTCTTTTTCTTCTCGAAGAAGCGCGTCACCGCGCCGCGCATATAGTCCACGTCGAAGTCCTGCGAGGCGAAGGAGAGCGCGCCTATCATGACGATGTTGGCGCCGCGGCTGTTGCCCAGCTCGTTGGCTATGTCCGTCGCCGGCACGCTGACCACGCGGATGTCGCCGCGGTAGCTGCGGTCCGGCTTGGCCAGCGAGCTGTTCACCAGGAGTATGCCCCCCGGGCGCAGCATCTGCTCAAACTTGTCTATCGCCGCGTCGTTGAGCGTGTACAGCACGTCCAGGCGCTTGCAGTAGGGGCTTGCTATCTCCTCGTCGCTGATTATGACGTTGCAGTTGGCCGTACCCCCGCGCATCTCGGAGCCGTAGGAGGGGTACCAGGTTATGTTCTTGCCGGCCTCCATGGCGGAGTCGGCGAGGATCATGCCCGCCAGCAGGACGCCCTGTCCGCCGAAGCCCGAGCATATGATTTCTGTCATTGTTCTCTCCCTCCATTGTCCACGAACTCGCCGAGGGCGTAGATCCCCTCCTGCGCCTCCTTGATGTAGCCCAGCGCGTCCACCGGGCTGCGGTTCCAGTTGGTCGGGCAGGGGCTGAGCACCTCCACAAGGCAGAAGCCTTCGCCGTCGAGCTGCTTTTGCAGCGCCTTCTTTATCATCCTGCCCGTCTTGACCACCTGCGCCGGGCTTTCCACGCTGCCGCGCGCGAGGTAGGCCACGTCGAATTCGCGCAGCGCCTTGACCACGTCGAAGGGCGAGCCGTTCTTCTTCACATCCCTGCCGTAGATGGACGAGCTGGTGCGCATATTCGGCGGCGAGGTGGGCGACATCTGCCCGCCCGTCATGCCGAACACGCTGTTGTTCACGACAAGGGCCAGGATGTTCTCGTTCCTCAGCGCGCAGTGTATGGTGCTCTCGATGCCTATGCTGTAGGCGGAGCCGTCGCCGGGGTGCGCTATGACCACCGCGTCGGGCCTCGCGCGCTTCACGCCGGCCGCAGTGATTATGGTCCTGCCGTGCGCGGAGCAGACCGTGTTGTACTGCAGCGTAAACTTGGCGAAGGCGCCGCAGGCCACGTCCTCCACCATCAGCATCCTGTCGTCTATGCCCAGGTCGCGGGCTGCCTCCGCCACCAGGCGCACGATAATGCCGTGGCCGCAGCCGGGACACCATTTGTTTTCCGCTTCGCGGTTTATCCCCTTCGGTACGATGAATTCCATTGTCTCACTCCCCCCGCTCAGGCTTTCAGCATCTCGCGGGCCAGCTCCAATATGCGCTCCTCCCGCGGCACGTTTGCAAATTCCGAATACACCTCGACGGGTTTCGCGCCGCCGCTGGCCAGCACGACGTCGTCGCGCATCTGGCCGAGTATGCTCATCTCCACGCAGAGGAAGCCCTTCACCTGCGCGCCCAGCGCGTCAAAGGCCTTCTGCGGGAAGGGCCACAGCGTCACCGGCCTGATAAGCCCCAGCTTCATCCCCTCGCGGCGCGCCATGCGCACGGCGGACTTGGCCACGCGCGAGCTTATGCCGTAGGCGACGAGGACTATCTCCGCGTCCTCGGTTTTGACGGCCTCCCAGCGCTGCTCCTCGGCCTCCATGCGCGCGTACTTGTCGCGCAGGTAGCCGAAGTAGGCGTCCGCGCCCATGCCGTAGTAGGTGTTCACGACCACCTTGTGCCTCTCGCCGCTCTTG
>CALWYT010000167.1 GCA_944385835.1 uncultured Oscillospiraceae bacterium | reverse complement strand
CCGCGTAGTTGTTGGCGTTGTCGAGCGTGGAGTACACCCTGCCCGGCACGCCCGCGTTGAGCGAGAGGTCGGTCAGCGACGCGCTGACCTCGACGCCCGCGGCGCGCTGATAGAAGGCGTAGAGCGCGGTCATGAGCACGGCGGCATATATCCACCGCTCAAGCCGCTCAAGCCGAGCAGCGTCCGAAAGCTCCGCCATAAAGACGTAGGCGAACAGGAACGCCGCGGCGAAGAACATTCCCACGCGCAGGCTGTCGCCCATATCCGACGTGAAGATGAGGCTCAGCGGCACGGAGATGACGAAGATCAAAAATGGAAAGCCCAGCGCGACGGGGCTTACAGCCTCCTTTGCACCCGCGGCCGCCATGAGGAAGTAAAGCCCGAACAGCCCCGCGGCCATGAGGAGGCCGTAGGAGTTCGACCAGAAGGAGTGCGGCGCGCAGAACATCACGAAAAAGCCCGCGCACATGAGGAATTCGAAGTTGCAGAAGTACGAGCCGGAGCAGCAGCGGACAATGACGCTGCCGGACGCGGGCCGCCGCAGCGCGGCCATAAGACGCGAAAATACGCGCAGCAGGAGGCCCCAGACGGCGCTTATCGCCCGGCCCGTGAGGCTGTTCGCGTACCACAGCTCCACCCTCGGCGCCCGGCCGAGGAAGCGGATTATCGCGCTCTCGTGAAAGGCGCGCGCAAAGGGGCGGTATATGCCGCGGAGCAGCCTGAATATCGCACTGCACAGCCAGTAGCCGTACAGCTTACCGAGGACGCTGTTGGCAAGCAAGAGTTCTCACCTCGCTTCGCTTATACTGCCGCCGGCTCAGCCTATGACCTCGATATCGGCGATGTCGAGGAAGAGCTTGCAGTCGCCGAAGTATACGCTCGCGCTCTGCCCGTTGGCATAGAGCGTGCTGCCTATCGTGACGCCGTGGTCGCTCACCACGCCCTCGCCCTCGCAGACGAGCGTGACGGAGTTGTACCCGGAGCGGGAGATTTCAACGACCTCGCCGGTTATGTCCGTGACGGCGCTCTTGCTCTCGCCCAGCGTCCAGCTCTTGAGCGTGCCGAGCGTCACCTGATTGGCGGCGTCCCAGGCCTCTACGCCCTCCTCGAGCTGCGCGGCCACAAAGTCTGGCGTCTCCTCGCAGAACATGGTTATGCGCACCTTCTGCGTGTTTGCAATCTCGCTCTCGGGGCCGAGGAGCTTCATGCCTATGAAGGCCGCTGCGGCCAGGATTATAACGACTATGATGAGGTCAACGATGTTGACCTTGCCAAAGAGCCTGCCTTTTTCGTCTATCATGTTTAACCTCCGTAATTATTTGTAGGTTTCCAGCACCTTTTGCGCCAGTTTTTCTATGTCGTAGTCGCGCTTTACCCTCGCGAGGGCGTTCTCGGAATACCGCCGGCGCAGCTCGCCGTCCTCCAGGAGCCGCAGCATCGCGGCGGCGAAGGCGTCCGCGTCGCCGTAGGGCGCGGCGAGGCCGCAGGGCAGGTCCTCGTCCAGCGCAAGCTCGCAGCTGCCCTCCAGCTCCGTCACGACGAGCGGCACGGCCTCGTTCATCGCCTCCAGCAGCGCGAAGCTCATCGCCTCGCTGCTCGAGGAGTTCACGTACAGGTCGCTCGCGCGCAGTATCTCCGCCGTGTCCGTCCTATAGCCCGCCTGGACGACGCGGCTCTCAAGGCCCAGCCGGGTAATCTGCGCCTCCACCTCGCCGAACAGCTCTCCGTCGCCGCAGATCACGCATTTGAAGGGCCTGTCCGTGAGCGAGCGGAGCTTCGCCGCGGCGTCCACAAGGAAGCCCAGGCCCTTCTCGGGCGAATAGCGCGCGAAGCAGCTTATCATGAACTCGTCCTCGCCCACGCCCAGGGAGGCACGGGCGGAGAGGTCGCGCCGCGGTCCTTCGTTCGGCTCCACGCCGTTGGGGATAAGCGTAACACGTTCGGGGCAAACGCCGTTACGAATGAGCGCGTCGCGCCCGGAGCCGCAGACGGCTATTACCGCCTTGTCCTTCGGCGTAAAGACACGGTTGATTATGCGCCACTTCGCCCCGCCGTCAACCGTCAGGTGGCCGGTGTAGACCACGTTCGGCCGCGGGTAATACCGCTTCGAGAGCAGGGCGACGATGTTCTCAGCAGGATACTGGGCGTGTATGACGTCTATCTCGTGCTCACGGCAGAAGGCGGCCAGCTCCTTTGCGCTTTTGAGCGCGCGGGAGGCCGAAATATCAAAGCGCAGGCTCTCCACGCCCATGGCCTCCATGCGCTCGCTGAGCTGTCCGGGTACGTTGTAGGCGAAAAAGCAGCTCTCGCCACGTGCGAGGAAAATGCGCGCAAGCTGCTCTACGTACTTTTCAGAGCCGCCCTTTCCGGCGAAGTTTATGAGGAAAAGTATGTTCGTGCGGCATACCCCCTGTCCTATGCAACCAATAAATTATAATATAAAATCCTCCAAAGCGCAAGGCAGTGGTTGTGAACACGGCGTGAATATGGTAGAATGGCCGCAAGGCGGCTGTTCTACGAGGGTTTATGTTCTTTTTCTCGCCCCTTGCGGGGCAGCCGAAAAAGACAACGAATTGTACCACGGCGGCCGCGCCGCCGTGGTACGCTTAGCCCGTTGAGGTGATATCATGACCGAAAAACTCTACTACTCCGACGGCGAATGCCGCGCCTTT
>CALWYT010000166.1 GCA_944385835.1 uncultured Oscillospiraceae bacterium | reverse complement strand
TGACACGCTCTTCGCTTGGGAAGTTGGCACTGCTGACGGCGGCTACCTGTTCAGCGCCGTTAAAACCCTCACCGCTATTGAGACCACCGACAGCTACGTCAAGTACGGCGGCCTGTATCTCAACGGCTCCACCGAGGGCGGCTTCGTTGTCACCAAGGGTACCGACGTCACCGGCTTCGAAGGCGTAGGCTTCTACACCTACAAGATCGACGACAGCGGCGACTACACTCTCAAGAAGGTTGCCTCCGTTACCCTGAATGACACCACTGATGAGTACTATCTGCAGGACAACGGCAATGGCACCTACAGCGTGATGGATGACACTCACAAGTCTCTCGGTGTTGTGAGCGAGTCCACCGTCATTGTCGACACCCGCGAGGGCGCCGGCACTGAGTGGGATACCATCGAGACCATTGCTGACCTGCTGAGGGGCGACTACACTCGTTACGAGGACGTCCTGCTCACCATCACCTTCATCGAAGGTGTCGCCTCCCCGATCTACGTCATCGACGCTACCTAATCGGCAACCCGATTGACGTTCCCTGAATAAAACCTAAACGTTTTTCCCGCCCCGGTCCGCCGGGGCGGGTTTTTTACGCACGAAAAAAGCCCGCGCAAAGCGCAGGCTTGACATCCTCGCAGTATTTGGGTATAATGTACGTGGAGCGGGGCCGCCGCGACAAGCGGTTTTGACTCAGCAAAGTGAATAGTCTAGCTAAACGTGGTGTTTAGCGGAAACCGTCACTTGGCGGAGTGGCGGAAAGAGGCCCCCTTGCCTTAGCGACCTGGCCTCTGTTTATGTCAGCGTACCTACAAAATGCAGGCGAAAGCCGTCACTGTGCAGAGTGGCGGAAAGAGACGCCGCGACAAGCGGTTTTAGCTCACGTCAAGTTAGTGTTCCAATTAGCAAAATGCCACCGAAACCGTCACTTGCCAGAGTGGCGGTTTCCGCGTTTCTTAACGATAATGGTAATCGTAAAATTACCGATATGTACCGTCAAACGCACGTGCCTCACCTCCTTTCGGAGGATATAGCCAAAACCGCCTGCCGAATGTGCAGCGCCTCTCCCACCGCTCTCGCGGCGACAATATTATACTGTATGTGACGAATTATGTCAACAGAAAACGGCGGCAGGGATTGTCCTGCCGCCGCTTTTCGCCTTGTTTACTCCACAGCCTCGGGGGATTGGCTGGGCAGGGGTTCCTGCTCGGGAGCTGCGCCGTCCAGCGGCGCGCGCCCGGTCACGGTCAGGCTGGCCGCCGGGATGAGCAGGCCGTCCGCCCCCGTGCCGCTCAGGACGATCTCAACCTCGTCGCCCGGGTTGAGGATTACCGCCTCCGGCGCGTCCGCGGCGCTTATCGTGTAGTAGGCGTCGCCGCCCTCCAGCCGGATGTAGCACACGGTGCCGCCGTCCACCACCGCGTAGCGCAGCTCGGCCACCGCGCCGCTTATCTGCTCGCCCTGCGAGGGCGTCACCGGCGTGTCCATGCCTATGCCGCGCGAGGCCAGCAGCTCGACGTAGTTCTCCACGCACTCTTCAACGTTGCTGCCCGTCGCCACGGCGTCGTACTGCTGCACGTTGACCATCGCGTACATCTTGACCAGCTGGCTGGCGTCCTTGAGCGCCATGAAGTAGGTCGGCTGGCCGCCGGTGTTCAGCAGCAGCGGGGCCGTCGCCTGGTAGCTGTACTGCTGCACCGCGCCCTGCGCGCTGAGCATTGCGCTGCTCTCGTCCGCGCCGGCGCAGGGGTAATAGCGCGCCTCCTTGGTGCGCTGGTTCACCAGGATGAAGCCGATGTTGCCGCGGTCGCCCGTCACGGACGTTACGCCGGTGTACAGCCACACGTCGTCGTCCTGCGCGATATAGTTGTACAGCGCGGTGACCTCCGTGCAGCCGCTCTGCCCGAACAGGCTGTTCCAGAAGCCGCCCTGGTAGAGGCCGTAGTAGTTGTACTGCTCGAGTATCAGGTCCGCCGTGGCCACGCGGTCGACCCACTGCGGGATCTCGCTCATCTCCAGGTACTCGCTCTCGCCCGTCACCGCGTTGAGCAGCACCGCGCCCTTGACGTCCTCGCCGCCGAAGAGGCCGACTTTCTTGGTGATGACCGTCGCGACCCAGTACGGCTCGCCCTCCTCGTTGACCTCGAAGTTGACGTCGGAGAACATCAGCGTCGGATAGTTGAAGCGCAGGTAGCGGTTCAGGTCGCGGAAGAAGTACTCGCTGGGCGAGTAGCGTATGCCGTTCTCGATGCGCGCGACCTCGACCTCCTGCGTCACCATGTCGATGACCAGATAGGCCGGGATGCCGTCGCGCTGGTTGTTCCACCACTTGAACACGTCGCCGTAGTTGAGGTACGTCACGCGCACGGGCCGGTTGTGGTAGTTTATCTGATAGCTCTCGTCGTTGACCTCAAACTGGCTGACAAGGTCGCTCAGCTCGCCCAGGCGGCGCGTCGCCAGCACGTTGGCGCTGGATTCGTCCAGCATGGGGATCTGGTCGAAGCTGATCTCCGCCACGTCCGTCGCAAAGTCGCCCTGCTCTATCTCGAGCAGCGCGGCGTAGTCCCTCGCGCGGAACAGCCGCCAGCCGATCAGCGAGCCGACGACCGCTATAAGCGCCACCAGGCAGATGATATAGAACGGCACCGCCGCCTTCTTGCGCGCCGCCGCGGCGTACTCCTTGACGCTGCTGCCGCGGAAGCCGCCGAGAATCAGCGAGGAGACGCACCAGACGACGCAGATGAGGATGACGAAAATATACAGATCGCCTGAATGAATATTCAGCGCCGGCAGCTGGAAGTAGAAGTACACAAACGCGAAAACAAGCGTTATGACTATGCTCCATATCGCGGCCGCCGCAGCGCCGAGCGTCCGGCGCGGCTTTTTCGGCTCCTTCTTCTCGCGCTTGGGCGGCGTCCAGCTGTACTCGCCGCTCTCCGGGTCCTGCTGGAACCCGCCTAGGTTGCCAAAGTTGAAAATCATTCGGTTTTGACCTCCGGGTAAATATTGCGACGCCCCTCCCTCGCGGGAGGGGCGCTGCTGACGTTTGCGCTTATCTCAGGCCCTTGATGCCGCGGATGATGAAGTCGCCGCCTATGCGGGCCATCTCCGCCGGCGCCTCCCGCATACCGCCCTGCATCCAGTGGCCGACCAGGGCGCGCAGCCCGGCCTCGATATAGACGCAGTAGTACTCCTGGACCCGCTCCTCCGTGCGGCAGGCCTCCTCCAGGAAGCGGTGCAGGAACTGGTTCTTGAACATGGTGAGCAGCCGCTGCTGGAAGGCCGGGTCGCCGTTGCCGCACATCAGCGCGCGGCACACGTCCGCGTTGTCGCGGATGAGCGTGAACAGGTCCTCCAGGTAGCGGTAGGTCGCGCCCTCCCAGTCCTGGCGCTGGATCTTCAGGTCGATCCTGCGCACGGCCTCGAGGAAAAAGTCCTCCACCGAGGTCAGAAGGTCGAAGGCGTCTCGGTAATGCGAATAAAACGTGCCTCGGTTGACGTCCGCCCGCTCAGAGATCTCGCGGACGGTGATGTCGCTGAAATCCTTCTCCAGCAGCAGCGTTGTAAGAGCGCTGCGCAGCTGCTGCTTAGTCCGCCGGACGCGGCGGTCGATTTTCTCCGGCTCTACCCGCTCGGGCAGGCCGCGGCCCGCGCCGCCACCATCAGCTGCCAATACGGTGGTCAGCGCCCCAGTTCCTTCTGCGGCAGATGCAGCGTTGTGCTCAGCCACAGGACACTCCTCCCTTATCCAAGATTTATCCCAGCGCCCAGGATACTGACACAAGAGTATAATATACTAAAACTGCCGGTTAATCAACACAAAGTTGACCCGGGAGGGGATAATATTTAAAAGTTTTTAATTTTTGCACAAGGGCGGCCCTTCCGTGGGAAAAGCTATTGCCGTGCGGCTGAAAAAAGTGTATTATGGAAATGATAAAAGCGGCCGCTTGCGGCGCATCCCTGCGGAAGGAGGCTCGCCCTTGGAGCTGAACAGAAAAAACGTGCGGACTATCCTGCTTATCATAGTATTCACCGCCATACTCTTCACCTCCGTGCAGAATATCGGCGCGATATTCGGCTTTGTGCTCACGGTGTGGGACGTTTTTTCCAGCGTGATAGCGGGGCTTGCCATCGCCTTCGTGCTCAACGTGCCGCTCAAGCTCTTCGAGGGGCGGCTGTTCTACGGCCTGCGCGAGCACCGCAGCGCCGCCGTACGCCGCCTGCTGCGACCCGTCAGCATCGTGGCGTCCCTGATAATAACGCTGGGCGTGCTGATCGTGCTGCTGCTGGTCATCCTGCCGCAGCTCATCGAGGCCGTGACCGCCGTTTTCACGCGCCTGCCGGACTATGTCACGGACCTCATCGCCTGGGCCGACAGGCTGCTGGAGCCGTTCGACTTCTCCCTCTCCGCCTACCTCGGCGACATAGACTGGGAAAAGACCTTCAGCTCCATAGGCGACAGGCTCTCCGAGAGCGTGGACGGCCTGCTCAACACCGCGGGCAGCGCGATAGGCACCGCCGCGAACCTCGGCACCGCCCTCGTCAGCGGGGCCATTGACGTGGTGTTCTCCGTGATAATCGCCGTCTACATCCTCGCCCAGAAGGAGAGGATAGGCCGCTTCGTCCGCCGCTGCGCCTCCGCCTTCCTGCCGCGGCGCGTGGCCGGCCGCGTGGAGGGCATCTGCTCCATGGCGGCGGAGACCTTCTCCAACTTCATCGGCGGCCAGCTGGCCGATTCCAGCATACTCGGCCTGCTCTGCTTCATAGGCATGAGCATCTTCCGCTTCCCCTACGCCAACGTGATAAGCGTGGTCATAGGCGTCACAAGCCTGGTGCCGCTGGTCGGCGCCTTTGTCGGCATAGTGATAGGCGCGCTGCTCATACTCACGCTGGACCCCATCAAGGCGCTGCTCTTCGTCGTGTTTGTGCTCTGCCTCCAGCAGGTGGAGGGCAACCTCATCTACCCCAAGGTCGTGGGCAAGGCGGTCGGCCTGCCCGGCGTGATCGTGCTCAGCGCGGTGCTCGTCGGCGGCAACATCGCCGGCGTGCTGGGCGGCCTCTGCGCCGTCCCGATAAGCGCCGTGCTGTACAACCTCCTGCGCGAGGCCGTCGACGCCAGGCTGGGCAGCCGCGTCGGCCCGCGCAGCGGGGGCTGAGCATTGGGGTGTGGTCAGACCAACAAAACTGTGCATTTGACACAAAAGTGTCAAAACGTCTGCAAATGCTTGTAAACCGGGCGGGATTGTGCTATATTTTAGCTGTCAGCGATGACAGTTTTCATCGCACGGGCAGGGCCGCGGCGGCGCCGCAGCTCTGCGCAGACCGTATTTCTTTTGCGGCCCCGGCGCCGGGCATGGCGGCGGGGAGCACCGGGGCATGGCGGGTGGAACGCTCGCCGGACGCCGCCTTTGGGCGAGACGGGCGCACTGTTTTGCGGGCAGGGCGCACGCCGCTTCCCACGTCCGAGGGGCCGGCCGAAGGCTTCCGCAGGCCCCGGGGAGGAAGGCGCGCAGGCAGCAGCGAGGCCGCGCGCCTTTTCGCTCAGCGCGGCTGAGATTCCCGGCGCGCCGCGCCGGTCAAGGAGATGAGCAGATGGAATTCGGACAGATAGTCGCCCCGACGATCAAGGAGCTGTTCATAGAGCGCATAGAGGGCCTGATACTCTCCGGCGCGCTCAAGCCCGGCGACCGCCTGCCCAGCGAGCGCGAGCTGGCCGAGCAGATGAAGATAAGCAAGACCATAGTCCACATCGGCCTGGAGGACCTGGCGCGCATGGGCTTCCTCGAGGTGACGCCCAGGCGCGGCACGGTGGTCGCCGACTTCGCCGAGACAGGGAACCTGGAGACGCTGAACGCCATACTCCGCTATAACGGCGGCAAGCTGGACAGGCAGATGGTGGTCAGCATCATCGAGCTGCGCAGCGCCGTGGAGGGCGGCGCGCTTATCCGCCTGGGCAGGAGCCACACCCCCGCCGACATAGACGAGCTGCGCGGCCTGCTGGCCGAGTACGCCGAGACCGCCAAGGGCGGGCCGGACAACAAGACCGTCGCCGACGCCCTGGCGCGCTTCCACTACCGCATATGCACGCTCTCCGGCAACCAGCTCTTCCCGCTCATTATGAACGCCTTCCGGGGCGTGGGGAACATCCTCTGGGAGGATTCCGCCCGTTTCTGGGGCATGGACGCCCTGCTGGAGCAGGGGCGGCGGATAGTGGAGCTGCTGGACAAGGACGACGGCGAGGCCGCAGCGGACTACTTAAACTCCCTCTTCGACCACTACCTTGAGAATATGCCCTGAGCGCCCGCCCGGCGGCGCCAGGTAACGGACGGGCCGGCCCCGCGCTGTACGCGCGGGGCCGGCCCGTTTGCCCCCGGCCTGCGTCAGGCCTCCGGCCGGAGGGGGATGTGGAATTCGGCGCCGCCGCAGCCGAGGAAGAGGACGGGACGGTAGCAGGCCTTGGAGTCGAGCGTGTATTCGACCCAGGCGCTGCCGATGTCTATGGCCCCCTCCGGGACGGCGCCCCAGCAGGAGTAGGCGCCGGATTCGAGCGCGGATACGCATCCGGCCTCGTCCAGCGCGCGCGCCGACCCGGAGCGCTCGAGGTCGTAAATCCGCCAGACTACCTCGCTCAGGCCGTCCTCGGCGAAGCGCAGGACGGCGCTGCCGCCCTTGCCGTCCGACGGCTCGAGCGAAAAGACGTAGGAGCCGTCCTCGCCGCGGGTCATCACGGCCCCGGCGGGTATATCCACGCCCCAGGCCGCGGCGGCCTCGCGCGCCTCGGCCTCGCTGAGGGGGACGCCGCCGGAGCTGCGCACGCCCATCCGCTGGTACCAGAGCGTGGGGCCGGCGTACTCATAGCGCAGGAAATAGCTGCGCCCTTCGGAGTAGAGCCAGGCGTCGTCGTCATAGAGCGACTCGTCCGCGGCGCTGCGCCCGAGGCCGAAGAGGCCGAAGAACTCGTCCGCCGCGGCGTAGGCGTCCTCCAGCGTGCCGGTGCGCACCGTATAGACCGCCGGCGGAGCCTCCGCGAGGGCGTCGAGGAAGGCGCTTGCCTCTGCGGAGAAGCTGATCTCCCGGCCGGCAAGGGCTTCTGCGCCGCGCGGATCGAATTCGCTTGAGCCGTAGGGCGAGGCCGCGCTGAACGCGAGCGTTACAAAGGGCGGCGAAATGCACAGCAGCGCCAGCAGCAGGGAGGCGAGGCCCCGCCGCAGCCGTCCGGCGCGCGCCGAGAGGCAAAACCGAGCCAGCGCCCAGCCGCAGACGACGCCGAGCGTGTTGTTGAAGAGGTCGTCCACGTCGGCGATGCCGCGCGCGAGGAGGTACTGCAGGGCCTCCGCGGCCAGCGAGAGCGCGAAGCCCAGCGGAATCACCAGCCAGCCGCGCCGCCTCTCCCCGGCGGCCAGCGCGCCGAGGAAGCCGAAGGGCAGGAAGAGGAGGATGTTCATCAGGATGTTTATCATGTCCAGGGCCTCGAAGCCCCTCGCCGCCTCGCGGTAGCAGTAGAAGAGGTCCAGGCTGAGCTGGCGGAAGTCGCCGGGCCGCGCCGGGCGGATCAGCAGCAGGCCCAGCAGCGCGAAAACATACGCGGCCGCGACGAATATCCACAGCCCGCGCCCGGCCGTCAGCGGCCGGCCGGCGCGTTTTGAGACCAGCGCCGCCGCTATAAGCGCCGCCGCCCCGAAAGCAAGGGCGCCGAGGAGCAGCGGCAGGGCCTCGTTGAGGTATGAAAGGAAAGTGAGCATGGCCGTCCTCCTAAGTAAATTTTCCAGACTTACCTCCTGTGACGCGCCGGAGGCCGCTTAAGTTCCCTCCCTGGCGCCGCCTGGGCGCCGCCCGGGGCGCAAGGGCGCAGAAAACCGCCGCCGGGCCTTGCGCCCGGCGGCGGCATACCGCGCGTTTATCTCCCCATGAAGCGGGCCAGGAAGTCCCGCGTCTCCTGCGTCTCGGGCGAGGAGAAGATCTTCTCCGGGCCGCCCTGCTCCCAGATGACGCCGTCCTTCATAAAGACGACGTTGGCGGAAACGTCGCGCGCGAAGGCCATCTCGTGCGTGACGACCAGCATGGTCATACCCTCCTCGGCCAGCGAGCGCATGACGGTGAGCACCTCGCCGACCATCTCGGGGTCGAGCGCGCTCGTCGGCTCGTCAAAGAGCAGTATCTCGGGGTTCATGGCCAGCGCCCTGGCTATGGCCACGCGCTGCTTCATGCCGCCGGAGATCTGGCGCGGCTTCGCCTTTATATACGGCGTCATGCCGACGCGCTCGAGGTATTTCATGGCGTTGGCCTCGGCCTCGGCGGCGGAGCGCTTGAGGACCTTCATCTGGCCGACCATGCAGTTTTTCAGCACGCTCATGTTGTCGAAGAGGTTGAAGCTCTGGAACACCATGCCGACCTTGGCGCGGTAGGCGTTGGGGTTGACCTTGCCGCTTATTACGCTCTCGCCGTGGAAGAGCACGTCGCCGCTCGTGGGCGTCTCCAGCAGGTTGATGCACCTGAGCAGCGTGCTCTTGCCGGAGCCGGAGGCGCCGATGATGCTGGTGACGTCGCCGGGGCGGACCTCGAAATCTATGTCGCGCAGCACCTCGTTGGAGCCGAAGTTCTTGGAGAGGTGGCGGACTTCAAGTATGGCGTCGCTCATTTATTTACCCTCCTTCCCGCCGAACTCGCTGCTGCGCTCGTCGAAGGGTGTGCCGCGGTCGGGGTGGCTGTAGGTGCCGGCGGCCATGGTGAGGTTGTCGGTCTGGACAAGCTCATAGCTGCTCTTGCCGTCCATGCGGCGCTCGACGGCGCGCAGGAGTATGGAGGCCGTAAGCGTTACGCACAGGTAGCCCACCATTTCTATTGTCGCGCTCGGGAAGTACATGTTGTTCAGCCCGACGATGTTCCTGTGTACGGCGAAGAACTCCGTGAAGGTGATGATGAACATGACCGAGGTGTCCTTCACGTTGATGATGAAGTTGTTGCCTATCTGCGGCATGATGTTGCGTATGGCCTGCGGCAGTATGACGCTGGTCATGGTCTGGAAGTGGCTCATGCCTATGGCCTTGGCGCCCTCGGTCTGGCCGGGGTCGATGGAGATAATTCCGCCGCGCACGCTCTCGGCCATGTACGCGCCGGTGTTGATGGAGACGATAACTATCGCCGCGACCCAGACGCTGTCGAAGCGCATCGAGTTGTTGGTGAAATAGGGCAGGCCGTAGTATATGAACACCGCCTGGAGCACCA
>CALWYT010000165.1 GCA_944385835.1 uncultured Oscillospiraceae bacterium | reverse complement strand
CTGGCGGAGCTGTACTTCTCGGCGGACGTGACGCTGGTCGTGGGCGCGTGCAACGCCGCGCTGCTGCTGCTGGGCCTCGCCGCGCTGGGCTGGCGCTTCGCGGCGAGCATAGTGCTCGGCTCGCTCTGCTTCCCGCTGTTCCTGGGCCTGTTCCAGGCGCTGGAGTCCCTGCAGGGGCTGGTGGACGATCCGCTGTACGCCGCGCTCTGCGCCGGGGCGCTGGAGGGCGTGGGCCTGGGGCTTATCATCCGTGCGGGAGGCTCCAGCGGGGGCAGCGACGTGGCCCCGATAATCCTCAACCGAAAGTTCGGCCTGCCCATCGCGCCGGTGCTGTACGGCGTGGACTTCACGATAATCGCGCTGCAGCTGCCCCGCGCCGAGCTGGAGGCGCTGGTGCTCAGCGCCGTCTACGCCGCGCTCTACACCGTGGTGATGAACCGCGTCATCCTGCTGGGCAAGGGCAACGTCCAGCTCACGATTGTCTCCGAGGAGTCCGAGAAGATAACCCGCCGCATACTGGAGCTGGACCGGGGCGCGACGCTGCTCTGCGGCAGGACCGGCCTGCTGAAAAAGGCCTGCGAGGTGATAATCTGCGTGGTACCCATACGCCTGATGAACAGCGTCAAGCGCGCCGCGCTGGAAACCGACCCCAGCGCCTTCATAACGGTCTGCTCGGTGCGCGACGTCTCCGGCCGCGGCTTCACGCTTATGGACGTGATCCTGCCGCTGGACGGCCACGACGGCGCCGAGGGGGCCTGAGGCCGCGAAAAGCCCGGCCGCACTTGATGTGCGGCCGGGCTTTTGTCATGCGCCGGCTCAGCCTACCGTGCCGGAGGCGGTTATGGTCTCGAGATCGACGTCGCCGTAGCGGCCGCCGAAGTGCCAGCTGACCTCCACGCGCGAGCCGGCGGAGACGCCGCTCACCGTGGCCGTGCCGAGGCGGTGGGTGCCGAGGCCGGGGCCGTCGTACTGGATGTTGGCCGTGTCGAAGTAGTAGGTCTGGCCGCCCACGACGACGCTGAGCGCGTGCCAGGCGCCCTGGCTGTAGAGGCTGTAGGACTCCGCGTCAACGGTGACGTTCAGCGTGGAGCCGTTGAGCGTCCAGCTGCACACGATGTTCAGCGGCGTGCCGCTGTCGGAGCGGAAGCTGCCGCTGGCATTAGGCGCGGGCGTGGCCGGAGGCGTGGGCGAAGGAGTGGCCGTGGGCGTGGTCGAAGGCGTCGCCGGAGGCGTGGCGGAGGCCGGCGCGCCGGTTTCCGCGCCGGGCTGCTGCGTCTGGCCCTCTCCGCCTGGCACGTCGCCGGAGACGGTACCCGCCGGGGCGGAGGGCGACTCGTCCGCGCCGCCGGGGGCCTGGCAGGAGCGCAGGACGATGACCAGCGCTATTATTATGACGATGAGCATCAGCAGCGCGAAAATCGCGCCGGCCGGGCTGCCCTTCTTGCGGTTGTTTGCCATAGGAATCACCTCTCGAATATCATACTGCTTTAGACGCCGGCTGTCCAGTAAAGTTTCAGTTACACTTTATGCGCGCGCGGCTCAGATTATCAGCCCGTACCTCTCCGCGAGGGGGATGAGCGCGCTGTCGTCCAGCGGCCCGGAGTAGAGCGCGCGGCCCTGGTATGCCCTGAGCGCGGCCTCCAGCGCGGCCGCGTCGCCGCTCTCGATGAAGAGCGGGGCCTTGACTGCATACTGCGCGTCGGCAAAATACTCGGCGTCCTCCAGGCTCTCCACTCGCACGCAGAGGGCCTCGGCGCCGTCGTCCAGGGCGTCCTCGATGCTGTCGGCCAGGTCCTCGCCGCACTCCAGCGGCTCCGGCGCGTCCACGCCGGGGTCCAGCAGGAAGGCGTCCTTCTCCGTGGCGCAGGGCAGGCCCCCGCCGTAATCAGGCGCGCAGGGCGCGACGGCGGCGCCCTCCAGCGCGGCGGCGAGCGCGGCGATGTGCCGGGAATCCGTCCCGCAGCAGCCGCCGAAGTACGCGACGCCGCACTGCGCGAAGTCCCGAGCATAGGAGGCAAATTCCTCCGGCGGGCAGTCGTAGACCGTCCTGCCGTCCACGCTCCGGGGCAGGCCGGCGTTGGGCTTGGCGAGCAGGGGTATCCCGGCGAGGCGGCTCAGCCGCCGCAGCTGCGCGAGGATCTCGCGCGGGCCGGCGGAGCAGTTGAGGCCGAAGGCGTCCGCGCCCATGCCCTGCATGACGCAGAGCGCCGCGGCGGCGTCCGTACCCGTCAGCGTGCGGCCGTTCTCGTCGCAGGTGAAGGAGACGAGGACGGGCCTGCGGCTCACGCTGCGCACCGCGAGCAGCGCGGCGCGCGCGTCGGAGAGGGTCATCATCGTCTCTATGACGAAGAGGTCCACGCCGGCCTCCTCCAGGGCGGCGGCCTGCTCGGCGTAGATCTCCACCAGCTCCTCGAAGGACGCCGTACCCAGGGGCGAGAGGAAGAGGCCCGTGGGCGCCATGTCCCCGGCCACCAGCGCGCGGCCGCGCGCCGCCTCCTTCGACAGCGCCGCGAGGCGGAGGTTATACTCCCGCACGCGGTTGAATACGCCGTTGGCCTCCAGCTTCACGCGGTTGGCGCCGAAGGTGGGCGTGTAGATTCTGCGGCTGCCGGCCTCGCCATAGCCGCGCTGCAGCTCCAGCACCGCCTCCGGGTGCTCCAGCGCCCAGCTTTCGGCGCAGCCGCCGCCGGGAAAGCCGCGCCGTACCAGCTCGGTGCCGGTGGCTCCGTCAAGCATGGCGGGGAAATAGAGTTCCATTTATTCGTCCTCCTCTTCGTAAAATGGCATGGCGTCTACAAAGGCCTCGGAAAACTCCGCGCTGCCGGACAGCTCTATGTGTTCGCAGCGGCGGGAAAGCTCCGCCAGGCGCTCGAAGCCGTCCGGCTCGCACAGCGCGCGGTGCAGCCCGTCGAGGGCGGCGTTGCCCACGGCCCGGGCGCGGCCGGCCAGCCCGGGCGGTATCAGGCCGATTTTGGCGGCGGCGGCCATGTCGAGCCGCGCGCCGAAGCCCCCGGCGATACAGACCTCGTCTATGTCCTCCGGCGCGGCCCCGGCGCTCCTGAGCAGGACCTCCACGCCCGCGCGCACGGCGGCCTTGGCCAGCTGCAATTTGCGCACGTCCGCGGCGAGGATTTTCACGCCGGGCGCGACAGTGAACGACACGTTGCCGCGCTTGTTCACGCTGACCGTATTGCGCAGGCCCT
>CALWYT010000164.1 GCA_944385835.1 uncultured Oscillospiraceae bacterium | reverse complement strand
CGAGCTGGATGTCGCCGGCGCCGGCGATGACCATCTGCTTGGTCTCGGCGTTGTTGGTGATGGTGAAGGAGCGGTCCTCCTCGCCGAGGCGGGCGAGGCCCTGGGCGACCTTGTCCTCCTGGCCCTTCGTCTTGGGGGCGATGGCCATGGAGTAGCAGGGCTTGGCGAACTCAATGCCGGGCGCGGCCTCGACGGCCTTGGCGTCGCAGAGGGTGTCGGCGGTCTTGGTGTCGGAGAGCTTGCTCACCGCGCCGATGTCGCCGCAGCAGATCTCCTGGACCTCGACGTTCTTCTTGCCCTGCATATAGTAGATGTGGCCGAGCTTCTCCTGCGCGCCGCTGCGGGCGTTCGTGAGGGTCATGTCGGGGGTGACCTTGCCGGAGATGACCTTGAAGAGGCTGAACTTGCCTAACTGGTCGCTCATGGTCTTGTAGACGATGGCGCGGGTCGGGCCGGCCTCGTTGACCGGCTCGCCGCCCTCGCGCGGGGCCGGGAAGAAGTTGCGGATGGCGTCGAGCAGCTCGAGCGTACCCATGCCGGAAACGGCGCTGCCGCAGAACACGGGGACGATCTCGCCCTCGGCGATGCCGGCGGAAAGCGCGCCGTAGATCTCGTCGGCGGACAGCTCCATGGTCTCGAGGTACTTCTCCATCAGCTCCTCGCTGGTGCCGGCGGCGTTCTCGGCTATCTCGTTATACAGCTCCTCGACGCGGTCGGACATATCGGCGGGGACGGGGCATTCGCTGCGCTTGGCGCCGTTGTACTTATAGGCCTTGCGGGCGACGATGTCCACGATGCCGACGGCCTTGCCGCCCTCGACGATGGGCGCGGCCATGGGGCTGAGGCTGGGGCCGAACTTCTCGCGCAGCTGGCTGAGCGCGGCGAAGTAGTCGGCGTGCTCCTCGTCTATCTTGGAGATATATATCGCGCGGGGCAGGCCGGCGTCGTTCAGGCTCTTCCAGGCCTTCTCCGCGCCGACGTTGAGGCCGTCCTTGGCGGAGACGCAGATAACGCCGGTGTCCGCGACGCGCAGGGCCTCGGCGACCTCGCCGGCGAAGTCGAAGTAGCCCGGGGCGTCGATGATGTTTATCTTCGCCTTCTGGTACTCGACGTACATGGTGCTGGCGGAGATGCTTATCTGGCGGCGGGTCTCCTCGGCGTCGAAGTCGGAGACGCTGTTGCCCGCGGCGGTGCTGCCCAGGCGGTCGGTGACGCCGGTCAGGAACAGCATACTCTCGGCGAGGCTGGACTTGCCGTTGCCGCCGTGGCCGAGCAGGGCGATATTGCGGATGTCTTTGGTTGCGTAGCTCATGTTGATGGTTCCACTCCTTCTTATATTGAAAGCTGGCATTTTCCCAAAAAATCAAGCATCTTATTATATAATACTTTGGACGCTTTGGCAATAGCCAAAAATGCATCAATTTACAGCCGCGTCCGCCTCTGCCGGCGCCGGGTCACAGGGTGCGGAAAAGGCGCCGGCGGAGACGCCGGCGCCCGCTAAATCCGCGTCGGAAAGGGCGTTACAGCAGCGCGCCCACCGCCCCGGGGACCAGCCAGAGCAGCATCGACGCCAAAAGCCAGCCGACGCTGACGCCCCCGCCGAAGGCGAAGAGCGCGAACACGGCCCCGACGCCGGCCACGGCCCCGGCCAGGGCCAGCGCAGAGCCAAGCATTCCCGCGAGGTAGCAGCGCCGGCCGGTGGAGGCGACCTCCATGAACGCGCCCAGGCCCTCGCGGCCCAGCAGCGCACAGGGGCGGCTGTCCCCGGAGGGCTGCGTCCCCGATACGGCGTAGCGCACGGCGAAGAGCGGGAAGTCGAAGCCCTCGGCCGGGACGCGGTACTTCCTGTGCAGCATCAGCGGCGTCACCAGGAAGTCGCGCACCGCGAAAATCGGCACGCGGCGCATACGCAGGCAGGCGGCCAGGGCGCGGCCCACGCTGGGCGCGGGCGTGTACTCGATGTTGAATATGCCGCTGAGCACGCCGTTTATCGAGATGAACACGGCGCTCCTGTCGGCCAGCTTCTGCGGCACCATGACGCCCATGAGCCGCATGAAGGCCGCGCTGCCGCACAGCACCTCCTCGCCGGCTATCAGCGCCGTCAGGCCGCCGCCCTCGTGGCAGCAGAAGTCCTCCACCCGGCGCAGGGCGCAGCCGTTGCGCGCCATCAGCTCGGTGAACACCCCGGCGAGGCCGCCGCCGCTGGCGACGATAACGCTGCCCGCGTCGGCAATCACGTGCTCGGGCGCGGCGCCGTCCAGGATGCGGATGGAGCTTATCTTGACGCTGCCCTCCGGGAAGAGGTCGCTGTCGGTGACGACCATGCCCACGGCGCGGCCTATGTCTCGCATACCGGGCCAGCCGGCGACGGCCGCCCCGTGGCGGAACGTGCGTATGGCCAGCGTGAAATACGGCAGCGGGCAGGCGACAAAGGCGGAGACGGGGGCGGCGGCGCAGGCCGCGGCGGCCAGCACGCGGAAGAAGTAGGTCCAGCGCTGGGTTATCACCGTGGCGGCGGCGGCCAGCAGCACGGCCGCAAGCGTCAGCCAGGGCGCGGCGGTGGAGAACAGGCTCTCCGCCTCGTCCGGCTCCTCGCAGCGGCGCAGCCAGCCGTCCGTACCGCCCTTGGATTTCAGCAGCACGGCCCCCTCGCGGCCATCGACGCCGGTCTCGGCCGTGACGGAGGCGGGGTCTTCGGAAAGCTCCTTGGCGCGCACGGAAAAGCGCAGCGCCCTGGCCTCGAGCAGCGCGCCCCAGAGCGCGAAGAGCATACTTGCCGCCGCGGCGGCGCACATGGGGAAGCCCCAGCCCGCCGTACCCACGGAGTAGGCCACGGCGGCGTCCAGCGCGGCGGCGACGTTTGCCAGCGCGCAGAGCGACCACAGCCCGGGCCGGCCGCGCGCCATGCTCATGATTCCGCCGGT
>CALWYT010000163.1 GCA_944385835.1 uncultured Oscillospiraceae bacterium | reverse complement strand
TGTGCGCGGCGTTGTTCTTGTGGATGAGTCCCTTGGCCGCGGCGCGGTCGACGGACTTGACAGCAACTTTATAGGTGCCGGCAGCTGCCTCCTTGTTGCCCTCGGCGACTGCCGCGTCGAACTTCTTGATGACGGTCTTGAGCGCGGTCTTCTGCGCGCGGTTGCGGGCGTTCTCCACCTTGCTCTTGGCGTCACGCTTCATGGCGGACTTGATGTTGGGCATGTTCTGTTTGCCACCTCCTCCTATAAATTTGCGTGGTTATGCACTCACGGACTGTTATTTTAACATCAGCCGCGGCAAAAATCAAGAGCAAATTCGCTTTTTCATAAGGCTTTTTGCATAAGACGCCCGCTGCTGCTAAGACTATACCGTATCTTGTGTTTGAAAGGCGGGCGACCACTATGACTGCTGCTTTCCGCACTGACCTCGCGGCCGAAATGCGCGAAAACCTGGGCGGCGGCGAGCTGGAGGGCGTGCGCGCGGCGAGCTATGAGCTGCGCGGCTTCACCGTCGAGCGCGTGGACATACTGGATGAGCGAGGCTCTGAGAAGTTATGTAAACCTGTTGGTTCATATGTCACGCTGTCGGCGCGGGCGCTGGCCGAGCGCAGCCGCGATTCCTTTGCCGACGGGGCGGAGGCCCTGGCCTCGCTGCTGCGCGAGCTGCTGCCCGAGCACGGCGCGCTCACCCTCGTCGCCGGGCTGGGCAACGCCGCCATGACCCCGGACGCCGTCGGCCCTCTGGCCGCCGAGTACGTCCTGGCCACGCGTCACCTCAAGCGCGCCATGCCCGCGGATTTCGCCGGCCTCTCCCCCGTCTGCGCCCTGCGGCCCGGCGTCCTCGGCTCCACCGGCATCGAGAGCGCCGAGACCCTGCGCGCCGTCTGCGCCGAGGTCCGCCCCGCGCAGATCATCGCCGTGGACGCGCTCGCCGCCGCCTCGCTGGACCGGCTCTGTTCCACGGTACAGCTCTCGAACGCCGGCATCGTCCCCGGCTCCGGCGTGGGCAACGACCGCGCGGCGGTCTCGCGCGAGACCCTGGGTGTACCCGTCCTGGCCGTCGGCGTCCCCACTGTCGTGGACGCCGCCGCGTTCAGCGACGACGAGGCCGCGCGCGGGATGTTTGTCACGCCGCGCGACATAGACGGCGCCGTCCGCAGCCTGGCCAAGCTGATAGGCTACGCCGTAAACCTGGCGCTGCACGAGGGGCTGACCATCTCCGACATCGACCTGCTCAAGAGCTAGGTTTCACGTGAAACATGGGCGGCGGGTAGGCGTTTCACGTGAAACATTAGCTCAGCCCGGCGTGTGAAACCTGTTGAAAGGCGGCGCGGCGTCTGCTATAATATCCATACGCCTATAGAAAAGAGGGATGACATGGGCAAGGTCATAGCTGTGGCGAACCAGAAGGGCGGCGTCGGCAAGACGACCACCTGCATAAACCTCTGCGCCGCGCTGAAGCGCCGGAACCGCAAGGTGCTGCTCGCGGACTGCGACCCGCAGGGCAACAGCACCTCAGGCATGGGCGTCAGCAAGGAGAAAATGCCGAACATCTACGACCTGCTGGTCAGGGGCAGCTCGCTCTCCGAGTGCGTGGCGGAGACGCCGTACGGCGACGTCCTCCCCGCCAACAGGGAGCTGTCCGGCGCGACGGTGGAGCTGGTCGATATGGCCTCGCGGGAGTACGTGCTCAAGACGGCACTGCTTGCGGCGAAGGAGGAGTACGACTACATATTCGTGGACTGCCCGCCCTCGCTGGAGCTGCTGACGGTCAACGCCCTGGCCGCTGCGGACAGTGTGCTGATACCCGTGCAGTGCGAATACTACGCGCTGGAGGGTATAACCGACCTGATGCAGACGATAAAGCTGTGCAAGCGCACGCTGAATCCCCAGCTGGAGGTCCAGGGCATAGTGCTGACCATGTACGACGCGCGGACGAACTTCTCAGAGCAGGTCGCCGCCGAGGTCGAGCGCTTTTTCGGCACGGCCGTATACAAGACGCGCATACCGCGCGCGGTGCGGATAGCCGAGAGTCCCAGCCACGGCCTCCCGGTGATAAAATACGACAGGCTTTCGCGCGGGAGCAGGGCGTACCTGCACCTGGCGGACGAGTTCATAAAGAGGGAGGAGTGACCATGCCGGCAAAAAAGGGCCTGGGTACCGGCCTTGACGCGCTGTTCGGCGAGGCGGAACGCGGCTCCGGGGAGGAGCAGAGGCTGCTGCCCATCTCGAGGGTGGAGCCGCGCGAAAACCAGCCGCGCAGCAGCTTTGACGAGGCCTCGCTGCAGGAGCTGGCGGATTCGATACGCGAGTACGGGCTGATACAGCCGATAACCGTGCGGCTGCTCGAAAACGGCTATTATCAGATCATAGCGGGCGAGCGCCGCTGGCGCGCGGCGCGCATCGCGGGGCTGCGCGAGGTGCCGGTGCGCATAATCGAGGCAGACGACAGGCTGGCGACCGAGCTGGCGCTGGTCGAGAACCTGCAGCGCGAGGACCTGAACCCGGTCGAGGAGGCGCTGGGATACAGGACGCTGCTCGAGGAGTACGGCCTGACGCAGGAGGAGGCGGCGAAGAGGGTCGGGAAATCGCGCCCGACGGTGACCAACGCGCTGCGCCTGCTGACGCTTGCGCCGGAGGTGCAGCAGTTTGTGGAGCAGGGCCTGCTCAGCGCGGGCCACGCGAGGGCGCTGGTGGGCGTGAAGCCGGAGGAGGCGCAGATAGACGCCGCGCGCAGCGTCATAGCCAACGGGCTGTCAGTCCGGCGCACGGAGCAGCTGGCGGCGAAGCTGATGCGCGAGCCGAAGGAGCCTCGCGACGGCGGGATCCACGTGGACTACGCCGCAGAGGTCAGCAAACGCCTTGAAAAGGCGCTGGGCCGCCGCGTGCAGCTGACCGAGCGCGGCAAGCGCGGGAAGATAACCTTGGAATACTACGGCGCGGACGACCGCGAGAGGCTGATCGAGCTGCTCGCCGCGCTCGAAAACAGATAACAGAGGTGCAAAGAGATGCTTGACATCAAATTTCTGCGGGAAAACCCCGAACTGGTCAAGGAGAACATAAAGAAAAAGTTCCAGGACGAAAAGCTGCCGCTGGTGGACGAGGTCATAGAGCTGGACGCGAAGCAGCGCGCGGCCATCACCGAGGCCAGCGAGCTGCGCGCCCAGCGCAACGCGCTGAGCAAGGAGGTCGGCAGGCTGATGGGTCAGGCGAAGAGGGACCCGTCCAAGCTGGCCGAGGCCGAGGATGTCAAGGCCAGGGTGAAGGCCCAGGCCGACCGCCTGGCGGAGCTGGAGCAGCAGGAGGCGGGGCTGGAGGCCAAGGTGCGCGAGATAATGCTGCGCATACCGCAGATGATAGACCCCAGCGTGCCGATTGGCCCGGACGACAGCCACAACGTCGAGGTCCAGCGCTTCGGCGAGCCGAGGGTGCCGGACTTCGAGATACCCTACCACACGGAGATAATGGAGAGCTTCGGCGGCATAGACCTGGACGCCGCACGCCGAGTGGCCGGCAACGGCTTCTACTACCTGATAGGCGACATCGCGCGGCTGCACGAGGCCGTCCTCGCCCGCGCGAGGGACTTCATGATAGACAAGGGCTTCACCTATGTGATACCGCCCTTCATGATACACGGCGCGGTGGTCGAGGGCGTCATGAGCTTCCCCGAGATGGACGCCATGATGTACAAGATAGAGGGCGAGGACCTCTACCTCATAGGCACCAGCGAGCACAGCATGATAGGCCGCTTCGTGGGCCAGATCCTCCCGGGCGAGCAGCTGCCCCTGACCCTGACCAGCTACTCCCCCTGCTTCCGCAAGGAGAAGGGCGCGCACGGCCTGGAGGAGCGCGGCGTGTACAGGATACACCAGTTCGAAAAGCAGGAGATGATAGTCGTCTGCAGGCCGGAGGAGAGCATGGACTGGTACGAGAAGATGTGGCGCTACAGCGTAGAGCTGTTCCGCAGCCTGAACATCCCCGTGCGCCAGCTCGAGTGCTGCTCCGGCGACCTCGCCGACCTCAAGGTCAAGAGCTGCGACATCGAGGCCTGGAGCCCCAGGCAGCAGAAGTACTTCGAGGTCTGCTCCTGCTCCAACCTCGGCGACGCTCAGGCCCGCCGCCTGAAGATACGCTACCGCGGCGAGGACGGCAAGACCTACCTCGCGCACACGCTGAACAACACCGTCGTCGCCCCGCCGCGTATGCTGATAGCCTTCCTCGAGAACAACCTCAACGCCGACGGCAGCGTCGATATCCCTGAGTCCCTGCGTCCCTACATGGGCGGCAAGGAGAAACTTATTCCCTGCAAAAAGTAAGCAGAACAACAAAAACTCTCCGCCGGCAGACGCCGGCGGAGAGTTTTATATTTACAGTTATTACTATTTTCTGCCTGCCGTCAGGATGTCCCTGTTGACCGGGGCGTAGAAGAGGCGCGCGGCCTCCGCCTGGTTCCCGGCGAGGGGCAGCAGCCACATGAGCTTGGTGACGGCGGCCTCGGTGGTCATGTCGTAGGCCTCCAGGATGAGGGGGTCCTCGCTCAGGGGGCGGCCTGTGCCGTAGACGGCGAGGTCGCTGCCCTCGTTCTGGACCTGGGTGCTCATGACTATCAGCTTGCCGGCCCTGGCCGCGGCGAGGACGGCCCTGTGCATACCGTGCGGCAGCCCGCCCACGCCGAAGCTCTCGATGAGCAGCGCGCGGCTGCGCCCGAGCAAGAACTCCAGCTGCGAGCAGTCCGCGCCGGGCAGGAGCTTGAGCAGGGAGACGCGCGTGTCCAGATTGTCGTAAAAGCTCGGCTCCCAGGCGAACTGCGGCACTATGTACTGCGTCAGATGCCCGTCGCGCAGGTCCGCGATGTGGGGGAAGTTTATCGAGGAGAAGGCGTCGAAGCTCTTGGAATGGGTCTTCCGGGCGCGGGTGCCGAGTATGACGCGGCCGTTAAAGACTATCATGACGCCGTGCATATCCGCCCCGCAGGCGCAGATGAAGCTGTCCAGCAGGTTGACGCGGGAGTCGGTGGTGTCGAAGCCCATGGGCTTCTGCGCGCCGGTGAGTATGATGGGCTTGACGCTGCCCTGGATGAGATAGCTCAGCGCCGCGGCGCTGTAGGCCATGGTGTCGGTGCCGTGGCTGAGGACGAAGCCGTCGAAGCGCGCGTAGTTTTCGCGTATCGCGCGCGCCATGCCCAGCCAGTGATCCGGGCCGATGTCCGTGCTGTCCAGGTCGTAGAGCTGCAGGCTCTCCACCTCGCACAGCTCGCGTATGGCGGGGACGGCCCGCAGCAGCGCCTCGGCGCTCAGCCCGGGCTTCAGGCCCCCGGCCGTGACCTCGCTCGCTATCGTACCGCCGGTGGCGATGAAAAGAATGCGCTTTCTCATGAGCTTCACCTCGTGTGAGAATTATAACACAGAGGTTTAGACTTTTCTATTGTAAATACATGTGATATAATAGCCGCTATACGGCTATTATATTTTGATCTAAGTCCTTTTTCTCGCCCCTGACGGGGCAACCGAAAAAGATGACGCATTATATCATGACGGCGCAGCCGCCATGATATAATAGCCGCTATACGGCTATTATATTTTGATCTAAGTCCTTTTTCTCGCCCCTTGCGGGGCAACCGAAAAAGACGGCGTATCGCAAAGCTCGCCGTATGGAGGCGCCGGTATGGGCAGGAAAACAGTTGTGGTAAAAATCGGCACCAGCTCGCTCACGGAGAAGAGCGGCAGGCTGGACGTGGGGCGGCTGCGCGCCCTGACGGGGCAGGTCGCGGACCTGCGCGACGCGGGACATCAGGTGATACTCGTCACCAGCGCGGCCATAGCCGCCGGCTATTCGCGCCTGGGCTATCATGAGAGGCCGGTGTCCGTCCCGGCCAAGCAGGCCTGCGCCGCCGTCGGCCAGGGGCTGCTGATGGAGGAGTACGCCCGCTGCCTGGCCTCGCGCGGCTACGTCGCCGCGCAGCTGCTGCTGACGAGGGCGGACTTCTCAGACCGGCGGCGCTATCACAACGCCTTCTCCGCGCTGGAGGTGCTGCTCGGCCGCGGCGCGGTGCCGGTGATAAACGAGAACGACACCGTCTCGATAGCTGAGCTGAAGCTGGGCGACAACGATATGCTCTCGGCGCAGGTGGCCGCGATGGTCCACGCCGACCTGCTGGTGCTGCTGACCGACACCGACGGGCTGTACACCGCCGACCCGCGCAGCAACCCGGACGCGGAGCACATCCCCTATGTGGAGAGGGTCACGCCGGAGATCGAGGCGCTTGCGCACGGCGCGGGTACGGCCAACGGCACAGGCGGCATGGCGACGAAGGTCGAGGGCGCCAAGCTCGCCGCCGGCGCGGGCGTGGCCGTGGCGATATGCCGCTCGCGCGACGAGGACGTGCTCGCCCGCGCCGTGGCGGGTACGGCGCGGGGTACGTACTTCAAGGCCGGCAGCGGGATGAAGACCCGGCTGCAGTGGACGGCCTTCTACGCGCCGACGCGCGGCAACGTGTACATAGACGCCGGCGCGGCCGCGGCGCTGGCCGCGGGGCGCAGCCTGCTGCCCGCGGGAGTGCGCGCCGTGGAGGGCGACTTCGCCCCGGGCGACGTCGTGAAGGTCTACCGCTCGGGTTCGGACACCTGCCTGGGCCGCGGCACGGTTAACTGCTCCGGCGCGCAGCTGCGCGAGATAATGGGCCTCTCAACCGCCCAGGCCTCGGGACGCTTTCCCGGCCTGCCGCAGGAGGTAATACATCAGGACAACTACGCCCACTTTGAAACGGAGGTAAGCGAATGAAGACTTTGCTCGAGAGCGCGGCCGCAGCCAAGGCCGCAAGCGCCGCCGTGGCACAACTGACCACGGAGCAGAAGAACGCCGCCCTGCTGGCGATGGCCGGCGCGCTGGAGGCGCAGTGCGCCGGGGTGCTCGCCGCCAACCGCGCGGATATGGAGCGCGAGAGGGCGAAGGGCATGAGCGAGGATATGCTCGACCGCCTGATGCTGAACGAAAAGCGCGTCGCGGACATGGCCCTCGGGCTGCGCCAGGTGGCGGAGCTGCCCGACCCCGTGGGCGAGGTCCTGGCCGACTGGACGCGCCCCAACGGGCTGCGCATCAAAAAGGTCCGCGTACCGATGGGCGTGATAGGCATAATCTATGAGGCGAGGCCCAACGTCACGGTTGACGCCGCCTCGCTGGCCTTCAAGGCCGGCAGCGCCATACTCCTGCGCGGCAGCGCCTCGGCCTACGAGTCCAACGCCGCCCTGGTAGAGGTCATGCGCGGGGCGCTCGAGGGCTGCGGCATAACGCCCGACGCCGTCTGCCTGGTGGAGGAGCGCGGCCACGACGTGGTCGACAAGCTGCTCACGCTGCGCGAGTACGTGGACCTCATCGTCCCGCGCGGCAGCGCGCGGCTCATCAACAACGCCGTGGAGAAGGCCACCGTACCCATATTGCAGACCGGCACCGGCAACTGCCACGTCTACATAGACGGGAGCGCGGACTACGCCATGGCCGAGGCGATCACGATAAACGCCAAGACCCAGCGCACCAGCGTCTGCAACTGCGCCGAGACGCTCATCATGCAGGCCGATTGGGCCGAGAAGCACGGCGAGGCCCTCCTGAAGGCGCTCGCGGACAAAAACGTCGAGCTGCACGGCGACGAGGCCGCGGCGAAGTACGCCGAGATGATCCCGGCGACGGAGAGCGACTGGGCCGACGAGTACCTGCGCCTGGCCATGGCCGTCAAGATAGTCCCCGGCGTCGAGGCCGCCGTCGAGCACATAAACCGCTACGGCACCAAGCACACCGAGTGCATCGTCGCGGAGAGCGCCGAGGCCGCCGGGTACTTCCTCAACAACGTGGACGCCGCCGTCGTGGACTGGAACGCCTCCACGCGCTTCACCGACGGCTTTGAGTTCGGCTTCGGCGCGGAGCTGGGCATCTCGACGCAGAAGCTGCACGCCCGCGGCCCCATGGGCCTCGAGGAGATAACCAGCTACAAGTACCTGGTCATAGGCAGCGGCCAGGTCAGGCCGTAAAAGAGGTAGGAATATGTCGAAAATCGCCTTCATCGGCAGCGGGAGCATGGCCCGCGCCATCATATCGGGGCTGGTCAGGACCGGCACGGCGGGGGAGGACATCCTGGTCGTCAACCCCAACAACCCCAAAAGCTGCGCCGAGGTGCGCGCCCTCTACGGCACGGTCTCCGCGCCCGCGGAGGGGCTTGCAGAGGCGGAGACCGTGGTCGTGGCCGTGAAGCCGCAGAGCTTCCCGGCGGCCTGCCCGGCCTACGCGCCGCATATAAAGCCCGGCACGCTGGTCGTCAGCATCATGGCCGGCATCCCGACGGCGGCGGTCGAGACCGCCCTCCCGCAGGCGAGGGTGGTGCGCGTCATGCCCAACCTCGCGCTGGCCGTCGGCTGCGGCGCGGCGGGCGTCGCCCCCGGCAAAACCGCGTCGGAGGCCGACGTTGAGCGCGTCATCGGGATATTCTCCGCCGGCGGCGCGGCCGTCGCGGTGGAGGAGGGCCAGATCGACGACGTCGCGGCCCTCTCGGGGAGCGGCGCGGCCTATATCTACTACATGGTGGAGAAGCTGCGCGACGCGGCCGCAGAGGCCGGCCTCGCGCCGGAGACCGCCGCCATGCTGGCCGGGCAGACGCTCATAGGCGCGGCGCGGCAGCTGGAGCTGGAGGGCGCGCCGCCCGAGGAGCTGCGCCGCAGGATAACCAGCAGGAAGGGGACCACCGAGGCGGCGATAAACGCCCTCGACGAGCACGGCTTCGGCGAGGCCGTGCGCGCGTGCTACGAGGCCAACAAGCGCCGCAGCCGCGAGCTGAGCGCCGGCTGAGGCCCCGGGGCTTGGGATAAGGGCGAGGCATGAAGCTGTATCTGACCGGGACCGACAACAAATACGCCGTGGAGCAGACCCTGCTCACGCTGTTCCCGGGCGAAAAGCCCGAGTACCCCGGCGGGGAGCCGGAGGGCGACCGCTGCGAGATACACGTGGCTCAGGACGCCCGGCACGCGGTCTGCACCTGCCTTCTGGTGCGCGGCGGCGTGGAATACCGCGGGATGCAGGCCGCGGACAGGGACCAGATGGCCGACCGCGACAGCGAGGCGCACTATATGAACCGCATCGTCAAGCTGGCGTTTTACCGCGCCGCGCTGCGCAGCGGCGTGCCGAAGCCGGTCTGGGGCTGCCTGACCGGCGTGCGCCCGGCCAAGCTGATGAGCGCCTACCTGCGCGCAGGGCTGAGCGCGCGCGACGCCCGCGAGAGCTTCGAGCGCGAGTACTACGTGCAGCCCGCGCGCGCGGAGCTGTGCCTGGACGCGGCGCTGTACTCGGAGCGGGAGCGGAAAAGGCTCGCCGCGCGCGACGTCTGCCTCTACGTGGGCATACCCTTCTGCCCGACGCGCTGCGCCTACTGCTCCTTCGTCAGCCAGAGCGTGGAGAAGTCCATGAAGCTGGTGCCGCAGTTCCTGGAGGCCCTCTGGGGCGACATAGAGGCCACGGGCGAGGCCGTGCGCCGGGCGGGGCTGCGCCCCGTGGCGCTGTACATGGGCGGCGGCACGCCGACCACGCTCTCGGCGGCGCAGCTGGACGGGCTGTGCTCGCGCCTGGAGGCGGCCTTCGACCTCTCCGCCCTGCGCGAGTACACCGTCGAGGCCGGGCGGCCGGATACGATAAGCCGGGACAAGCTGGAGGTCCTCGCCGGACACGGCGTCCGCCGCGTGAGCGTCAACCCGCAGACGATGTCGGACGGCGTGCTGGAGGCCATAGGCCGCCGCCACACGGCGAGGGACATAGTGGACGCGCTTGAGCTGGTGCGCGGCGTGGGCGGCTTTGACGTCAACATGGACCTGATAGCGGGCCTGCCCACGGACACGCCGGCCGGCTTTGCGGACACGCTCTCGCGCGTGCTGGAGCTTTCCCCGGAGAACGTCACCGTCCACACCCTCGCCATGAAGCGCGGCAGCACGCTGACGCTCTCCGGCGGCGCGCTGCCCGGCGCGGAGGAGGTGGGCGAGATGCTCGCCGGCGCGCTGGAGCGGCTGCCCGCGGCGGGGTACGAGCCGTATTACCTCTACAGGCAGAAGTATATGTCCGGCGGCTTCGAGAACGTCGGCTGGACTCGGCCGGGGCATGAAAGCCCCTACAATATCTGCATAATGGAGGAGCTGACGAGCATAATCTCCATGGGCGCGGGCGGCTCCACCAAGCTGGTGGCGCCCGGGAAGATAAAGCGCTTTTTCGCGCCCAAGTACCCGCTCGAGTACATAAACGACGCCCCCGCCATCCGCGCGGGGAAGGAAAGGATAACGGATTTCTATGGCCTTTGACCTCAACGAGATAAACTACCGCACCGTGGCGGACCCGAAGGGGTTCATGGCCGAGTGCGACGCGAGGTACAACTCCAAAATCGCGCGCGCGGCGGATATGATAAGCGAAAACCGCGCCCGCAGCCCCATAGTGCTGCTCTCCGGCCCCAGCGGCAGCGGCAAGACGACCACGGCGCAGAAGATAGAGGAGGAGCTGAGCCGCCGCGGGATAAGGAGCTATACGATAAGCCTGGACAACTACTTCCGCACCGTGGACCCGCTCACGGCGCCGCGCACAGCCGACGGCGGCTACGACTTCGAAAGCCCCCGCTGCCTGGACATGGAGCTGCTGAAGGAGCACTTCGCGGCGCTCACCAGGGGGGAGCGCATCTTCGTGCCGAAGTACGAGTTCGCGCGGCGTATGCGCGTCATGGAGCCGAGCAAGTCGCTCAAGCTCGGGCCGGACGAGATCGCCATCTTCGAGGGCATCCACGCCCTGAACGACGAGATCGCCGGGCCGCAGCCGGAGGCCTTCAAGCTCTACATCTCCGCGCGCAGCAACGTGGAGTTCAACGGCAGGACGGTGTTCAAAGGCACCTGGATACGCCTTGTGCGCCGCACGGTGCGCGACAGGCTCTTCCGCGCCTACGACCCGGCGGCGACCCTCGCCATGTGGGCCAACGTGCGCCGCGGCGAAAAGCTGTACATCTCCCCCTTCAAGGAGAAGGCCAACCTGATGCTGGACACGGCGCTGGAGTACGAGCTGCCCGTGATGAACTCCGTCGCGACGGGGCTGTTCTCCGCCATACCCGAGGGCATAGAGCGCTATGAGGAGCTGCGCGAGGTGCTGCCCGCCCTGCAGCTCTTCGGCCACATAGACGAGGCCCTGGTCGCGCCCGACAGCCTGGTGCGGGAATTCATCGGCGGCGGCGTGTACGAGCAGTGAGGGCGCGGGCATGAACTTCGACGTACTGCTCTGGGACGTGGACGGGACGCTGCTGGACTTCCTGGCGGCGGAGAAGGCCGCGATGAAGTCGCTCTTCGCCGAGTTCGGCCTCGGCGAGTGCAGCGACGCGATGGTGGCGCGGTATTCGGAGATAAACAAGCGCTACTGGGAGGCGCTCGAGCGCGGCGAGATGACCAAGCCGCAGATCCTCGTCGGCCGCTTTGCGGAATTTTTCCGCGGCGAGGGCATAGACCCGGCCCTCGCCGCGCCGTTCAACGAGCGCTACCAGCTGAGCCTGGGCGACACCGTCGTCTACTGCGACGCCAGCTACGAGCTGGTCGCCTCCCTGCGCGGCAGGCTGCGGCAGTACGCCGTCTCCAACGGCACCGTCGTCGCCCAGACCAAAAAGCTCGCCGCCTCCGGCTTCGACAGGCTGCTCGACGGCGTGTTCCTCTCCGAGGAGCTGGGCTATGAGAAGCCGGCGCCGGAGTTCTTCGACGCCGTCTTTGCCGGCATAGGCCCGGCGGACAGGCGGCGGACGCTGATAATCGGCGACTCTCTCACCAGCGACATCGCCGGCGGCGTGCGCGCCGGGATACGCAGCTGCTGGTATAACCCCGGCGGCGCGCCGCACCGCGGCGAAGCGCGCGCGGACTATGAGATACGCGACCTGAACGAAATACTCGGGATAATATAAAACGCCGCCGGGAGCATGGCTCCCGGCGGCGTCCGCCGCTGCGGCTTATTCTATCGCTATCGTGTTGCGGCCCTCGAGCCTCTTGACGTCCGCCTTCGGGACGGTCAGGCTCAGGATGCCGTTTTCGAACTTGGCGTGGATGTCCTCGCCCCTGATGTCGCCGACATAGAAGCTGCGCTGCAGCGCGCCGGCGTAGCGCTCGCGGCGGATGTAGCTGCCCTTCCTGTCCTTGCCGTCGCGGTCGAGGCCCTTGGCCGCGCTTATGGTCAGGTAGCCGTTTTCAAGGCTGACCTTGACCTCGTCCTTCGAAAAGCCAGGCAGGTCGATGTCCAGCTCATAGCTGCCGTCCAGCTCGCGCACGTCGGTCTTCATCAGGTTGCGCGCCTTGCGGCCGTAAAGGGCCTTGTTGGCCTCGCGGCTGAAGCGGTTGAACTCGCGGTCCATGTCGTAGAAGCCGTCAAAGAAATCATCGAAAAGGTTTTCACCAAAAATGCTCGGCAACATAAGTCATTCCTCCATTCAAAATATAACGCTGTTGCCGCCCGGGGAAACCGGGTGCATTGCCAAACTTGTCTTGCGAACCCTCCGGGGGCCTCTCGCAGGACCCCTCTCTTGAGTTCGGTTACATTATAGCACGGCCGTTAGCACTGTCAAGAGGAGAGTGCTAATGTTAACAAAGGACGCGATTTTTGTTCACAGTTTATGCGATAAATAGGAAGAAAACTGCCAAACCGGCGCGTTTCGCACGGTTTGGCAGTCTCGGGGCTATTCGTAGAGCGCGAGGAATTCCTCCAGGCAGAGGCCGTGCTCCATTATGTAGGTCGCGGCCTCCACGCCGACGTAGCGGAAATGCCACGGCTCGTAGATGATGCCGGTGACGTCCTCCTTGTCCTTGGGATAGCGGACGATGAAGCCGTACTCCTGGCAGTGCGCGCTCATCCACTTATACAGCTCGGTGTTCTCCAGCGAGGAGTTCTTGACCTCGTAGTAGCGGTCGGTGATGTCCGCGGAGAGGCCGGTCTGGTGCTCGCTGGTGCCGGGGGGCGCGACGATGGTCTTGGCCGTCTCCTCGCCCACCTGGGCGACCTTGCGGTTGTAGAGGTACTGCTGTTCGGCGTAGCCGCGGTAGGCGCTGGAGAGGTAGACGCTCAGGCCCTCGTCCCGGGCGGCCTGCATGAACTCGCGCAGCGCGCCGGCCGCGCGGGAATCAAAGCGCTGGTTGTTCTCCACAACCTCCAGCGGCGGTTCGTACTCGCCGATGCTGTTGTCGAGGTTGGCGAGGCGCAGCTCCCAGCCCTCCAGATCCACGTCGGGCAGCTCCGGCGTCGGCTCCGGCGTCGGCTCGGGTGTGGGTGACGGGGTCGGCGCGGGCGTGGGAGTGGGCGCCGGCGTCAGCTCCGGCGCGGCGGTGGCGGGAGGCGGCGCGCTTTGGGCCGCGCTCTCGGCGGCGTGGCGCACCGCGCCCAGCGCCGCGGCGCAGAGCAGCACGCCCAGCGTGAGCGCAACGAGCTTCCATGTCTTCATGAGCTGTCCTCCTGCCGCGACGCGGCGAATGGGATTGCGGGTCCCCCGCGCAGAAATGATAACATTTTTCTCGCGGCCGGTCAAGGCGCAGGCATATCCCTTGAAGCGGCGGCGCCGGCGTGATACAATAGCCGCGTAGCGGCTGTTGTACGCGGATTTGCCCCTCGCGGGGCGACCGAAAAAGACGGCGCATTATGCCATGACGGCGGCGCGGTCACAGTATAACCGGCATATAACCTGTTTGGAGGCGATTAGTATGAAGATAAGCTGGTATGGCCACTCCTGCTTCAGGATAGACTCCGCCGGCGGCTCGCTGGTGCTGGACCCCTACTCCGACGGCTCCGTCCCCGGACTGGAGCTGCCGCTCCTCACGGCCGACGCCGTGCTGTGCAGCCACGGCCACAGCGACCACGCCGGGACGGAGAAGGTCGCGCTCAGCGGCAGGGCCTACGGCGGGCGGGTCGAGACGCTCGACTGCTTCCACGACGGCGAGGGCGGCGCGAAGCGCGGCGCGAACGCCGTGCGCATCGTCTCCGACGAGGGGCTGCGCGTCGTCCACCTCGGCGACCTGGGCCACGAGCTGAGCGAGGAGCAGTACGCCGCCATAGGCTCGCCTGACGTGCTGCTCATCCCCGTCGGCGGCTTTTTCACGATAGACGCCGCCCAGGCCTGGGAGGCGGCGCGCAGGATAGGCGCGCGCGTAACCGTACCCATGCACTACCGCGGCGAGGGCTTCGGCTACGACGTGATCGGCACGCTGGACGGCTACCTCCGGCTCTGCGGCGGCGCGGAGTACGCCGGCACGAACAGCTTTGACCCCGCGCTCTACCCCGCCGGGACCACCCTTGTCCTCTCCCTGCCCAGATGAAGCTCGAGGGCGTCGAGAAAATCGCGAGCTGGCGGTACCTGAGCCGCTACGACGTCAGATACCGCGCCCCGGACGGCGGCGAGAAGGTCTATGAGATGTTCTCGCGCGACCCCGGCATAGATTCCCCGGAGAAGCTGCTGCACCCGCGCGTGGACGCGGTGATGATAATCATGACGGACGAGCCGCGCGAGCGGCTGCTGCTGATACGCGAGTTCCGCCTGGAGCTGGGTCGGGAGATCTTCGGCCTGCCCGCCGGCCTCATCGACCCGGGCGAGACGCCGGAGCAGGCCGCGCGGCGCGAGCTGAAGGAGGAGACGGGCCTGGACATCGTGGAGATACGCCGCGTCCTGCCCCCGGCCTACAGCGCCGTGGGCCTCTCCAACGAGCAGTGCGTCTGCGTCTTCGGCGCGGCGGCGGGGGAGATAGCACCCTGCAAGGATACGGGCGAGGAGATCACCGCGCGCTGGTACAGCCGCGCCGAGCTGCGCGATATGCTCGAGCGGGGCGAGACCTTCGGCTCCTGGGCGCAGGCCTACAGCTTCATGTGGTCGATGCAGACGGAAAAATAATGCTTGCAAAGCGGCGGAATTTGTATATAATATGTTTGCCTAACTACTTGTGAAAAATTTGATTATCAAAAGGAGGCCCTGCCATGAGAGGCATACACAGCGTCGTTGACGACCTCCGCCGGGACGTGTTCACCGAGGTGGCGCGTCTCGCCTACGAGGGCGGCGACTACAAGGAAATCGACCTTCTGCCCTACAAGATCATCCCTGGAGAGGTGGCCCAGTACCGCTCCGACGTGTTCCTGGAGCGCGCCATCGTCACGGAGCGGCTCCGCCTCGCCTGCGGCCTGCCGCTGCGCACCGCGGCGGAGCACTCGCTGGCCAGCGACGGCATCGAGGAGGCCGCCCTGCCCGAGAAGTACTACGAGCCTCCCCTGATAAACGTGATACCCTTCGCCTGCAACGCCTGCCCGCCCAAGGAGATACGCATCTCCTCCAACTGCCAGGGCTGCCTTTCCCACCCCTGCATGAACGTCTGTCCCAAGGGTGCCATATCCGTAGGCCGCGACGGCAAGAGCGTCATCGACAAGGACAAGTGCGTCCGCTGCGGCCGCTGCCTCAACCAGTGTCCGTACAACGCGATAAGCCGCCTGGAGCGCCCCTGCGCCAAGGCCTGCGGCATGGACGCGATAGGCTCGGACGAGTTCGGCCGCGCCAAGATTGACTACGACAAGTGCGTCTCCTGCGGCATGTGCCTTGTGAACTGCCCCTTTGCCGCCATCGCGGACAAGAGCCAGATTTTCCAGCTGATACAGGCCATACGCAAGGGCGACAAGGTCATCGCCTGCGTGGCCCCGGCCTTCGTCGGCCAGTTCAAGAACGCCACGCCCGCCAAGCTGCGCAAGGCCATGCGCATCCTCGGCTTTGCCGACACCGTAGAGGTCGCCATCGGAGCTGACCTCTGCACGGTGGAGGAGGCCAAGGACTTCATGGAGAACGTCCCCGAGCGGTTGGACTTCATGGGTACCTCCTGCTGCCCGGCCTGGAGCGTCATGGCCAAGAAGCTCTTCCCCGAGTTCAAGGAGAACATCTCCATGGCCCTCACGCCCATGGTGCTCACCGCGCGCCTCATGAAGAAGGACAACCCCGACGCGCGCATAGTCTTTGTCGGCCCCTGCGCCGCGAAGAAGCTGGAGGCCTCCCGCCGCAGCGTCCGCTCCGACGTCGACTTCGTGCTGACCTTCGAGGAGCTGCAGGGCATGTTCCTCGCCAAGGACATCGACTTCGCCACGCTGGAGCCTGACGAGTGCGACAAGGACTTCGACGACGGAACCGGCTCCGGCCGCGGCTTCGCCGTCAGCGGCGGCGTCGCCCAGGCGGTGGCCGAGGCCATAGCGCGCATGGACCCCTCCCGCCACGTGGAGGTCGATTACGGCGACGGCCTGCGCGAGTGCCGCAAGATGCTCACCCTCGCCAAGGCGGGCAAGCGCAACGGCTACCTGCTGGAGGGCATGGCCTGCCCCGGCGGCTGCGTCGCCGGCGCGGGTACGATACAGCCCGTGATGGCCGCGGCCAGCAACGTCCGCACCTACAAGGCCAAGGCCGCCGTGCAGAACTCGCTCGACAGCGCCTTTGTAGACCGCCTGGAGGAGGTCGAGGAGTAAGATGCAGCCCGCCTCTCACAACGCCGTCCGCTGGGTGGCGCGCACCGCGATGGGCATCGCGCTCATCATCCTCGCCCAGCTGCTGGGCAAGGCCTTCCCCGCCGGCGCGGTCATCGCCGGGCCGTTCTCCGTCAACCAGCTGGTGACCGGCTCGCTGGTGAACTGCGTGCTGTTCGTATTCACGGCAGTGAGCGGCCTCTGGTCGGGCGTGACCATGGGCATAGTCTCCGCCATGCTGGCGCAGTTCATAGGCATAGGCCCGGCGGTCAGCGCGGTCAGCCCCGTCGTCGCGCTGGGCAACGCGCTGCTGTGCGCGGCCTTCGCGCTGATGCTCGGCCGTGAGCGCGCCTACGGCGCGCGCCAGTGGGCCGCGATGGCCATCTCCGCCGTCATCAAGTGCGCCTTCCTCTGGATAACCGTCCCGCTGCTGCTGGGCGCCCTCTCCGGCGTCAAGCCCCAGCAGGTGCAGATGCTCAGCGTCATGTTCTCCTGGCCCCAGGGCTGCACCGCCCTCCTGGGCGGCGCCCTGGCCGGGCTGGTCATCCCCAGGCTCCGGAAGCTGAAATAACCCTCGCCCCCGGCGAAGCGGGCGGCCCCGTTTCCCGCTCCCACCGCGAAACGGGGCCGTTCGGCTTTTTACGCGCCGGGCCGCCGGACGCCCGGCGGCCCTCCAGGGCGCTTATTCGTAGAGATACACCCTCAGCTCGTAGGGGCGGGCGGTGAAGGCGTTGTTCACGGCCACGTTCAGCTCCCGGTTTTTGAAGAGCAGCTTCCCGTCCAGGAGGTTGAAGCCCTCCGGGCAGGTGAAGTAGGTCTCGCGGCCCACGAGCGAGGCTATGACCAGCAGCCTGCGGCCCTCGTACTCGCGCGCGTAACAGAAGAAGTTGGGGCTTTGCGGCAGCAGCTCGGTGTACGTGCCGAAGCGGACGACGGGGTCCGACTTGCGGAAGGCGATAAGCTCCCGGTAGAAGTTCAGCAGGCTGTCAGGGTCCGCCTCCTGCGCGGCGGCGTTGACGCTTGTGTAGTTCTCGTTGACGTAGAACCAGGGCGTGGCGTCGCTGAACCCGGCGTTCTTCCCGGCCGTCCACTGCATGGGCGTGCGGGCGTTGTCGCGCGCGCTGTCCTGCGTCATGCGCAGCACCTTCTGCGGCGAAAGCCAGCGCGACGCCGCGCGCGCCCTCGAGCGGGTCATGACGTCCGGGTACATATCCACGCCTGGCAGGCGCAGGTTGGTCATGCCGATCTCCTGGCCCTGGTAGACGAAGGGCGTACCCTGCAGCAGCATATAGCACGCGGCCAGGGCCTTGCCGCTTTCGACGCGGTAGGTCTCGCTGCCATAGCGGCTTATGACGCGCGTGTGGTCGTGATTCTCGAGGTACAGCGCGTTCCAGCCCCTGCCCGCGAGGGCCGCCTGCCAGGAGCTGAGCGCGCGCTTGAAGCGCTTGACCGAGAAGCGGCGGCGGACAAAGTCCGTCCAGGCGCAGTCCGCGCGCATATGGTCGAAGCTCAGCATCATGTCCAGCTCGCCGTCGGCGAGGTATGCGGCGGCGTGGGCGGCGGGGATGTTGTCCGCCTCGCCTATCATGACGCAGCCGTAATCCGCCGTGCTGTGCCGGTAAAAGCGCAGGTAGTCGTGCAGGTTAGGCCCCTCGGTGTATTTCTTCAGCCCGTTCGCGGCGGGCAGGGGCGGGAACTGCCCGGGGAGGCCCGGCGTCTTGGAGATATAGGACAGCGCGTCGGCGCGGAAGCCGTCCACGCCCATGTCCAGCCAGAAGCGCATTATGTCCGCGATTTCGCGGCGCAGGGCGGGGTTGTCGTGGTTGAGGTCGGCCTGCTGCTTTGCAAAGACGTGCAGGTAGTACTCGCCCAGCTGCTCGTCGTACTCCCAGGCGCTGCCGCCGAAGAGGCTGTCCCAGTTGTTCGGCTCGGAGCGCGCGCCGCTGCGGCCCCGGCGCGGCTCGCGCCAGAAGTAGTAGTCGTGATGCGGGTCGCTCCTGTCGCGGCCGAGGCGGAACCACTCGTGCTCCGTGGAGCTGTGGTTTATCACCAGGTCCATGATAACGCGCATACCGCGCTCGTGCGCCCCGTCGAGGACGCGCCTGAAGATCTCCAGGTCGCCGTACTCCGGGTTGATGGCCCTGTAGTCGGAGACGTCGTAGCCGAAGTCAAAGTTGGGCGAGGGGTAGAGCGGGGAGAACCATATCGCGTCCACGCCCAGGCTCTTTATGTAGTCCAGCTTGGAGTAGACGCCGTAGAGGTCGCCTATCCCGTCGCCGTTGCCGTCGCAGAAGCTGCGCGGCCAGATCTGATATATGACCGCGTCCTTGTACCAGTCGGTGTTCATAGCGTCACCCCTTCGTGATACGCTAAGTATATCAGAGCCGGCGGCAAAAGCAAAGTCCCAAATTTTCTCGCGCCGCTTGACAAACGCGGCGCCGCGCCGCATTATTTACCCGGAAGGCCCGGCGCGCGGCGCCCGGGCCGGGAAAGGAGGAAGGACCGCATGGAACTGCTGCCAAACGCCGAACGGGACGAGGAGGCCATACGCGCGCGCCTGCGCGGGTACAACGCGGGCTTCATGCGCCCCGGCAGGGACTACGGCCTGCACATCGAGGAAAACGGCGAGATTGTCGCCGGGATAAGCGCCGGCGCGGTCTGCGACACGCTGGAGGTGGATTTCCTCTACGTGGAGGAGGCGTACCGGGGCCGGGGCCTCGGGCGCGAGCTGCTGCGCGCCGTGGAGGAGGCGGCGAGGCGCGACGGGCTGAGCCGGGTGCTGCTGAACACCTACAGCTTCCAGGCCCCGGGCTTCTACCTCGCGCTCGGCTACGCCGAGGCGGCGCGGCTCAGCCCCTGCTTCGGCGGGTACAGCCAGCACTTCTTCGTGAAGGACCTGCGCGCAGCGCCCTGAGGCGCTGCGCGGGCGGAAAACGGCCGGGAGGGGTCAGGCCCCTCCCGGCCGAACTCTTTCTGCGCGGCGCTCAGCCCAGCTTGGGCAGCGTCGCGACGCTCGCGGCGATCTCCTCGTCCGTGGGGACGTAGTCGTCCATCTGGCCGTCGTTGAACTTCTGGTAGGCGTAGAGGTCGAAGTAGCCCGTGCCGGTGAGGCCGAAGAGTATCGTCTTTTCCTCGCCGGTCTCCCTGCACCTGAGCGCCTCGTCTATCGCGACGCGGATCGCGTGGCTGCTCTCCGGCGCGGGGAGGATGCCCTCGACGCGGGCGAAGTACTCCGCGGCCTCGAAGACCTTCGTCTGCTCTACGCTGCGCGCCTCCATCAGCCCCTCGTGGTACAGCTCGCTCAGCACGGGGCTCATGCCGTGGTAGCGCAGGCCGCCGGCGTGGTTGGCAGAGGGGATGAAGCCGCTGCCGAGGGTGTACATCTTGGCCAGCGGGCAGACCTTGCCGGTGTCGCAGAAGTCGTAGGCAAAGACGCCGCGCGTGAGGCTGGGGCAGCTGGCCGGCTCGACGGCGATGAACTTGTACTCCCTCTCGCCGCGCAGCATCTCGCCCATGAAGGGGCTTATCAGCCCGCCGAGGTTGCTGCCGCCGCCGGCGCAGCCGATTATGGTATCGGGTACGACGCCGTACTTGTCGAGGGCGGCCTTCGCCTCCATGCCTATGACGCTCTGGTGCAGCAGCACCTGGTTGAGTACGCTGCCGAGGACGTAGCGGTAGCCCTCGTGCGTGGTCGCGGCCTCGACGGCCTCGCTTATCGCGCAGCCGAGGGAGCCGGTGGTGCCGGGGTTCTCCGCGAGGATTTTCCGCCCCACCTCTGTGGTCTCGGAGGGGCTGGGCGTCACGCTCGCGCCGTAGGTGCGCATGACCTCGCGGCGGAAGGGCTTCTGCTCATAGGAGCACTTGACCATGTAGACCTTGCAGTCCAGGCCCAGGTAGCCGCAGGCCATGGCGAGGGCGGTACCCCACTGGCCCGCGCCCGTCTCGGTGGTCACGCCCTTCAGGCCCTGGTTCTTGGCGTAATAGGCCTGGGCTATGGCGCTGTTGAGCTTGTGGGAGCCGGAGGTGTTGTTTCCCTCGAACTTGTAGTATATCTTCGCCGGGGTGCCGAGCTTTTCCTCCAGGCAGTACGCCCGCACCAGCGGGCTGGGGCGGTACATCTTGTAGAAATCGCGTATCTCCTGCGGTATCGGGATGTAGCGGGTGTCGTTGTCCAGCTCCTGCTTGACCAGCTCACCGCAGAACACGGCCTCGAGGTCGGCGGCGGCGCAGGGCTTGCCGGTCGCGGGGTTGAGCAGCGGTGCGGGCTTCGTGGGCATATCCGCGCGGACGTTGTACCACGCCTGCGGCATCTCGCTTTCTTCAAGATAGATTTTGTAGGGGATCTTGTTCTCGGTCATGATGACAACCTCCGTTAAATATTTGAACCCTTTTATGGGGATTCAGCGCTTTGCGGGCAACAAAAAAGCCCCAAAGACCACTCGGTCCTTGGGACAGGAGAAATCCTGCGGTGCCACCCAAATTGGCTTGACGCCCTCTCATGGCGCGCAGTCACGCGCCGGGCGCTGTAACGGGCGCCGCCCGGGAGTTAGCTTCGCTCCCCTCCCGAGTCCATTCCCCGTCTCGTCCGCCGCGGCGCTCGCACCATACGCGCCGCTCTCTGAGGTTTCTCGAAGCGGGTACTCTTCTCGGTCATCGGTTTGACGTGCGTCCAGTATAACGCCGCGCGTTTGGCTTTGTCAAATGCGCAATTTGCACAAATTCCTATGCGGGGGTTTGTCATGAACGCCGGAGCCGGCGATATACAAAAAAGATGCGGATTTGCGGCAATTCGGATACAATTCGATGCTATCCTGTTTCCGCCGGCGAGTTTCGGCCCAGAAAAGTGTCCGGGGGGCAGAATATGCACGCACGCAAAAGTACAAGGCACAGATGGGTAATCGCCGCCCTGTCTCTCCTGGCGGCGCTGGTTCTTGCGCTCTCGGTTTCGCCGCCCGCCGCGGAGCGGCCGGCCGCCGCCGGCTCCGGCTCGTCGAGCGCGCCCGACCCGTACGCGGAACTGCTGTCCTGGCTGGAGGGGCAGATCACGCCGGACATGGCGCTCAACGAGTGCGCGCCGGAATACGCGGCCGCGCTGCGGGAGCTTGCGGCCGAAAAGCCGCGGCAGGCGGACAGGCTCAATTTCATCGCCCGGCACATAGATATATATTCGGAGGCAGCCGTCAAAACCGCCATGCAGAGCGAGGAAAAGCTGGATTTCGCGCTGGAAATACCCTTCCGCGCCCCGGACACAAGCGGCCTGGACGCCCTGGCAGACCTCTCCGGCGGAGGCCTGCCCTATTTCAGGCAGTATGACGCGCGCTGGGGCTATCACGCCTACGGCAGCGGCGTCCTGGGCATAACCGGCTGCGGCCCGGCCTGCCTCGCCATGGCCGCCGCGGGCCTGACGCGCAGCGAGGAGATAAACCCCGCCGCCGTCGCGGATTTCGCCTCGGAGCGCGGCTACTACGTCCCCGGCGCAGGAACCGCGTGGACGCTCTTCACCGAGGGCG
>CALWYT010000162.1 GCA_944385835.1 uncultured Oscillospiraceae bacterium | reverse complement strand
GTACGCCCGGAAGGCGTCGAACTCCGCCGCATCCTCCCGCGCCGGGTCGGCGTCGGAGACGGTGCGGAAGCGTATCATTGCCCGCAGGCTCTCGACCACGCGGTCGTAGTCGGCCTCGACGGCGGGCGCGTCGGCGCGCAGCTCCGGCGCGGGGCGGAATTTCAGCGCGCGGACGGCCATAACGCCCGCGCCGGCGGCCGCGGCGGCTCCCGCCGCGCCGAGGGCCAGCTTAGCCAGCTTTTTCATCAGACCAGACCTTTCTTGTAGAGTATCCGCGCCGCGACGATGGCGATGGCCGCCCCGACCGGCACCAGCACGCCCACGCTGTCGGCCAGGGCCGGCACGCAGACGAACAGCAGCACCATGAAAACAAGCGGCGCCATGGCGACCTTCCAGTTCTTAGAGACATACACCACGGCGAGCGGCCCGAAGAGGGCGGGCAGTATGTTGTCGAAGGCCGGCTGCAGGGCCGGGGACTCGATAAACCCGCGTATGGAGCTGAGCAGCAGCACGCCCAGGGCTATTATCGCCGTGGTCACCAGGCTTGAGACGCCGATGGCTATGGTCGAGATTATCTCGCCCTCCTCCGTGCCGGGTTCCACCCCGCTCGCCTGCATCGCGTTCAGCGCGCAGGGGACCTTCAGGCTGGTGAGGTTGCCGGTGAGGAAGCCGAGGTAGCTGCCGCCCGTACCCAGCATGGGGACGTAGGTCAGCACCTCTATCGTGCCGACGGTCCAGTAGATGGGCGCCACGCCCAAAAGGCCGCGCAGCAGGTCGGTCAGCGGCGGCCAGGCGTCGTAGACCACGCAGATCGTCGCCGGGACGGCCAGCAGCAGGAGCGAGCCGGTGAGCATCCACCAGCGGCCGACATAGTGCTCGTAATCGCGGAAATCCGCGTATTTTTGCGCTCTTCTCATGACTTTCGCCCCCCTTAGCCCGCAATCATGTTGACGAGGTTGGTGATGGGTATGCTCAGCGCCATGCCGCCGAGCATCGAGAGCGGCAGGGCATAGTCCTCCATCCACTTCCAGTGCAGCAGCTTGACGAACACCGCGCACACGCACATGATAAGCGCGCTGGCTATCATGACGAAGCAGGGTATCCAGCCGCGCAGGCCCTCGCTGACGGTGGCGAAGATCATGCCGAGGAAGGCGCTTATCATGCCGAGGAACAGCGCGGTCATGAAGAGGCTGCCCCACTTTTCGTCCTTCTGGCGTATGCGCATGACGCCGTTTTCAATCTTCTTGCCGATGGTCGGCACCAGCACCGGCCCGGGGATGATGCCGAGGGTCATTACCCAGGCAATCGCGGCGAAGGTGACGGGGTCGGTGATCAGCGAGGAGAGATCGGTACCCATCGCGCTGGCGGCGCTGGCCGCGGCGGGGGTCTCATAGGTCAGCGCGCCGATGACGGAAAGCCGCAACCAGGGCAGCGGGAAGCCCAGCGCGCGCGAGAGCGCGATGACGCCGAGGAGTATGCTGACGGCGGGCGCCACGGTGAAAATCGCCGAGGACACGGCCACGCGGCGCAGCATCTTCGGGTCCATGCCCTTCTCCCTCGCGCGTCTCCAGGCCATGACGATGAAGCGTATGCTCATCGCAATCACAAAGGCGATGACCACGGCGGTCATGCCGTACATCAGCGCCCCGTTTGGGTCGAACATAATGACACACCTCTCAGTTTAGAGTGAACCAAGTGTAGCACAATCCCGGGCGCGGCGCAAGGGCCGGACGCCGCCGTCACGGCCGGGCAGGCTCAGGGCGCGCCGCCGCCCGCCCCCTTGCCGGCGTGCGGGAGGTTCCAGCGGAAGGCGGCGGCCAGCAGCCTTATGAGCACCGTCGCAGCCATGCCCAGGGTGAGCGCCAGCGTCTCGTTCTCGCCGAGCAGCGCGGCGCAGAGCAGCGCGCCCGCGATGGAGGCGCTGGCGTAGACGTGCTTGCGGAAGATATAGGGCGTCTCGCCGGCCAGCACGTCGCGCAGTACCCCGCCGCCGACGCCCGTCACCACGCCGACGAACACCAAAAGGAACAGCCCGTCCTGGCCCGCGTCCGCCGCCGTGCCTATGCCGGATACGGTGAACGCGCCCAGGCCGAGGCTGTCCATGACCAGCATGGTCAGGGCGTATGGCCCCGTGGACTTCTCCGTGCCGCCGCGCCGCGCTATCAGGAACACGGCGAGGGCGGCGCACAGGCTGATGAGCGCGTATACGGGGTGCTGGAAGGTGCGCGGCGGCGTCAGGCCGAGGATGAGGTCGCGGATCACGCCGCCGCCCACGGCCGTGGTCAGCGCGAGTATCATTACGCCGAAGACGTCCATGTCCCGGCGCACGGCCGTGAAGGCCCCGGAGACGGCGAAGGCCGCCGTCCCTATAAGCTCCAGAGCGAGCAGTATTGTCTCCATAGCCAGCCTCCGTTCGGAATTTCCAGGGCTATTGTATCGTGACGGCAGCGCCGTCGTGACACAGCGTCATCTTTTTCGGTTGCCCCGCAGGGGCGAGAAAAAGGACATAAACCCGCGTACAATAGCCGCTTCGCGGCTATTGTACCCCAGGCGCGGGCATATTTCAATGCCCTTGCCGGCCCGGGGCGGAGGGGGCGGCGAATTTTCGCCCGGATGGTGGCGGATTTTACATTCGCGTGTTATAATAACTGTATCTGTGCCGGAGGGGGCGCCGCGATGCCAACCACATACACAC
>CALWYT010000161.1 GCA_944385835.1 uncultured Oscillospiraceae bacterium | reverse complement strand
CGGAGGAGCCCGCAGCCCCGGAGGAAATTGCAGCCGTGGAGGAACCCGCAGCTGTGGAGGAACCGGCAGCCGTGGAAGAAGCCGCAGCCGCGGAGGAAGCCGCGGCCGTCGAGGAAGCCGCGGCCGTCGAGGAAGCCGCGGCCGGGCCTGAGGATGCGGCGCGGGAAGCTCCCGCGCAGGAGCCTGCCCCCGCCGGCTTCGCGGGCGCGGGGGCTGTCCTGGACGGCATAGAGGTGTACAGCGACGGCTCCCTCCCGCCGGAGGACAGCTCCGGGGCCTTCGACGCCCCGGACGGGCCGGAAAGCCCGGCGGAGTCCGAAGGCGGCCTGCCCGCCACCGAGGAGGCCCCCGGCGATGAGGCCGGCGGGGCGGAGGCCGGGCTTGACGGCGGCGAGTCCTGCGGCGAGGGTTTTGAGCCGGACGAGCCAGCCCCCGCCGGCGCCGAGCCGGCCGGGGAAGAGGGGGAGCCTGTCGAGGACTCGAGGGCGCCGCTGCGCGCGGGCCGCGTGTTCGTAAGCGTGCTGCTCGGCATCATACCCGGCGTCCCGGCGGCCGTCGTGCTCATACTCTTCTCGCTTGCGCTGCTGGCCGCGGGCGCGGCGGCGCTCTACGCGGGCGGCGTGGCCATATCCTTCGCCTTCCTGGGCATGGGAGTCGTCGCCGACATACTGCTGACCGTGGGCTTCGGCCTCGCTGCCGGCTCGCTCGGCCTGCTGCTGGCGTTTTTAGCGCTGCTGTTCTTTGTCAAATGCGTCGCCGGCCTGGCCGGCAGCCTGATTGCCCGGGCCGGGGCCTGGTGCCGCGGGGAGGTGCGTGAGAGATGAGAAGGGCCTGGGGCATAGTCCGCACGATAGCGCTGCTCGCCTTCGCGCTGGGCGCGGTGATGTTCGCGCTGGCGCTGGTGATGGACGCCGACCTCGTGCGCATCGCCGACACCGTTTTTTCGCACTACGACCTCGCCAAGGTCATCGTCGCCGCCCGGGAGGCCTGGGCGGGCGTCCTTGCGGCGTTCGGACTATAAGCCATAACATTTGGGGGGGGCCTGGGCGGTCCCCCCGTAAACATGAGGGAGTGTACCCGTTGGTCAAAAAAGTCATACGCAAACACAACAACTCCGGCAACTGCTTCGTCTGCGGGCTGGACAACCCCTTCGGCCTGCACGCCGCCTTCTACGAGCTGGACGACGGCAGCGTCTGCGCCCTCGTGACGGCCGACCCGCGCCACCAGAGCTATCCCGGCCGCGTCCACGGCGGCGTGATATGCGCCCTGCTGGACGAGACGATGGGCCGCGCCATCAACGTCACGGAGCCGGACACCTGGGCCGTCACCGCGGACATCAGCATCCGCTACCGCAAGCCTGTCCCCTACGGCGTGCCGCTGACCGTCACCGGGCGAATCACGCGCAATACGCGCCTGATATTCGACGGCGAGGGCGAGATCATCCTCCCCGACGGCGCCGTCGCCGCCTCCGGCCATGCGCGCTACATGAAGCAGCCGCTGGACGTCATAGGCGACCTCGAGAGCAACGGCGACCGCTGGGAGCTGGTGGAAAGTCCCGACGACCCCACGGAGATTGACATCCCCGGGAAAAGCTGAGCGGAGAGCGCCGGCAAAACCTGAAGCCCGTCCTGTGGGACGGGCTTTTTTGCGCGCGGGTATTGACAAACTGTGCTTTCTGTATATAATGAATATATACATTATATAGGGTGACGTCCATGGATATTATAATCAGCAACGCCTCCGGCGCGCCAATCTACGAGCAGATATGCACGCAGGTCAAGGCGAAGATAATCTCGGGGGAGCTGGCGGAGGGGGACGCCCTTCCGTCGATACGCCTCCTGGCGAAGGAGCTGCGGATAAGCGTTATCACGACGAAGCGGGCCTATGAGGAGCTTGAGCGCGAAGGCTTCCTCGTGACCTATCCCGGCAAGGGCAGCTTCGTCGCGGGGAAAAACCTTGAACTCATACGGGAGGAGCGCCTGCGCCAGATTGAAGAGCTGCTCTGCCGCGCGAAGGAGCTGGCGGACCAGTGCGGCCTGAGCTGCGCGGAACTGTGCGAGATGCTCCGCCTCATCTGCGAGGGAGATTGAAATGAATACGAACGCAATCGAAGTGCGCGGCCTCACGAAGCTGTACGGCGGCTTCAAGCTCGACCGCGTCAGCTTTACGCTGCCCTCGGGCTGCATAATGGGCCTCATCGGCGAGAACGGCGCAGGCAAGAGCACGACCATACGTCTGCTGCTCGGCCTCGCGCGGCGCTCCGGCGGGGAGGTGCGCGTCCTCGGCGCGGACCCGGAGACGGCGGAGCCGGAGTTTCGCGAGGAGCTGGGCGTCGTCATGGACGAGTGTCCCTTCCCTGAGAGCTTCACCTGCCGCGACGCGGGGCGCATACTGGCCGCCGCCTACAGGCATTTTGAGGCGGATAAGTTCGCGCAAATGTGCAAAAATTTCGGACTCGACAACAAAAAACGCATAAAAGACTACTCACGCGGCATGAAGATGAAGCTCTCGATCGCCGCCGCCCTCAGCCACGGCGCACGGCTGCTGCTGCTCGACGAGCCGACCAGCGGCCTGGATCCCGTAGCGCGCGACGAGCTGCTGGACGTCCTGCTTGACTTCATCCAGGACGAGAACCGCAGCGTGCTCATTTCCTCGCACATCCTCTCCGATCTGGAGAAGGCCTGCGACTACATCACCTTTATCCACGCCGGGCGCAGCGTCTTCTCCGAGGAGAAGGACGCGCTGCTTGAGAAGTACGTCCTCGCCAAGGGCAGCGAGAGCGAAATCTCCGCGCTAGACGCCGGGCGGGTGGTCGGCGTGCGCCGCGGGCAGTTCGGCTGCGAGGCCCTTGTCGAGCGCGGCGCGGCAGAGCGGCTGCTCACAGAGCGCGCGGGGATAGAGGACATCATGCTCTACTACATAAGGGGGGACGCGAAATGAAGGCCCTGCTCATAAAGGACCTGCTCACGCTCAAGGGCCAGGCGAAGAGCCTGCTGCTGGTGCTCGCGGTCTGGTTCGTTATAAGCCTTATAAACGGCAGCGGCCTCTTCTTCACATCGCTCAGCGTCATATACGGTATGCTCCTGCCGCTGACCACGCTCTCCGTCGACGAGAAGAGCCGCGTGGAGGGCTACATGATGACCATGCCCGTCACGCGCGCGGAGCTTGCCCTCAGCCGCTACGCGCTCGGCATTCTCGGCCTCCTGGCGCTGGGCGTGCTCGGCGTGGGCGCGAGCCTTGTGATAGGCGACAGCCTAAAGGAGGCGCTCGGCGCGTCGATCGCCTGCTTCTGCATTGCCGTGCTGCTGCTCGGCGTGACGCTGCCGCTTGTGTACAAGTTCGGCACAGACAAGGCGCGAGTCATCTCCATCGTCATCTATATGGCTACCTTCCTCGCCGTCGGGTTCATAGCGAGCCGCTTCGGCATCGAGCTGGACGATCTGGGCGGCGCGTTCTTCCTCCTGCCGTTTTTGAGCCTCGCCGTCCTCGCCGTGAGCGCGGCCGGGAGCCTGCGCATTTACGGGAAGAAGGAATTTTGATCTGTGACGGAAAATTCACGTTTGTATCATAAAAAGATGCAACTATGATGCAAAACGGATACAAGGCCGCGCTATACTCTGCTCAAGCAAGCGGAAGGAGGCGCGACGATGAGGAGAGCGGCTGCATTCATAACCGCGCTGGCCCTGGCGTTATCGCTGGCGGCCTGCGGCGGAGGCGGCGCCGGCCGTCAGAGCGCCCCCGTCAGCGGCATGACCGACCGCCTGCCCCGCATGACCGTGGCGGTGTAGCGCCGCCGCAGCGCGCATGATGCGGACGGCTCCCCTCCCAAACTTCACTATACACCCATTCCAACCTCTACAAACGGTAAAAGCCGGGCCTGTGGCCCGGCTTTTACTGCGCTGCGCACATATCCGCGCGCAGTCTGCGTCACCTGCTCCTGCGGCGGGTGCGGTGATCAGAGTACATCTTGTTGTCCGCCATGCGGCTGTCCGACTCCTGCATGAAGTGCTTGAGCTTATCCTCGAAGCTGGCGTCGCCGGTGGGGCCGTTCGCGCGCGGCACCGCCTGGCGGTGGGAGGACCAGCCGCCGTGCTGCGCCTGTCCGCCGG
>CALWYT010000160.1 GCA_944385835.1 uncultured Oscillospiraceae bacterium | reverse complement strand
AGGTAGCCATTATACTTTACCTCCCTTAGCGGTCGTAGACTTCGGGCTTCTGGGCCGCGTGGGTGTGCTCCGCGCCGCGGAACACGCGCAGGCGGGTGAGCTGCCAGCCGCCGATGGTGTTCTTCTGCAGCATACCGCGCACGGCGAGCTTCATGGCCAGCTCGGGCTTCTGCTTCATGAGACGGTCGTAGCGGGTCTCGTGCAGGCCGCCGGGGTAGCCGGAGTGGGTGCGGTAGTACTTCTGCTCGAGCTTCTTGCCGGTGAGGACGGCCTTCTCGGCGTTGATGACGATGACGTAGTCGCCGCAGTCGACGTGCGGGGTGTAGTCAACCTTGAGCTTGCCACGAAGCAGGTCGGCCGCGAGAGCGGCGGTCTTGCCCAGGGGCTTGCCGGCGGCGTCGATGACGTACCACTTGCGGACGACGTCGTCCTTCTTCAGCATGGTAGTGGACATTTCCTGTGCCTCCAGTTATATAAGATAAATACTTTGACAAAAGCGGCCGCCGAAAGTACAATACCCTCAGCGCGCCTTAAATTTATACCACCCGCGCTTATGATTGTCAACAGCAAATTTGATTTTGCCTATACTATCTCGATTATGCTCAATTATCCTTGCGTATACTCGCGTATTCTCACGTTCGACTTTTGATTTTGTGGTGACGACTATGGACCTGAACCGTTTTACGGGCTACGTCCGCCGCTGTGTGGACGACTACAACATGCTCTCGGCTGGCGACCGCGTGGCCGTCGGCGTCTCGGGGGGGAAGGACTCGATGGCGCTGCTCGCAGCGCTCGCGCAGCTGCGGCGCTACCACCCCTCGCGCTTTGAGCTGGAGGCCGTGACCATCGACATGGGCTTCCCCGATATGGATTTCGCGCCCGTCGCCGGCTGGTGCGCGGCGCACGGCGTGCCGTATACGGTCGTCAGCTCGGACATCCGCGAGATAGTCTTCGACGTCCGGCAGGAGGAGAACCCCTGCTCGCTCTGCTCCAAGCTGCGGCGCGGAGCGCTCAACGACGCGATAAAGGCGCGCGGCTGCAACAAGCTCGCCCTCGGCCATCACTTTGACGACGCGGTGGAGACCTTCCTCATGAACCTGCTCTTCACGGGCCAGATAGCCTGCTTCAAGCCGGCGACATATATGTCGCGCGCCGGCGTCTGGCAGATACGGCCGATGCTATACCTGGGCGAGGGGACGATAGCGTCCTTCGTCCGCGACGAGGGCCTGCCGCTGGTCCCCACGACCTGCCCGGAGGACAAGGAGAGCAAGCGCGAGGAGATAAAGTCCCTCATAAAGCGCCTCCAGGCGGATTACCCCGACATAAAGGACAAGGTGTTCGGCGCGATGCAGCGCCAGCCGCTGGACGGCTGGAGGCCGGAGAAAGCCGGCGGGGGAGCTTGCGCAACCCTCTGAGCCGTGATACAATAACAATCCACCCGGAGGGGCAGACTTGTTTGGAGGGGAGAGCCTTGCACTACGCAGTCGCCGGTTCGGCCGCGCTGATAATAGCCGTCATGCTGGCAATAAACGGCGAGCTTACCGCCGAGTGCGGCGAACAGGCGGCCACGCTTATCATACATCTCGCGGGCCTGGCCGCGGTCACGCTCGCCGCGCTCTGCAAGCGCGAAAACCCGTTCAAGGCGGCGCGCGGCGTACCCTTCGGGCTGCTGCTGGGCGGCGTCATAAACTACTTCACCACCTACTTCAACACCCTCGCCGTAGGCCGGATAAGCGTCACGGCTATCCTGGCGCTGAGCCTGCTGGGCCAGGCGGCGACAAGCCTTGTCATCGACTGCCTCGGCCTCTTCGGCATGGAAAAGCGCCGCCTGGGCGCGCCGGAGCTGGCCTCGCTCGCGCTGACGGCGCTGGGCATCGCGCTGCTGCTCAGCGGCTCCCGGGGCGGGGCTGCGTTCATACCCGTCGCCGTGAGCGTGCTCTCTGGCGTGACCTGCGTCTGCACGAGGCAGGTCACGGCCCGGCTGAGCGAGAGGACCAGCCTGCTCACCGGCACCTGGTACAGCTATTTCACCGGCAGCGCGGTGGCCGTGGCCGCGCTGGGCCTGTCCCTGCCGGCCGGCGGGGCGGCCTTGCTGGGCGGCGCGCTGGCCGTCCCTGCGTGGAAGTACCTGGGCGGCGTGCTGGGCGCGGCGGCGGTGTACCTGCAGAGCGTCTGCGTCAAGCGCATGAGTTCCTTCGCCATGACCCTCTGTATGTTCACCGGGCAGGTGTTCGGCGGCGCGGCCATCGACGCCGTGTTCTACGGGGAGTTCAGCGCGCGCACTCTGGCCGGCGGCGCGCTGGCCCTGGGCGGGCTGCTGCTCGGCAGCCTGCCGGCGAGGCGGCGCGGCGGCTGAGGACGCCGAGAGCGCCGCTCAGGCCCGTATGGCGCCCCTCGCCTTGAGCAGCTCCAGCGCGCGGTCGGCGTGCTTTTCGTCTATAGTCTTGGCCTCGGCCAGCTCGTCCGGGCCGGAGCAGAACACCAGCCAGAAGGTGTCGAAATGGTCCACGCCTCCGCAGTGCCGCGCCGCGCAGAGCATCGCGCGCTTGAAGGCGTGCGTGAAGCCGCCGTAGGGAAGGCAGTGCCAGCGCAGCCTTGAGCGGTAATAGAATCCCAGCTCCCCGACCCGGTACGGGCCGCAGCGCTCTGCGGCCTGCCAGTCCGCGGCCAGGGCGGCGTCCTCCACAGGCTCGCCCTTGGGCGAGTACAGCTTCTGTATATTGGCCATGTGATGCGCCTCCTTGATAATAAGAATTATTCTTGTTATGGGAACTATATCACAATTCCTCCGTCTTGGCAAGACGGCAAATATCGCGCCGGGCTGCGGCGCGGGAAGCGGTGTTATTCATTGAACAAACTCATCTCGGCTGTCAAAAAGCTCGTCCTGTCGTTCTTCGACCGGCGTTTCCTCAAATTCTGCGCGGTGGGCGTCGTTAACACCCTCGTCGGCACGGCGGTGATGTACGGGCTGTACAATCTCGCGCACTGCGGCTACTGGTTCTCCTCGGCGATGAACTACGTCGTGGGCAGCGTCGTCAGCTACTTCCTCAACAAGTATTTCACCTTCAACGTCAAGAAGCGCAGCTGGGAGGAGATAGCGCGCTTCACGGTCAACATACTCTTCTGCTATCTCATCGCCTACGGCGTGGCCAAGCCCCTCGCGCGTATGGCCTTCGGCGCCCTGGGCGAGACCGCGCGCGACAACATAGCCATGCTCGCAGGAATGGTGTTCTTCGTCCCGCTAAACTACCTGGGCCAGCGCTTCTTCGCGTTCAAGGCCCCGGGCGGCGAGCGGGGCGGGGCGGTGGAAGCCTTCGAATACGCCGACAGGGAAAAGGGGGAGAGCGGTGAAGGAACGGATAAGGCCCGCTGACGGCCTCGCGCGCGGGGAGGCTGCGCTTTTCGCGCTCTGCGCGGCGGCGTATCTCGTGTTCTGCGGGATAATCAACTTCCGCGGCTTTGAGATTTTCGCCACGCCGGATATGTACTCAGACACGCTTGTGGCCAAGCTCATGTGGGAGCAGAAGACGATCTTCCCGGAGGGCTGGGTGTTCGGCAACCAGTTCTACGTGCTGGCCACGCCGAACCTCGCCGCGCTCTTTTACGGGCTGACGGGCAGCCTGAACCTCTCCATGGCCCTGGCCACCGAGACGATGACGGCGCTGATACTCGTCTCCTTCGCCTGGATGCTGCGGCCCTTCTGCTCGGCGCGCGGCGTCGCGGCGGGCGTGCTCGCGATACTCGCCGTGGTTATCTGCCCGTCCGCGCCGGACCACCTCTCGGGCCAGCTCTTCTACCTGATGGCGAGCTACTACGCCTGCTATCTCATCCATGTGCTGCTGCTCTGCGGCGTATACCTGCGCCTGCTGACGGACGGGACCCGCCGCGTATTCACGCCCTCGGCGGCGCTCGCGCTGCTGGTCACGCTTGCGATGGGGATGCAGAGCATCCGCCAGACGGCTGTCGCGGTGCTGCCCCTCGTCTGCGTGGAGGCGCTGCTGCGCCTGCTGCGCAGGTCCGACAGGCGCACCACAATCTTCGTGGCGCTTGTTTTCGCCGCCAATGCGCTGGGCCTCGCGCTCATCCGCATCATCGGCGCGGACAACGTCAGCATCTACGGCGGCCTCGCCGGCACGGGCAGCTCGCTGCTTGAGAATCTCAAGGAGGACGTGCTCGCGTTCATGGGCGTCACCGGGCTGAGAAGCTATCAGTACGGCGAGATCGCGCTCTGCTTCTATGGCCTCGCGCTGATCGCCGCGGTCTGCGCGCTGCCCTTCGCCGCGCGGCGCAGCCCGCTCTTTGCAGCGGCGGGGGTCTGCGCGCTGGGCGTAGCGGCGGCGCTGGGGGCGAATATGGTCGTGGACCTGGAGCTGCGCAGCATCTACCTCTTCACCTGGTACCCGCTCGCGGCCGTGGCCGCCGTGCTGCTTATCGAGAGGCTCGGCGCGGCGAAGATCCCCGTCCGCGCGGCGGGGACGCTGCTGTTCTGCGCGCTGGCCGCGTTCAACCTCGCGGCCTGCTACCTCCAGCCGGCGCGGCGCTCCCTGGAGGATACGGACGCCATCGCGGAGCGGAGGCTGGCCGATTTCGTCGTGGACTCGGGCTACGACTACATCTACGCCCAGTGGTACTACGGCTCGCGGATAGGCGTGCGCACCGACGGCGCGGCCGTCGTGGGCGCCTGGCACGACGCGCCGCTGGAGGTGCTCGGCTATATAAACCCGCAGGAC
>CALWYT010000159.1 GCA_944385835.1 uncultured Oscillospiraceae bacterium | reverse complement strand
CAGGGCAGCGTCTCCGGTACCGGCTTCGTGATAAGCGAGGACGGCTACATCCTCACCAACTACCACGTCATTGAGGAGGCGTACACCACAGGCGCCGCCATCAACGTCATGTTCTCCAGCGACAGCGGATACGACACCCTCCAGTATACGGCGCAGGTCATAGGTTTCGACCGCAATAACGACGTCGCCATCATAAAGATTGATGCCAGCGGTCTCACCGCCGCGACTCTCGGCAGCAGCGACGACCTCCAGGTAGGCGACACTGTTTACGCCGTTGGCAACCCGCTCGGCGAGCTGACCTACTCCATGACCCCCGGCATCGTCTCCGCAACCGACCGCGTGATTACCACCGACGAGGGTACGGCGAACATGTTCCAGATTTCCGCCGCCGTCAACGAAGGCAACTCCGGCGGCCCCGTGTACAACGCCTACGGCCAGGTTGTCGGCATCGTCACCGCCAAGCCCAACTCCACCAGTTCCGGCACCAGCACCGAGGGTATCGGCTTTGCAATCCCCATTGACGACGCCGTGCGCATCGCCGACAACGTGATAAACGGCGGCCACTCACTCAACGCCGACGGCGAGCCGGCCTATATGGGCATACAGGGCTACAGCGTCGACGACAACGCCATCACCTACTACCGCCTGCCCGCGGGCGCGTTCGTAAGCTACGTCGAGGCCGGCTCCCCCGCCGAGAAGGCCGGCATCCAGGTCGGCGACATCATCACCGAGGTGGACGGCTACGAGGTGCAGAGCTACGAGGGCCTGGCCGAGGAGCTGGCCTTCCACCGCGCGGGCGACACCGTGGACATCGTGGTCTACCGCTCCGGCGAGAGCGTGACGCTCAGCATAACTTTCGGCGCCGATACGCAGGACGAGGACGACGGCGGCGGCGTGCTCAACCCCGGCGTGTTCGGCTGACGCCGCCAGACGGCGCTGATATAGATTGCCAATCACCACTCCTCCCCCTATTTGAAAGCAGGCCCCCGGCGCAATGCCGGGGGCCTGTGATTCCCGCAGCGCCTCGCGCGGGAAGATACGCTTCTTCCTCCCACTCGACGCCCTGCGAAGATTTTCGGGCAAGGCAAGGCCCCGGGCTTTCGCCCGGGGCCTTTTATTACGTATTCTTTTGCGGTGTCCGCGCTACGACAAGAGCGCCTTGAAGAAGAAGTCGTAGAGCTGGCCGCCGAGGACGACGATCATGCCGGCCGGGGTGACGAACTTGAAGCAGATGTCAAAGAAGGTGTAACCCCAGAACTTGTGTCCGCTCTGTTCGCACTCAGGTATGATGAAGTCCTTGGTCTTCCACTTCCAGCCTATCAGCAGCGCCATGACCAGCGCGCCGAGCGGCATGAAGATGCCCTCAGATATGACGTCGAAGAAGTCGAGCCAGCAGTCGATGGCCATCGGGACCGCGCCGTCGGCGAGCTGTTCGGGGGTCATGCCGAGCAGCAGGTAGGGGGCCTTGACGGCGGCGTCCGCGGCGCCCAGGGCGTCGAGGGCGACGGGCAGGCCGACGATGAGCGAGCAGGCGGCGGCGAGGCTCATGATCTTCGTGCGGCTGACCTTCCGCTTCTTCTCAGCGCCGACGTCGAGACGCCAGGTGACGATGGCCTCGAAGAGGGAGATCGACGAGGTGACCGCGGCGATGAAAACGAGGAAGTAGAACATGAAGCCGACGAAGTTGCCGAAGCTGCCCATGCTCAGGAAGACGTTCTGCATGGTGTTGAAGAGGAGGCCGGGGCCCTGGTTGTACTCCATGCCGAAGGCGGCGCAGGCGGGCAGTATCGCGCAGGCGGCCATGACGGCAATGAGCGTGTCGCAGGCCGGGATGATGAGCGCGTTCTTCTGGAGGTTCTCCTTCTTATCCAGGTAGGAGCCGTAGGAGATTATGGCGCCCATGCCAAGGGACAGCGAGAAGAACATCTGGCCTGCCGCCGTCTTTAGGACGTCTACGAAGCCGCCGATGGTGGAGATAGGCTCGAAATTGGGGGTGAGCATATCCTTGTAGCCCTGGCCGGCGCCCGGCTGGAAGGCCACGTAGATGATGACGAAGAGCAGCATGAAGAAGAGCGCCGGCATCGCGACCGTGCAGAACTTCTCTATGCCTCCCTGGATGCCGCCCATGACTATCACCACGTTGCAGACGATGAACAAAACGTGGAAGAAAATCATGCCGCTGTAGTCGAAGAGTATGTAGTCTAAGAAGCCCATGCCCGAGCCGGAGAAGCCGTCCACGCCCAGTATCTGCAGCAGGAAGCCGAACATATAGCGCATGACCAGGCCGCCGAGGACGTTGTAGAACGCGAGCAGCGTGAAGGCCGAGAGTATGCCGAGGTAACCGACCCATTTGTACTTCTTGGCCATGGCCGCGTAGGCGCCGACCGCGCCCTTGCCGGTCTTGCGGCCGAGCGTCAGCTCGCCGAGCATGACGACGACGCCGACGAAGATGACCAGCAGCAGGTAGATGACAAGGAAGGCGAAGCCGCCATACTTGCCCATCTTGTACGGGAAGCCCCAGATGTTGCCGAGGCCGACTGCGGAGCCGACGGCGGCCATCAGGAAGCCAAAGTTAGAGCCCCATGTGCCGCGATCGTGTTCCATGTGTTCCAGGTGCTGAGAATTATCGGACATTTGTTTTCCCTCCCAGTTAATTATTCCGGCGGCTCCCGCCTGCCGGTACTCCCTTTATCCCGGGGACCGCTCGGCCCCGATCACTGTATCTACATTTTACCCTAAAGCGTCGCCCTTTACAAGACTTTCATCATGCACAAGTTACAATTTATTCATTTTCTCCCAAAGACGTTCGCCTGGAGGCCGAAATTTTCGTGATTTTTGTGCGTTTTGCCGGTTAGTTAAAGCTCTGACTAGTTACAAATTAAACAAATGCCCGGATTTTTGCTATAATATAGCAAAAATCCGCCGTCAAAACGCTGCCCCGACCAGCGTCCAGCACATTGGTCTTGACTTTGCGTGACAATTTAGTATAATGTGACTTACTGCTTGCTTGGCCGTATGGCCTTTAGGAGGAAACGAAATGACATATGAGATGGACATCGCCGGGCTTAAGCGCGAGCTGCCGCTCTGCCGGGTCACCGACGACCTCTACATCGGCGCGTTCGTGATGTTCGGGGACGTCGAGCTGACCGTCCACTGCGCCGCCGAGCTGCTCAAGCGCGCGCCCGAGTACGACTACCTTATCGCCCCCGAGGCCAAGGCCATACCCCTGCTCTACGAGATGGCCCGCCAGAGCGGGGCCGAGCGCTACTTCATCGCCCGCAAGGGCGCCAAGGCCTATATGTCCGGCGTCTTCGAGGTGGAGGTCCGCTCTATAACCACGATGCACATCCAGAAGCTGGTCATCGACAAGGCCGACGCCGAGCTGATAAAGGGCAAGCGTATGCTCATCCTCGACGACGTCATCTCCACGGGCGAGAGCCTGCACGCGATGGAGGAGCTGGTCACCCGCGCCGGCGGCGTGATAGCCGGCAAGATGGCCGTCCTGGCCGAGGGCGACGCCTACAACCGCACCGACATCATCACGCTGGGCAAGCTGCCGCTGTTCAACCCGGACGGCTCGGTGAAAGGATAAAGTAAGTTCAAAATAACCCGACCGAGAGGCCGGGTTATTTTTCGCCTTCGCGCTCAGCGCAGGCCGCGGAAGAACTCCGTGAGCAGCCCGGCGCACTCTGTCGCCAGCACGCCGCCGTAGACGGCGGGCCTGTGGCCGTAGCGCTCCTCAAAGAGGTTTATCACGCTGCCCACCGAGCCGCTGTTCGGCTCCTTCGCGCCGTAGACCAGCGTGGATACGCGGGAGTTTATGATGGCGCCGGCGCACATGGGGCATGGCTCCAGCGTGACGAACAGCGCGCAGCCGGCCAGGTTCCATCCGCCCAGGGCGGCGCAGGCGGCGCGTATCGCCTCTATCTCGGCGTGGGCGGTGGCGTCCGCGCTCTCCTCGCGGCGGTTCCTGCCGCGGCCTATTATCTCCCCCGCGCCCGAGACCACGACGCAGCCCACAGGCACCTCGCCGTGCGCGGCCGCCTCGCGCGCAAGCTCCAGCGCGGCGCTCATATATATGGAGAAGTCCAAATTCCTCACCCCGGAGTGTATGCTATGCTTAACATTTTACTCATCGGCGTCGGCTTGTCAATGGACGCCTTCGCCGTCTCGGTCACCAACGGCCTGACCATACCCAACTACAGGCTCCGCCACGCGGCCGTCACCGCGGCCTACTTCGGCTTTTTCCAGGGCCTGATGCCCCTGCTCGGCTGGCTGCTGGGCAGCACGGTCAGCAGCCTCATAAGCGCCTGGGGGCCGTACGTCAGCTTCTTCCTCCTGGCCTTTATCGGCGTGAAGATGGCCGCCGAGGCCCTCAGGGGCGGCGGGGAGGCCGGCGAGGCCACGCTCAGGCACAGCCGCCTTGTGGTCATGGCCGTCGCCACCAGCCTGGACGCCCTGGCCGTAGGCGTATCCTTCGCCTTCATGGACGTACCGCTCATCGCCTCCGTGCTGCTGATTGCCGCCGTCACCTTCGTGATCTGCCTCATAGGCGGCATACTGGGCAGCCGCGTACCCGGGATCTCCACCAGGGCCGCCGGGGTCATAGGCGGCCTTGTGCTCTGCGGCATAGGCGTCAAGCTGCTGCTGGAGGGCGTGGGCGCGCTGTAAGCCGCCTTGACACAGGCCGCGCCCTTTGATAAAATCATAGCTGCACCGCCCCGGATGGGCCGGAATCAAGCCGGGCCTCATCCGGGGCGGATCACTTCACCCGGAGGCTGACATGGAGCTACTCTACGCGCTGGAGGGCATACGTTCCCCCTTCCTGGACTCAGTGATGTCCGCAATAACCGAGCTGGGCGGCGAGACGCTATACATGGCCGCGGCCATCATCGCGTTCTGGTGCGTCAGCAAAAGCCTCGGCTACTACGTCCTCACCGTCGGCTTCGCAGGGACGGTGCTCAACCAGTTCCTGAAGATCACCTTCCGCATCCCGCGCCCCTGGGTGCAGGACCCGGAGTTCACGATCGTCGAGAGCGCGAGGGCGGCCGCGACGGGCTATTCCTTCCCCAGCGGCCACACGCAGAACGCCTTCGCCTCCTTCGGCTGCATAGGCGCGTGGACCAGGCGCCGCGCCCTGCGCGCCGCCTGCGCCGCCGCGATAGCGCTCATCGCCTTCTCGCGTATGTACCTGGGTGTCCACACCCCGCTGGACGTGGGCGTGTCCCTCGCGCTGGGGCTTGTCCTGACGGCGGCGCTGCGGCCGCTCTTCTCCGGCGCGGAGGAGCGGCCCGGGCGGCTGTACGCCGTCCTGGGCGCGCTGCTGGCGCTGACGCTCTGCTACCTCTGCTATGTGGAGCTGTACCCCTTCCCGGACGGGACCGACGCGGCCAACCTCGCCTCCGCGCGCGAAAACGGCTACAAGCTGCTCGGCGCCGGCGCGGCGATGCTGCTGTCCGTCGCGTTGGACCGGCGCTGCATACGCTTCGAGGTCAAAGCCCCGCTCCCCGGCCAGGCGCTCAAATGCGCGCTCGGCCTGGCGCTGGTCATGGCCCTGCGCGCGGGGCTTAAGCAGCCGCTGTACGCCCTGCTGGGCGAGTGCGGCGCGGCGGACGCGGCGCGCTATTTCGTCGTGGTGTTCTTCGCGGCGGCGGTCTGGCCGCTGAGCTTCCGCCTCTTCGCGCGCGTGGGCGGGCGCGGCGCGTCCGGCGGGGAGGGCTGAGCCGTGGGAGCGAATAAGTATGAGGCCCTCCTGCTCGCCGTGGAGCTGGGCGGCATAACCCGCGCGGCCGAGGCCCTCGGCGTCACGCAGAGCGCCGTCTCGCACATGATAAGCTCGCTGGAGGAGGAGCTTGGCTTCGCGCTGCTGCGCCGCTCGCGCTTCGGCGCACAGCTGACGGAGGCCGGCGCGCAGGTCGCGCCCGCCATACGCGGCATAGTCTCCGCTCATGAGCGTCTCTCCCAGACGGCCGCCGCAGTGCGGGGGCTGGAGCGCGGCACGGTGCGCATAGGCACCTTCAGCAGCGTGGGCGTGCGCTGGCTGCCCGGCATAATCGCCGCCTTCCGCGCGGCGTACCCCGGCGTGGAGCTGAAGCTGATGAGCGGCGACTACCACGACGTGGAGCAGTGGCTCTCCGACGGCAGCGCCGACCTCGGCTTCGTCCCGCTGCCGACCGGGCTGTCCGGCGAGATAACGCCCCTCGCGGAGGACGAGCTTCTGGCCGTCGTGCCGGAGAGCCATCCGCTTGCGGCGGCGGAGCTGTTCCCCGCCGCGAGCTTCGCCTGGGAGGACTTCATCGGCCTTCTGGAGACCAGCGACCGCGACGCGCGCGGCGCCCTCGCCGCCGCAGGTGTCAGCCCCCGCGTCAGGTACAGCACCAAGGACGACTACGCCGTCATCGCCATGGTCCGCTGCGGCCTGGGCGTGAGCATAATGCCGCGGCTGCTGCTCGGCCCCGCCGCGGAGGGCGTGCGCTGCCTGCCCCTGGACCCTCCCGCCAGCCGGACGATAGGCCTCTGCCTGCCCGACGGCGAGCGCGCCGGCCCGGCCACGCGGCGCTTCGCGGAAACGGCGCGGGAGTGGGTCGCCGCTCACGGCGCGTTAGCGAAGTAAACAATTTGCAATCGTTAAAATTTTTTGTTCATTTGCCTCTTGAAATCTTTTTTATATAGGGTTATACTGAAAAAGTAATGAAATTTTGCAGCCGTCAGGTTGCAGCTAAGTCATAAGTCAGAGGGAGGAAACAAAATGAAGAAGATTCTTGCACTCATGCTCGCTCTCGTCATGGTGTTTGCCCTCGCCGCCTGCGGCGAGACGCCCAGCGAGCCGAGCAGCGATCCCAATGCCAGCGCCGCCCCCAGCGCGGGTCCGGCCGAGGTCCCCGACGTCGAGGCCAGCGCCGAGCTTGAGTTCGGCACCGGCAGTTCCACCGGCACCTACTACGGCTTCGGGAGCACCTTTGCCACCTACATCTCCAACAACACCGGCGTGAGCATTACCGCCGTCACCTCCGGCGGCAGCCAGACCAACATCGAGATGGTCGACGGCGACGAGCAGGAGCTGGGCTTCGTCCAGTCCGACGTCATGGACTACGCCTACAACGGCACCCGCCTCTTCGTCGACGCCAGCGGCAACCCCGCGCCTCTGACCGGCTTCTCCACACTCGCCGCGCTGTACATGGAGCAGGTGCAGATAGTCACCCTCGACCCCGAGATCAAGTCGGTCGCCGACCTGGAGGGCAAGTACGTCTCTATCGGCGTGAGCGGCTCGGGCGTGTACTTCAACGCCATCGACGTCCTCGGCGTCTACGGCCTGACCGAGGAGGACATCAACCCCGTTTACCAGAACTTCGACAACAGCGTCGAGAGCCTGCAGGACGGCAAGATTGACGCCGCCTTCATCGTCGCCGGCGCGCCCACCACCTCCATCGTGCAGCTGGCCACCAGCAACGACGTCTACCTCGTCA
>CALWYT010000158.1 GCA_944385835.1 uncultured Oscillospiraceae bacterium | reverse complement strand
CGATATTACTGTACCACCATCGCTTTTAAACGTCAAGTTTAATTTATGACTAAATCCAATCATTCCGCACCACGCTTTATATAAATTCTCCGTTCAAGTCCCGTCACATTGCACAAAACGGAGGCGGGATTGTCGCCGTTGACTGTGTTTCCGCCGGATGATTTTATAAATGTGTGGAGAAGCCAAATCAGGCGCGGCAGCCAGAGCGGCGTTACTGTTAAAATCGACAAATTCTAAGCGTGATTTTCTGCATTGACAGTATTTATTGCATACTGTATTATGGTAGTAGTAATAGAAATAAATGGGGGTGGAAGCGGAAGATACCCGATAGCTGCAAACTGGAGGCTTTGTGAAAGGTGGGGAGTTGGATGGAGGAGAAAAAAAGCAAAATGCCTTTTTCGCCCGGTCTGGTGTTCGTGCCGCTGACGGCTGTCATGTACTTTGTGCTGAACCACCTTTACAGGGACGCATTTTCCGGCAGGATTGTCGTGCTCCCCGGCCTTGCCTGCATCGCGCTCATCCTTGCTTACTACTACTTCTTCGATGGGAAAAAGCGCCTGCTGGCTGCGGCTTTGTGCGTACTCGCGGTGGCGATAGCGGCCGCATTTGTCTTAGTCCTGCCCAAACACACCTATCCGCAAGCGGTTGATATGCTGCTGGAAGAGAACCCGGAGCTTACCGGCGCAGAGCAGACGGAAAGCGAAGTGCAGCAGCTGATGACCACAGAGAAGTATGTCGGGGCCTTCCGCACCGGCAGCGAGTGGCGCCACTTCATAGTCGATCCAGATACACTGAGCTATTACGAGAGCAGCAATCCGCTGCTCTGGTAGTAGACCGAGCCAAGAAAGTAGGCGGGGAAAGTGGAGGCGCAGAAACGCAAGTCAGTGGTTGTGCCGGTTATCTTGGCGGCTGCCTTAGTTTACGCGTTTATTACGAAGCTGATTCCGTACTACTATGAGGAGGTCATCGCTGGCTGGAAGACTGGCTGCCTCACAGTGGCGTTTGTGCTGCTGATGACCGCAATCTATCTCCTTTTCGTCAAGAATAAGCGCGTCCTGGCCGCGATAATGGCTGTGGCCGCCGTCGCATACGGGATTGTGTATGTCGCCACGCTTCCCAAATATACCCGTCCGCAGGCGGTCGAGATGCTGTATGAGGAGGTCCCGGAGCTGGAGGGATACCAGCTGATGGAAAACACCATCAAGCAGCTTATTACCGTCGATCAATATATAATCTCATTTTCACAGGAGGAAACCTGGCGGCACTTCATAGTCGACCCCGATACTCTGGAATTTTTCGAGGAGGACAACGTGCTGCTCTGGTACGGGCAGACGCATTGACCGGGCGCCGCCGGGGACGGGGAACGCACCGTAAAGGAGTTGAAAACCATGAAAAGACTGCTTGCCGCTGCGCTTATTGCCCTTCTGGCGCTGGCCCTGGCCTCCTGCGGCAAGACGCCCGACCCTTCGAAGGACATAGTCCTGACAGAGGCCGACGCGCAGGAGATTTTCGCGCAGTACCCGGACGAGGCCGCCGTCATTGAGGAGGAGCTGGGCATAGAGCTTGGCGGCCGCCTGATGGCGGACGTATACACGGAAATCCGCTCCCTCGGCATAACGCTGATGTCGGACGATGCGTACGACTTCTCGGGACTGATTACCGACATAATCGAGCGCTCTCATGCGAGCGGCTTTGGCGCGCCGTACTACGGCGACTGAGTAACCCCGTGTGCGAATTGACGCACAGATTTCGCAGTTTTACTACTCCATTCATAGATTGACCGCGAGACGCAAAGGCGCCGCCCGGCTTGCCGGGCGGCGCTGGCCTTTGTCCTTATTTCGTCCGGCGCTTACAGCGCGGAGACGATGTCGCGGGTGTCGCGGGCGATAACCAGTTCCTCGTTGGTGGGGATGACCCACAGCTGCACGCGGCTGGCGTCGGTGGAGATGCGGTTGTCCTCGCCGCGCTTGGCGTTGGCGGCCTCGTCCAGCTCGGCGCCGAGGAAGCCGAGGTACTTGCAGATGCCGGCGCGGGTGCTGGCGCTGTTCTCGCCGACGCCGGCGGTGAAGATGACGGCGTCGACGCCGTTCATGGCGGCGGCGTAGCTGCCGACGACCTTGGCGACGGAGTACTCGAACATATCCAGCGCGAGGCGGGCGCGCTCGTTGCCCTCGTCCGCGGCGGTGTCGAGGTCGCGGAAGTCGCTGCTGACGCCGGAGACGCCCAGGACGCCGGACTTCTTATTGAGGATATTCAGCATGGAGTCGATGTCCAGGCCGTACTTGTTCATGATGAACTGCATCGCGCCCGGGTCGAGGTCGCCGACGCGGGTACCCATGGGCAGGCCGACCAGCGGGGTGAAGCCCATGGAGGTGTCCACGCTCTTGCCGCCGTCGATGGCGCAGATGCTAGAGCCGTTGCCCATATGGCAGCTTATCAGCTTCAGCTCCTCGAGGGGCCTGCCCATCAGCTCGGCGCAGCGGCCGGAGACGTAGCGGTGGGAGGTGCCGTGGAAGCCGTAGCGGCGGATGCCGTCCTCGCTGTAGTAGTTGTAGGGCAGGGCGTACATAAAGGCCTTGGCGGGCATACTCTGATGGAAGGCCGTGTCGAACACGCCGACCTGCGGCACATCCTTGCCCATGACCTCGACGCAGGCGTTGATGCCGGTGATGTTGGCGGGGTTGTGCAGCGGGGCGAAGGGGGTGCATTCCTCGAGGGCCTTCATGACCTCGTCGGTTATCAGCACGCTGCTGGCGAACTTCTCGCCGCCGTGGACGACGCGGTGGCCGACGGCGTCGATCTCGTGCATGGAGCCGACAACGCCGTACTCAAGGCTGGTGAGCTTGTCGATGACCGCGGCGATGGCCTCGGCGTGGCTGGGCAGGGGGATGTCCTCGTTGAACACGCTCTTGCCGCCGACCAGGGGGGTGTGCTTGAGGTGGCCGTCGATGCCTATGCGCTCGCAGAGGCCCTTGGCCAGGAGCTTTTCGCCCTCCATGTCGATCAGCTGATACTTGAGGGAAGAGCTGCCCGCGTTGATGACAAGTACTTTCATTTTTACGTTACCTCTCTTTGCTATTGTCAAATTCGCTGTGAGATAGTAAGATACACACATACATATACATTTTATCCCCTTCTCGCGCAAAACGCAAGAGCTTTCTGGAGGCTGACATGATTATTGCCGGTATAGTCGCCGAGTACAACCCCTTCCACAACGGCCATGAGGCGCATATCGCGGCGACGCGCGCGCTTCTGGGCGGCGACGCGGGCGTGGTCTGCTGTATGTCCGGCGACTTTGTCCAGCGCGGCGAGGCGGCGCAGTGGGGCAAGCTGGCACGCGCGGAGTGCGCCGTGCGCTGCGGCGCGGACCTGGTGTTCGAGCTGCCCGCGCCCTGGTCGCTCTCGAGCGCGGAGGGCTTCGCGCGCGGGGCCGTGGGCCTGCTGGACGCCCTGGGCGCGGTGGATTATATCAGCTTCGGCAGCGAGTGCGGCAGCGTGGAGCCGCTGGAACGCGTGGCGGAGGCCTTGCTGGAGCCGGGCGTCAACGCCGAGATACGCGCGGAGTGCCGGGAGGGGGACAGCTTCGCCGCAGCGCGCCAGCGCGTGCTGGAGCGGCGGCTGGGCGCGGACGGCGCGCTTGTGGCGCAGCCGAACAACATCCTCGCCGTGGAGTATATAAAGGCGCTTTACGATCTCGGCTCTCGCATCCGGCCGGTCACGGTGCCTCGCATGGGCGCGGGCCACGACCGCCCCGGGGCGGGGCGGCTTCGCTCGGCGAGCGAGCTGCGCAGCCTGACCGCTTCGGGCGGGAGCACGGCGGAGTATATGCCCGCCGCGGCCCGCTGCGCGCTGGAGCGAGAGCGGGAGCAGGGGAGGGGGCCTGTGCTCATGTCCAGGCTTGAGGGCGCGCTGCTCTCGCGGCTGCGCGCGCTGACAAAGGCGGATTTTGCGGCGCTGCCCGACGCGGGCGAGGGCCTCGAGAACCGCCTTGCCGCCGCCGTGGAGGAGCCGACCCTCGACGGCGTCCTCGCCGCGGCGAAGAGCAAGCGCTACGCCCTGGCGCGGCTGCGGCGCATGTATATGTGCGCCGCGCTGGGCATACGCGCCGGGATGAACGAGGGCTATCCGCAGTACGCCAGGCTGCTGGCGGCAAACGCGCGCGGCCGCGATATGCTGCGCCTGCTGTCCGGGCGCTGCCGCGTGCCGGTGGTGACCAAGTCCGCCTCCGGCCGGGCGCTGCCGCGCGGGGCCAGGGAGTGCTTCGAGCTGTGCGCAAGGGCGCACGATCTCTTTGTCCTGGGCTGCCCCGCCGAGGCCGAGCGCCGCGGCGGCGGGGACTGGAGGCTGACGCCGGCCGTGCTGGACTGAACGTCGGAGCATCAAACCTGAGCTGCGCCGCGCGGCTCAGGTTTTGTTATTTTTTGCGCGCAGTCTTTAGCGCTTTCGCACAATAGCGCGAAGCGAGACGGCCATAATTTTAATGTGTTTTCGAGCGAAAGACACTTGCTTTTTCGAGGGGGATGGAGTATAATCAGCGCATGGCCAGGGAGAACATTTGTTTTTATCATACGGACAGCCCGGCCAAGGGAAAATAGGAGGAATGAACATGAAGAAGATTCTTGCACTGCTTCTTGCGCTTGTCATGGTCTTTGCCCTCGCCGCCTGCGGCGGGGAGCCGGCCCCAAGCGGCGAGAGCGACGCCCCGCAGCAGGGCGGCGACAACGTCATCAAGATAGGCGTATTTGAGCCTCTTACCGGCGCCTCCGGCGCGGGCGGCAAGCAGGAGATGCTGGGTATGCAGTACGCCCACTCCCTGAAGCCGACCGTCATGATCGGCGACGTTGAGTACACCATCGAGCTTGTCCCCGCCGACAACGAGTCCACCGCCGACGCGGCCCCCAGCGCCGCCGCCGAGCTGGTCTCCAGCGAGGTCAGCATAGTCCTCGGCACCTACGGCTCCTCCGCCGCGATTGCCGCCGCGCCGACCTTTGAGCAGGCCCAGATCCCGGCCATCGGCGTCACCTGCACCAACCCGCAGGTCACCGTGGGCAACAACTACTACTTCCGCACCTGCTTCATCGACCCCTTCCAGGGTACCGTCCTCGCCAACTACGCCTGGGACCAGCTCGGCGCCAGGAAGGTCTATATGCTCGGCTGCTCCGGCGAGGAGTACGACGGCGGCGTCAAGAACTACTTTGAGGAGGCCTTCACCGCCCTCGGCGGCGAGGTCGTGGACGCCAACTTCCCCGAGAACAACGCGGACTTCTCCAGCTATCTGAACAGCGCCGTCAGCGAGGGCGTGGACGCCATCCTGACCCCGGTCGCCATCCAGTACAGCACCGCCATCATGCAGCAGGCCAAGAGCATGAACCTTGAGATCCCCATCCTCGGCTCCGACACCCTGGACAACAACGCCGTGCTTGAGGCCGCCCAGGGCCTGGCCGCCGAGTTCGTCGTCACCACCTTCTACAACGAGGGCGGCGACCCCGACTTCGACGCGGGCTTCAAGGAGTTCATCAACTCCGACAGCGTCAACCTCGAGAATAACGGCGGCAACGACATGATCGCGGCCGTCTCCGTCATGGGCTACGACGCCTACAACGTCGCCTACGACGCCATCGAGCGCGCGCAGAGCGCCGACCCCGCCGACATCTACGAGGCCCTTAAGGAGACCGACTGGGACGGCGTCACCGGCAACATCCAGTTCGACGAAGAGGGCGACGCCATCCGCGACCTCGCCTACATCAAGATCGCCGACACCGCCAACAACGCCTGGGTCAACGGCGGCACCCAGACCGTCTCCGAGTAATCCCCGGCGTCCAACAGAAACGTCAACTGCGGCGGGGGCTTCATGCCCCCGCCAAACAGTGTAGAAATAACCCGGGCCGCGGCCTTTCCCGCGCGCCGGGAGGGAAGGAAGAGGAAACGTGCAATTAGCTGTATCTACCCTGCTGTCGGGCATCGCTGCGGGCGGCCAGTACGCGCTGATCGCCATAGGCTACACCCTGGTCTACGGCATACTGCGCCTTATAAACTTCGCCCACGGCGACGTCTTTATGGTAGCGGGCCTTGTGGTCGTATATATGTCGGCGAGTATGCCGCTTTACATAGCGCTGCCGCTTATGATAGTCTTTATCGTCGCACTGGGCTTCGTCATCGAGCGCGTGGCGTACAAGCCGCTCAGGAGCGCGCCGCGTATGTCCGTCATGATAAGCGCCATAGGCGTGAGCTTCCTTATCCAGAACTTCGCCACCTACTACACCGGCGGCCTTGCGCGCTATTATCCGGAAATCCCCTTCCTTTACGACAGCGTGACCATCGCCGGGGCCACCACGCGCTGGGTCACCATTGTGACGCCCTTCATCGTCGTGGCGCTGGTGCTGCTGCTCCTGCTGCTCATCAACAAGACCAAGATCGGCCTCGCCATGCGCGCGGCGGCCAAGGACTTCGAGACCTGCCAGCTGATGGGCATCAAGATCAACTCCGTGATCAGCTTCACCTTTATCATCGGCAGCGGCCTCGCGGCCATAGGCTCCATACTGTACTTCACGAACTACCCCTCCATCATGCCGGTATCCGGCACGCTGCCCGGCCTGCGCGCGTTTGTCGCGGCGGTGTTCGGCGGCATCGGCTCCATACCCGGCGCGGTGGTCGGCGCGTTCATAATCGGCATCTGCGAGAACATCGTAAAGGTCAACCCGACCTACTCCATCTTCTCCGACGCCGTGACCTTTATCATCCTGATCATCGTCCTGGGCGTGAAGCCCACCGGCCTCTTCGGTGAGAAAATCACCGACAAGGTCTGAGGAGGTGCGCCATGCCTGCCGTAACTCTTGAAAAGAAGAGCAGGAAGGGCGGCTTTATCGCGCTCGCCTGCGTGCTCGCCGTCCTGGCCCTGGTCGTTGTACTCGAGAACACCCTCGACCCAAACAAGAACATAATCGTTTTCACAACCCTGAAAAAGGGCGCTGTGTACGCGCTTATAGCCGTAAGCATGAACCTCCTGAACGGCTTTACGGGCCTCTTTTCCCTCGGCCACGCCGGGTTCATGCTCCTGGGCGGCTACGCCTACGCCATTTTCACCATACCCAACGCGCAGCGCGAGAGCGTCTACTATATGTTTGACGGCTCTGCGATAAACTTCTCCTTCCCGGAGTTCTTCCAGAACCTCTTCGGCGGGAGCGGAGCGGGCGGCGCGATAGGCATGGTGCTGGGCGTGCTGATAGCCATCGTAATCGCGGGCCTCGTCGCGGCCTTCGTGGCCTGGCTCATAGGCCTGCCCGTCCTGAAGCTCAAGAGCGACTACTTCGCCATCGCGACGCTCGGCTTCGCGGAGATAATCCGCGCCATCTTCCAGTGGGAGCCGATCGGCCGCGTCACCAACGGCGCGAACGCGCTCAAGAACTTCCCGACCTTCAACAACTTCAACATCACGAACGCGGACGGCCAGATAGTCCTGCGCCTTTCGACCTTCGCCTGCTTCGCCATCGCTGCGCTGTGCATCTTCCTCATAGTGCTGCTGATAAACTCCAGCTACGGCAGGGCTTTCAAGGCCATACGCGAGGACGAGGTCGCGGCCGAGGCCATGGGCATCAACCTCGCCAGGCACAAGCGCCTGAGCTTTATAATCAGCTCCTTCTTCGCCGGGGTGGGCGGCGCGCTTTTCGCCATGTACGTCAACCAGGTGCAGGCCAAGAGCTTCAACTCCGCCATGACCTACGAGCTGCTGCTCATCGTCGTGCTGGGCGGAATGGGCAGCGTCTCCGGCAGCACCATCGCAGCCTTCCTCTACGTCGCCTGCGGCGAGTGGTGGCTGCGCTTCCTGGACAGCGAGGCGGCGTTTGAGACCGCGGGCAGCCGCTGGGCCTTCATCATAGTGCTCGCCGCAGCCGCGGCCGCGTTCACCGCGCTGCTGCTCTGGCGCCGCAGGAAGCAGGGCGCGAAGAAGTTCTCCGAGCTTTGGACGGCCTGCATCGTGGGCGCGGCGGTCCTGGCCTTCGACGTCTACTACGCGGCCGGGGGGAGCATGGAGGTGCCGTTCATGCGCACGGGCTTCCGCATGGTCGTGTTCAGCGTCATCATCATGGTTGTCGTGCTCTTCTTCCGCCGCGGCCTGATGGGCGACAAGGAGCTGCCCGCAAGGCTGAGGGAGCTGGGCCGCTTTGTAAAGCGTTTGGCCGCGCACGCCGGACGCGCCGGCGCGGCCAAGAAGACCGCAGCCGCGGCAAACAGCGGAAAGGAGGGCGGCGCCGATGAGTGAGAACGTCCTGCGCATGGAGAACGTCACCATGCAGTTCGGCGGCGTCATAGCCGTCAACAACCTCTCGATCGAGGTCAACAAGGGCGAGATAGTCGCCCTGATAGGCCCCAACGGCGCGGGCAAGACCACGGCCTTCAACTGCGTCACCGGCGTCTACCAGCCCACGAACGGGCGCATAGAGTTCATGGGCGAGACAATAGTCCGCAACCACCCGCAGGGCAAGACGGCCAAGGAATACCAGGGCGAGCACGCCGACCTCTACACCTCGCACTGCACGGAGGACGCCGAGGAGGCGAAAAAGTCCGACCCCGACGCGCTCACAAGCAAGGTCTACGCGCCCACGCCCGACAGGATAACCCGGCTGGGCATCGCGCGCACCTTCCAGAACATCCGGCTGTTCTCCGCGCTGAGCGTGCTGGACAACGTGCTCATCGCCAAGCATATGCGCGCGAAGCAGAACGTGTTTTCAGCCACACTGCGCCTGAACGCCAGGGAGGAAAGACGCATGAGGCTCGAGGCCATGGAGCTGCTCGCCGAGCAGGGCCTCGACCATCTCAAGGACGAGATCGCGGGCAGCCTGCCCTACGGCGTACAGCGCAGGCTGGAGATTGCCCGCGCCCTGGCCACTAACCCGAAGCTGCTGCTCCTGGACGAGCCGGCCGCCGGCATGAACCCGCAGGAGACGCAGGAGCTGGGCGAGTACATCGTGGAGATAAAGAAGAACCACGACCTTACGATACTGATGATCGAGCACCACATGGACCTCGTCATGCAGTTTTCCGACCGCATCTACGTCATTGACTTCGGCAAGCTCATCTCCGCCGGCACGCCCGACGTGGTCAAGGCGGACAAGAGGGTCATAGACGCTTACCTGGGGGTGGTCGAATGAGCGGCGTGATACTGAGCATAAAGGACCTGAAGGTCAAATACGGCGGCATAGAGGCCGTCAAGGGCATCTCCTTCGACGTGCGCGAGGGCGAGATAGTGACGCTTATCGGCGCTAACGGCGCCGGCAAAAGCTCCACGCTGCGCACCATCGCCGGCCTTGTCAAGCCGGCCGGGGGCAGCATCAGCTTCAACGGCGAAGACATCACCGGCGCTAACCCCACGGAGATAGTCAAGCGCGGCGTGACCCTCGTCCCCGAGGGGCGGAGGATCTTCGCCGACCTGACGGTGCTGGAGAACCTGCGCATAGGCGCGTACCTCCGCCACGACTCGCTGAAGGAGGACATAGAGTGGGTCTACAGCCTGTTCCCGCGCCTTGAGGAGCGCTCCTGGCAGGCCGGCGGCACGCTCTCCGGCGGCGAGCAGCAGATGCTGGCCGTCGCCCGCGCGCTGATGAGCCGCCCGAAGCTCATAATGATGGACGAGCCGAGCCTCGGCCTCGCGCCCATAGTCGTGCGCGGCATCTTCGACATAATCCGCGAGATAAACAAGCGCGGCACGACCATCCTGCTCATCGAGCAGAACGCCAACATGGCCCTCCAGGCCGCCGACTCCGCCTACGTCCTGGAGACGGGGCGCATCACCCTCTCCGGCAGCGGCGAGGAGCTGCTGAAAAACGAGGCCGTACAGGCGGCGTACCTCGGAACGTAAGAAAGCCAAGAGGCCCGGCCGTCCACAGGCCGGGCCTCTCCATACGCTGCGGCCTCCCGGGCCGCCGCCCAGGGTGGAAACTGTGCGGAAAAAGCGCGGAATTCGGAAGAATTCCGCGCTTTTTCAATATCACCCCGTTTGCCGCTGCGGCGAAACGGTAGAGGGCCGCGCGTCAGGCGAGGTAGTTTGCGAGCATACAACGGTAGGTCATGTAGCAGTCGTACTTCGCGACCACCTCGAAGGGGGCGTGCATACTTATCACGGGGACGCCGGCGTCGATGGTGTCGATGTTGCGGTTGCCCATGAACATGGCAACGGTGCCGCCGCCGCCCTGGTCCACCTTGCCCAGCTCGGTCATCTGCCACTGCACTCCGGCGCCGTCGAGCACGCGGCGGATATAGGCCACCAGCTCGGCGGGGGCGTCGTTGGTGCCGCTCTTGCCGCGGGAGCCGGTGAACTTGCACAGGCCCACGCCGTAATTGAGCTTGCCGGCGTTGCGCTTTTCGCTGACGTCGGGGTAGTTGGGGTCGTAGGCCACGGTGACATCCGCGCTTACGCACAGGCTCCTGGCAAAGCAGTCGTCCAGCTCGCTGCCGGTAGCCTTGCAGAGCTTGTTCATGAACCACTCAAAGGCCTGGCTCTGCATACCGGAGACGCCGTCGGAGCCGGTCTCCTCCTTGTCGGCGAGGATGCAGACGGCGGTGCGCTTAGGCGTGCCGGGGATGTCGAAGATGGCCTTCAGCTCGGCGTAGGCGCAGACGCGGTCGTCGTGGCCATAGCCGCCGATGAGGCTGCGGTCGAGGCCGACGTCGCGGACCTCGAAGGCGGGGACGGCGCACAGCTCGGCGCTGATGAGGTCGGCCTCGGTGATGCCGTACTGGCTGTTGAGTATGCTCATGACGGCGAGCTTGACGCGGTCGGCGCCGTCGTCGGCGTAGGGTACGCTGCCGGCGAGGATGTTCATGCTCTCGGCCTTGATGGCCTCGCCGAGGGTCTTGGACATCTGCTCGCGCGCCAGGTGCGGCAGCAGGTCGCTGACCATCAGCTGCGGGTCGGCGCTGTCGCGGCCGATGACCACGTCGACGGTCTCGCCGTTCTTGAGCGCCACAGTCCCGTGTATCTCGAGGGGGATGGCCGTCCACTGGTACTTCTTGATGCCGCCGTAGTAGTGGGTCTTGAAGAAGGCCAGCTCGCTGTCCTCGTAGAGCGGCAGCTGCTTGAGGTCGAGGCGCGGGGAGTCGATGTGGGCGGCGGTTATGACCGCGCCCTCGCTCATGGGCTGCTCGCCCATGACGGCCAGCAGCAGGCTCTTGCCGCGGTTGTTGTAGTAGACCCTGTCGCCGGCCTTGAGCGCCATGCCGGGTACGAACTCGGCAAAGCCCTGCTCCCTGGCGAGGGCGACGGCGTTCGCCACGCACTCGCGCTCCGTGCGGGAGTCGTTCAGGTAGCGCTTGTAGCCCTCGCAGTAGTCCTCCATCGCGGCGCGGTCTTCGGCAGTCATGGTGTCGAAGCCGTTCTTCGGCTCATAGAAAAGCTCTGCGCGGTAGTCTTTCTTTTCTTCCATTGTTGATTACCTCCGTAAACGCGGCCTTGCATCCGGCCGCAAAATCTTCCACCGTGCCGTCGTTGACGATGCACGCGGTACATACCTCTCTGTAGTATTCCTCGCCGCGCTGCGCCCTTATCCGCTTCATGGCGTAGTCGCGGGAAATGCCCTCGCGGGCCATGATGCGCGCGCAGCGCGCCTCCTCCGGCGCGAGTATGCCGAAAACCGCCGTGCATATACGCTCAAGCCCCGCCTCGAAGAGGCCGATGGCGTCTATCGCCGCCGCGGCGCCGCCGGCCATCGCGTGCTCGCGAAGCAGGCGGAGTATCTCGGCGGTCACGAAGCCGTGCGTTATGGCGTTCAGCTCCGAGAGCGCCGCCGGGTCGCCGAAGACGACGCGGCCCAGGGCCTTGCGGTCCAGCTCGCCGCCGGAATATATCCCCGCGCCGAAGCGGGCGGTGAGCGCGTCGGCCAGGCCCTCGCTCTCGCGCGTCAGGCGGTGGTAGACGGCGTCGGCGTCTATGACCAGCGCGCCCATTGCGCGCAGGACGCCGAGCGCCGTGGTCTTGCCCGCGCCCGTGGGGCCGGTGATGCCGACGATACACATATCCGCCGCCAGACGGGCGGCGATCTCCGCCTCCGGCAGCGCTCCGGCGCGCAGTATCCTGAAGGGCGCGCCGGCCACGGATACGAGCGTGGATTCCCGGCCTATGCCGCACTCGCCGCCGTCTACAACGGCGTCAATTTTCCCGTCGAAGTAGTCCAGGACCTCGCGCGCCGTCCTGGGGCTGGGCGCGCCGGAGGGATTGGCGCTGGGCGCGGCCAGCGGCAGGCCGCATCCGCGCAGCAGCGCGAGCGTAAGCGGATGGTCCGGGCATCGCAGGCCCACGGTGGAGCCGCCCGCGCGGACGACGGCGGGGATGGCCGCCGCGCTTTCGCCCACGATCGTCAGCGGGCCGGGCCAGAACTCCTCGGCCAGGCTCCGCGCCTGGGGAGGGACGCGGCTCCAGCAGCGCGCCATGGACTCCGCGCCCGGGACCATCAGGCTCAGCGGCTTGACCTCCGGGCGGCCCTTGACGGCGTAGATGCGTTCCACGGCGGCGGCGTCCAGCCCGTTGGCCGCGAGGCCGTAAACCGTCTCCGTCGGGACTGCGACAAGGCCGCCGGCGCGGATTATTTCCGCGGCGCGGGCGATATTGCCCGCGGTGATTATCTCAGTCCTCATCTCCGCCCTCCGCGGCGCCCAGCTCGCCGGCTCTCGCCGCCGCGGCCAGGGCGTCTATAAGCTCGTCCAGCTCCCCGTCCATAATGCGCTCGATTTTGTACAGCGTAAGGCCTATGCGGTGGTCGGTGACCCGGCCCTGCGGGAAGTTGTAGGTGCGTATGCGCTCGTTGCGCATACCCGTCCCCACCTGGCTGCGCCGCTCGGCGGAGCGCTCGGACATCTGCCGCGCCCGCTCGGCCTCGTAGAGGCGCGAGGCGAGGATTTTCATCGCGCGGTCCTTGTTCTTGTACTGGCTACGCTCGTCCTGGCACTCCACAACCGTACCCGTAGGCAGGTGCGTTATGCGTATGGCGCTTTCGGTCTTGTTGACGTGCTGGCCTCCCGCGCCGGAGGAGCGGTAGGTGTCTATCTGCAGGTCGGAGGGGTCTATGTTTATCTCCACGTCCGTGACCTCGGGCAGCACGGCGACGGTGGCCGTGGAGGTGTGGATGCGCCCGCCGGCCTCCGTCTCAGGCACGCGCTGGACGCGATGGACGCCGCTTTCGAACTTGAAGCGGGAGTAGGCCCCCGCGCCCTCGACGCTGAAGCTGATTTCCTTTATGCCGCCCAGCTCCGTCGTGTTGACGTTGGCGACTGCCACCTTCCAGCGCCGGGCCTCGGCGTACATCGTATACATGCGGTAGAGGCTGTGCGCGAAGAGGGCGCTCTCCTCGCCGCCCACGCCGGCGCGGATTTCGATTATGACGTTGCGGTCGTCGTCCGGGTCGCGGGGGATGAGCAGCTCGCGCAGCCGCTCCTCCAGCTCCGGGAGGCGGCGGCGCGCCGCGTCGTACTCGTCGCGGGCCAGCGCGCCCAGCTCCGGGTCCGACAAAAGCGCCTCGGCCTCCTCCTGTGAGGCGAGGCACGCGAGATATTCCCGCGCGCTCTCCGCCACGGGGGTCAGCTCCTTCAGCTCCCTGGCCGTGCGGGTATACTCCGCCGCGTCCGAGTACACCTCCGGCAGCTCCAGCCGGCGGTTCAGCTCCTCGAAGCGGGCGACGATTTCTCTGAGCTTTTCAGGCATATTTAACCTCCTAACTCAAGAAGGTATTGTATCACAACGCCGCGGCGTTGTAAACGCCCCGCGCCCGCCAAAATTGACGGCCGCGGGAGCCATGCGCACAATGTATTCGCGGCCGCCGCAATCCGCCCTTGTTCTTTCGTCAAAAAGGTGTTAATATAATAAGTTAGTATGCCGTGCGCATACGCAGACTAAGCCGCGTCAGGAGGAAATACCTGTGGAAATAGGCTCCGCAATTATACTGGGTCTGGTGCAGGGGCTGGCCGAATTCCTGCCCATATCCAGCTCCGGGCATCTCTCCGTACTTCAAAACCTCTTCCATATGAACACGCTTGAGGAGGGGCATCTCTTCTTCGACGTGCTGCTGCACCTGGGTACGCTGGTCAGCATCTTTATCTGCTACTGGAGCGACATAGCGGACATGGTCCGCGAGGTGTTCATCGTCCTGCGCGGCGGAAGGAACGCCGCGGGCGAGAAGGTGACCCAGCCGCTGCCGGCGGCGAGGCTCTTCATGATGCTCGTCATCGCGACGCTGCCGCTGGTGCTCATAGTCCCGATCAACGGGCTGGTGGAGGAGCTGTATTACCGCAGCTGGTTCATCGGCATAGCCTTCCTGCTCACGGGCTGCCTGCTCTTCGTCTCCGACAAGATGACGCCGGGGCGCAAGACCGAGAGGAGTATGCGCATCAGCGACGCGCTTATAATAGGGCTGTGCCAGTGCGTGGCCACCATCCCGGGCCTCTCCCGCAGCGGCACCACGATAACCGCCGGCATAGCGACGGGCCTCGACAGGCAGTTCGCCATGCGCTTCTCCTTCCTGATGAGCATCCCGGCGGTGCTGGGCGCGAACATCCTCTCCATAGTGGACGCCGTCCGGGAGGGCTTCGACGTCTCGCTGCTGCCCGTGTATCTGCTGGGTATGCTGACGGCCATCGCATCCGGCATCGCGGCGATACTGCTCATGCGCTTCATCTCGCGCAAGAGCAAATTCGGATTCTTTACTTACTACTGCTGGGCGGCCGGCATCGTGACGCTGGTGCTCTCGCTCAGCTACTGAGAAAGGCAGGTTAGAACATGGCCGGTTCCACTGGCGGGAACAGGAAAAACGCCGCCGCGCGAAAGCAGCCGGCGGCCCAGAACAGGGGCAAGGCCCCGGCCAAGCAGGCCCCCAGGCCGATAAGGCGGGAGGTGGGGGCCTTCGTCTGCGGCCTGCTGGGCATATTTACGCTTATAGGCTTTTTCAATGTGGACGCGCTGTTCATAGACGTGTTCTGCGGCGCGCTCAAGGGCCTGCTCGGCTGGGGCTACTTCGCCTTTCCCATCGCGCTGCTCGCGTCCGCGCTCATCCTCGCCACGCACCGCGGAAGGCCGGTGACCCTGCGCGTGACCGCCGCGATGCTGCTGCCGCTGTTCATCGGAGCCGCGGCGCATATGCTTTTCGCGGGCGGCGGGTTTGTGTTCGGCAAGGACTTCCTCGGCCTCAGCGAGAGGCTCTATATCAGCGGCGCGAGGCTATCCAGCGGCGGGCTGGCGGCGGGGCTGCTGTCCATGGCGCTGGAGAAGATGTTCAGCGTCTATGGGGCTATACCCGTGCTGCTGCTGCTCATCGCCGGGCTGTGTATGTGCGTCGCCCGGCAGACGCCCGCCAAGCTGGCGGAGAAGCTGCGCGGCCGCCGGGCCGCGGAGTATGAGCCGGAGCCGGAGGAGGAGCCGGCCGCCCCGAAGGGCCGCCGCAAGGACGCCGGGGCCGGCGCGAGCGCGCGCTCCAGGCGCGGCGAGAACACCGCGAATATCGACGTACCCCTCGACGGCGAGCCGGGCGAGGAGGTGGACTACGGCGACTTCCGCAGCTACCCCGTCCCGGAGAAGGAGCCTGAGCGCGGCTTTGCCGAGCGGGGCAGGACGCCCATACCGGTGAGCGGCGCATACCAGGCCCGCCCGGAGGTGGAGCGCCCCGCGCCGAAGCCCCGGATGACGGGCTTCAAGCCCCGCCCCTCTGCGGAGGAGGAGCCGCGCGTGGACGCAGCGGAGGAAGAGGCCTTCGCCCCGGCGGACGAAATACCGGCGGAGCGGCCGAAGCCGGAGCCGCGCGCCTCGAAGAGGGCCGACCCCGAGGCGAGCGAGCGTATGGCGGCCGAGCTGGACGCCGCCGCAAAGGATACGCCCAGCTATGAGTTCCCGCCCATAGACCTCCTGCGCAAATCCTCCGCCGCAGCCCCGGACGGCCGCGACGAGATCGCGCTCAACCGCGACCGGCTGGCCGCCGCCCTGGGCAGCTTCGGCGTCTCCGCGCGCATAGTCGGCGCGACGCGCGGCCCCACGGTCACGCGCTACGACCTGGAGCTGGAGGCCGGCGTCAAGCTGACCAAGCTCACGAACCTCGCGAACGACATCGCGCTTTCCCTCGGCGTGATGAACGTGCGCATAGCGCCGATACCCGACAAGATAAGCACCGTAGGCATCGAGGTGCCGAACAAGATCGTCTCCATAGTCTACCTGCGCGAGGTCATAGAGTCCGCCGAGTTCCAGGGCGCCAAGAGCACGCTCAGCTTCGCCATAGGCAAGGACATCTCCGGCAAATGCGTCGTCGGGAACATAGCCAAGCTGCCCCATATGCTGATAGCCGGCACCACCGGCAGCGGCAAGTCGGTCTGCCTGAACTCCCTGCTGCTGAGCCTGCTCTACAAGTCCACGCCGGAGCAGGTGCGGCTTATCATGATAGACCCCAAGATGGTCGAGCTGGGCATATATAACGGCATCCCGCACCTCTACGTCCCCGTGGTCACCGACCCCAAGAAGGCCGCCGGCGCGCTGCAGTGGGCCGTGGTGGAGATGCTCAAGCGCTACCGCCTCTTCTCCGAGTGCGGCGTGCGCGACCTGGCCGGATACAACACGCATCAGAAAAAGGCCGGCGGCGGCACCATGCCGCAGGTGGTCATAGTGGTGGACGAGCTGGCCGACCTCATGCTTGTGGCCAGCAAGGACGTGGAGGAGAGCATCTGCCGCGTCGCCCAGATGGGCCGCGCCGCCGGTATGCACCTCATCATCGCCACGCAGAGGCCCAGCGCCGACGTCATAACGGGCCTGATGAAGGCCAACATACCCAGCCGCATCGCCTTTGCGGTCTCCAGCGCTATGGAGAGCCGCATAATCCTCGACAGCGCGGGGGCCGAGAAGCTCATAGGCATGGGCGATATGCTCTACTCGCCCCTGGGCAGCGGCAAGCCCATGCGCGTGCAGGGCGCCTTCGTCTCCGACGAGGAGCGCGAGGACGTGATAGACTACATCAAAAGCTCCAGCCAGGCCGAGTACAGCGACGAGGTGCTCGCGGAAATCGAGAAGGCGGCTCTTGAAAAGGACAAGCCCCGGAAGGGCGAGGCCCCGGCCCACGAGGACGGCTTTGAGCCGGAGGAAGCCGAACCCGGAGCCTTCGCGGGCTACGACGAGCTGCTGCCCCAGGCTGTGGACGTCATATTCGACACCAAGCAGGCCAGCGTCTCCATGCTCCAGCGCCGCCTGAAGCTGGGCTATGCGCGCGCGGCAAGGCTGGTGGACCAGATGGAGGAGCTGGGCATAGTCGGCCCCTTTGAGGGCAGCAAGCCCCGCCAGGTGCTGATAACCAAGCAGCAGTGGCAGGAGATGCAGCTGATAAACGGCTCCGCGCCCACGGAGCGCAGCCGCCTTGAGGCCGAATTCGGCACGGATATGCCGGAGGCGGAAGAATGACGCGCGAGGAGCTCTGCGGCATGAGCACGCTCGCCCTTGCCCACGTCGGCGACGCGGTGTACGAGCTGCTGGTGCGCTCGCGCCTGGCCGAATCCGGCAAGGGCAGGGCCGCGGACCTGCACCGCGCGACCGTGAGCGTAGTGAAGGCCCCCGCCCAGGCGAGGGCCGCCGCGGCATTGCTGCCGCTGCTCACGGAGGACGAGCGCGCGGTGTACCGGCGCGGGCGCAACAGCCATGTGAACAGCGTACCCCATGCGGCAAGCAAGGCCGAATACCACGCCGCGACGGGCCTGGAGGCCGTGTTCGGCTGGCTGTACCTCTCGGGCGAGCGCGGGCGCGTGCGCGAGCTGTTCGAGGCGGCGGCCGCGGCGCTGGAAATCTGACAGGGCCGCGCCGTCCCGCCGCGCGGGACGGCGCGCCGCAGTACAAGGAGGCGATACCGTGCCGTTGGACGCGGTTTTTCTCACAGGATTGGTCCGGGAGCTGGCTCCGACGCTAACCGGGGCAAGGATAGATAAGGTGCAGCAGCCCGCGAAGGACGCGCTGCTGCTCTCCGTATATACGCGCTCCGGGCCGCGGCGGCTGCTCATCTCCGCCGGCCAGGGCGCGAGGCTGCACTACACCGGCGAGAAGCCGGAGAATCCACAGGCCCCGCCGATGTTCTGTATGCTGCTGCGCAAGCATCTGACGGGCGCGAGGATAGACGCGCTGCGCCAGCCGGAGTGGGAGCGCGTCTGCGTCCTGGAGCTGACCGGCCGCGACGAGATGGGCGTGGAGCGCCGCCTCTCGCTGGTCGTGGAGCTGATGGGCCGCGCGGCGAACGTCATACTCTGCGACGCGGCGGGGAACATCATAGACTGCCTCCGCCGCGCGGACTTCGGCGAGGAGGCCTACCGCAGGCTGCTGCCCGGTATGCTGTATCGGGCGCCGCAGCGCCCGGCAAAGCCCTGCTTTTTCGCGCTGGACCGCGAGGAGAGGCGCCGCCTCCTTGAAGGGGCGGACCCCGGGGGCGAGCCGGCGGCCTGGCTGCTGGACAGCTTTTCCGGCCTCGCTCCGCTTGTGGCGCGTGAGCTGGCCCACAGGGCCGGCGGCTGGCGGCGCCTCGGCGAGGCGATGGACGCCCTGGCCGAAAGCGTGGAGCACGGCGAGCTTCGGCCCACGCTCCTGCGCGTTGACGGCCGCGAGCGCGACTTCTCCTTCATGAGCATAAGCCAGTACGGCCCCGCCGCCGAAAACGTGGAGTACGGCAGCTTTTCGGAGCTGCTCGACTCCTTCTACGCCGGCAGGGACAGGGCGGAGCGGCTGCGCCGCGCGGCCCACGATACGGTGAAGGCCGTGCGCACGCTGCGCGACAGGACCGCGCGCAAGCTCGCCGCGCGCCGCGAGGAGCTGAGGCGCTCGGCGGACCGCGAGGAGCTGCGCCGCCGCGGCGACCTGATAACGGCCAACCTCTGGCGCGCGGAGAAGGGCGCCGATACGCTCGAGTGCGTGGACTACTACGCCGAGGGCTGCCCGACGGTGAAGGTGCGCCTGGACCCGCGCAAGAGCGCGCAGCAGAACGCCGCCCAGGCGTACAAGGAGTACCGCAAGGCGGAGTCCGCTGAGCGCCACCTGGCGTCGCTCATAGATTCCGGCGAGAAGCAGCTGGACTACCTCGAGAGCGTGCTGGACGCCCTGGACAGGGCCGAGGGCGAGCGGGACGTGCAGGAGATACGCGCGGAGCTGGCCGCCCAGGGCCTTATCAAGGCGGCGCGCGGCGCGCGTGAGCGTCGCGCAAAGCCGGCGGGGCCGCTGCGCTTCACGTCCGCGGGCGGGTTCGAGATACTGGTAGGGCGGAACAACGCGCAAAACGACGAGCTGACGACGCGCGTCGCGCGGCGGGGCGACCTCTGGCTGCACGCCCAGCGCGACCACGGCTCGCACGTCATAGTCCGCTGCGCCGGAGCGACGCCGGACGAGGTTACGATAGCCGAGGCGGCCTCCCTCGCGGCATACTACAGCGCCGGGCGCGGCGCGGGGAAGATCCCCGTGGCCTGTACGGAGGCGCGGCATGTAAAGAAGCCCGCCGGCGCCCTGCCGGGCAAGGTCGTGTATACCGATTACCGCACGCTCTACGCCGAGGGCGACGCCGGCCTGGCCGCGCGGCTGCGCGAGGCGCCGGAGAGGCCCTAGCCGCCCGGCGAAAGGCGCGGCGGAAGCCCGGCGCATTTGCGGCTTGACGGACTTAATGCGGCCGCTTTCATTCCTGAACAACAGCAAAACTATGCGGCCGGGCCAAACGCCCGGCCGCATAGTTTCGCTACAGAAAAACAAAACCGCAGCCCGGCAAAGCGGTTGCGATTTTGAAAGGAGGCGCAAGGAAGCGGAGTTGAGCGAACTTTGCGCCGACGTGGAGCAGGTAATCTTATCTAAACCAGCCTCGGACTCGCACCAAAAAAACAAATCCGAAGCATCCTGCTTCGGATTTGAAAGGAAGAACAAACGAAGCGGAATGAATGTCCCCCGGCTTTGCCGGGGGACGAAATGGAGCGCAGTTTGTTCTGACGCGTGGAGCGGGTGAAGGGAATCGAACCCTCGTATCCAGCTTGGAAGGCTGGTGTTCTACCATTGAACTACACCCGCGCTGCCCGAATATTTTAGCATCTCCGGGCCGCATTGTCAACTGCATAGAGCGCCGATGCCGCGCTTTTGCCGGCGCGGCGTCCGGCCGCCTTATGCCTCCGCACCGAAGGCGGCGCGCCCGCCCTATTTATGGTACAGCTTCTTCGTCTGGCTTTGCGGCTCGCAGGTCAGATACATACCCAAGCGCCGGAAGACGTTGGCGTCCACGTGCGAGAGTATCACGGAGGAGTGGACGTCGCAGCCGGAGAGGGAGGCGAGGGCGTCCATGGCCTTTTCCGCATTGGGGTCGGTGACGGCGCATATCGAGAGGGCGATCAGCACCTCGTCGGTGTGCAGGCGGGGGTTGCGGTTGCCCATGTGCTCCACCTTCAGGTGCTGTATGGGCTGGATAATGCTCGGCGCTATCAGCGTGACTTCACCGGGGATGCCGGCGAGGTACTTGAGCGCGTTCAGGAGGCAGGCGCTGCTCGCGCCCAGCAGGGGGGAGGTCTTGCCGGTGATTATCGTCCCGTCCGGCATCTCCATCGCCACTGCCGGCGCGCCGGTCTCCTCCGCGCGGTCCAGCGCGGCGGGGACGACGGGCAGGCTTTCCGCCTTGACGCCCAGCTGGTTCATCAGCAGCTCTTCCTTGTATACCTCGCTCTGCTCGGCGAGGCCCTGGCGGTAGCCGCAGGCGGCCGCGTAGTAGCGGCGTATGACCTCGCGCGTGCTGGCCTCGCGGCAGGCGGCGTCGTCGGTGATGCAGAAGCCGGCCATGTTGACGCCCATGTCCGTGGGGGATTTGTAGGGGCTTTCGCCGTAAATGCGCTCGAACATCGCGTTCAGCACGGGGAAAATCTCCACGTCGCGGTTGTAGTTTACCGCGCTCTCGCCGTAAGCCTCGAGGTGGAAGGGGTCTATCATGTTGACGTCGTCCAGGTCGGCCGTCGCAGCCTCGTAGGCCAGGTTGACGGGGTGCTTGAGCGGCAGGTTCCAGACCGGGAAGGTCTCAAACTTGGCGTAGCCGGCCTTGACGCCGCGCTTGTGCTCGTGATAGAGCTGGGAGAGGCAGGCGGCCATCTTGCCGCTGCCGGGGCCGGGCGCGGTTACTACCACCAGGCGGCGCGTCGTCTCTATGTAGTCGTTTTTGCCGAAGCCGTCGTCGGAAACTATAAGCGGCAGGTTGGCCGGGTAGTCCGGGATCCAGTGCTGCATATAGACCCTGACGTGCATCGCCTCCAGCCGCTTGCGGAACACGTCCGCCGCCTGCTGGCCGCGGTAGTGCGTTATGCTCACGCTGCCGACGTAGAGGCCTATGGCCCGGAAAGCGTCTATGAGACGCAGCGCGTCCTCGTCATAGGTGATGCCGAGGTCGCCGCGGCGCTTGCTGCGCTCCATGTCCTCCGCCGAGATGACGATGACGATCTCGGCCTCATCCTTCATCTCCAGCAGCATCTTGACCTTGCTGTCCGGGTGGAAGCCGGGCAGGACCCGGCTGGCGTGGTAGTCGTCGAAGAGCTTACCGCCGAACTCAAGGTAGAGCTTGCCGCCGAAGCGGTGGATGCGCTCGCGTATCTTCTCGGACTGCAATCGGACGTATTTCTCGTTGTCAAAGCCCAGCTTCATTTTACTTCCCCCGTATCTGATCTCTGCCCGGTCAGCCGCCGGCACACGACATATATAATACACCCTCCGGCGGCCCGGGGCAAATATATTTTCGCAAAACCGCCTTTCCTCTTTTTTTATTCACAATTTTGTGGTATAGTTCAGCAGATAAGCCACGTTGGATTGGAAGGTGTTTGTAACAATGGGCCTTATGAGCAAACTGTTCGGGACGCACAGCGACCATGAGCTTAAACGTATATACCCCATCGTAGACAGGATAGAGGCGCTTGATTCGCAGATGCAGGCCCTCTCGGACGAGGAGCTGCGCGCAAAGACGCAGGAATTCAAGGACCGCTATGCGGCGGGGGAGAGCCTCGACGATATGCTGCCCGAGGCCTTCGCGGCCGTGCGCGAGGCCGCCTGTCGCGTGCTGGGCATGAAGCCCTTCCGGGTGCAGCTCATAGGCGGCGTCGTCCTGCACCAGGGCCGCATCGCGGAGATGAAGACGGGCGAGGGCAAGACCCTTGTCGCCGTCCTGCCCGCGTACCTCAACGCCATAGCCGGCGAGGGCGTACACATCGTCACGGTCAACGACTACCTCGCCCGGCGCGACAGTGAGTGGATGGGCAAGGTACACCGCTTCATGGGCCTCTCCGTCGGCCTCATAGTCCACGGCCTGACCGCCGACGAGAGGCGCGCCGCCTACGCCGCCGACATCACCTACGGCACAAACAACGAGCTGGGCTTCGACTACCTGCGCGACAACATGGCCATTTACAAGAGCCAGATGGTCCAGCGCGGCCACGCCTTCGCCATCGTGGACGAGGTGGACTCCATACTCATCGACGAGGCGCGCACGCCGCTGATCATCTCCGGCCGCGGCGACGAGAGCACCGACCTGTACAGGAAGGCGGACGACTTTGTGCGCACGCTCAGGAGGCTCACCGTCGCCTCCACGGACGACAAGGCCGAGGAGGACGAGACGCTGGACGCCGACTATATAGTGGACGAGAAGGCCAAGACCGCGACGCTGACCGCCCGCGGCACGGAAAAGGCCGAGCGCTTTTTCAATCTCGAGAATCTTGCTGACATAGAGAACTCCACGCTGTCCCACCACATCAACCAGGCCCTTAAGGCCCACGGCGTCATGAAGCGCGACATCGACTATGTCGTCAAGGACGGCGAGGTCATAATCGTGGACGAGTTCACAGGCCGCCTCATGTTCGGCCGCCGCTACTCCGAGGGCCTGCACCAGGCCATCGAGGCCAAGGAGCGCGTGGACGTCCAGCGCGAGAACCGCACGCTCGCCACGATAACCTTCCAGAACTTCTTCAGGCTCTACGGCAAGCTCTCCGGCATGACGGGTACGGCCCTCACCGAGGCGGAGGAGTTCCAGACGATTTACGAGCTGGACATCATCGAGATACCGACGAACAAGCCGGTCGTGCGCCGCGACTGGCCCGACGTCGTCTACAAGAACGAGGCCGGCAAGGACCGCGCTATCATCAGCCGCATCGCAGAGTGCCACGCCAAGGGCCAGCCTGTCCTTGTCGGCACGATAAGCATTGAAAAGAGCGAGTACCTCTCCAAGCTGCTCAAGCGCGAGGGCATCCCGCACAACGTCCTGAATGCCAAGCAGCACGAGCGCGAGGCCGAGATAGTCGCCCAGGCCGGCAAGCTGGGCGCCGTGACCATCGCCACGAACATGGCGGGCCGCGGCACCGACATCATGCTTGGCGGCAACCCGGAGTATCTTGCGAGGGCCGACCTCAAGAAGGCCGGGTATACCGACGAGGTAATCGCCGAGGCCACCGGCTTCGCCGAGACGGACGACGGGGAGGTCCTCGCCGCGCGAAAGCTGTTCGCCGAGCGCATGGCCGAGCACAGGAAGGTGACAGACGCCGAGGCCGAAGAGGTCAAGGCTGCGGGCGGCCTGTTCATACTCGGCACCGAGCGGCACGAGTCGCGCCGCATCGACAACCAGCTGCGGGGCCGCGCCGGCCGCCAGGGCGACCCGGGCGAGAGCCGCTTCTATCTTGCGCTGACGGACGACCTGCTGCGCCTCTTCGGCGGCGAGCGCATCGCCGGCATGATGGAGACGCTGAAAATCGACGAGGACACGCCCCTCGACCAGAAGGTGCTGTCCGGGCGTATAGAGCAGGCGCAGAAGAACGTCGAGAGCCGCAACTTCCAGACCCGTAAGAGCGTCCTGGAGTACGACGACGTCATGAACGTCCAGCGCAACGTCATATACGCCGAGCGCAAAAAAGTCCTCGACGGCGAGGACCTGCGCGGGGCCGTCCGAAAGATGATAGAGGAGTTCGTCGAAAGCACCGTGGCCGACGGCTTCGCCCAGGAGCGTCCCGCGGACCTGCGCGCGCTGAACGAGATACTCGCGCCCTTCAGCCGGCTGTTCCTCGCGCCGGGCGAGCTGCGCATCAGCGAGGCGGACCTGCCGTCGCTCACGGCGGATAAGCTCAGCGAGATGGTCCTTGCGCGCGCCTTCGACGTCTATGACAAGAAGGAGGCCGCCCTGGGCGCCCTGCCCAACGGCACGATGCTCATGCGCGAGGTGGAGCGCGTGGTCATGCTGCGCGTGGTGGACGAGTACTGGATGGACCACCTGGACGCCATGACGGAGCTGCGCCGCGGCATAGGCCTGCGCGGCTACGGCGCCACCAAGCCTATAGACGCGTATAAAAACGAGGGCTTCGAGATGTTCGAGGCCATGATCCGCGGCATCCGCGAGGAGACCGTGCGCCGCCTCTACATCGTCCGCGTGGCTAAGCAGCAGCCCATAGAGCGCAAGAGCGTCTCGACTGGCCAGACCGCCAACGTCGGCGGAGAGCCGCAGAAGCGCCAGCCCATCAAAAAGATTAAGAAGCCCGGCCGCAACGACCCCTGCCCCTGCGGCAAGCTGCGGCCAAACGGCCTGCCGATGAAGTATAAGGACTGCTGCGGCCGCAACGACTAGCCCAGACTTGTCTTTTCCGCCCAGGGCATCGTGAGGCTCGGTCGCTGTATCAATAATACAGCTTCCCTCGCCGCACATCGCCCTGAACGAAAAATCCTGCGTCTGGAGGCTGGGCGAAGGTCTTTTCCGCGCGGGGCATCGTGAGGCTCGCTTCCACAGCCGACGCAGAATCAAGCGGTCCGCGCAGCGGACGTTGGACGCCGTACCACAGCGGTTGACGTTCCTCCGTGGCTGAGGCTTGCGCCGGCGCGAAAGCGAATTTCCTTTCGGGGGAGGCAGCCTGGGGCCGCCGGCCTCGGCCGCGCCGGGCGAATCCGCAGGAAGCCCGCCGGGACGCCGCCGCGCCTGCGTCCGGCAGCACGCCTTTTCCACCCAGGGCATCGTGAGGCTCGCTTCCCCAGCCGGCGCAGAATCAAGAGGTCCGCGCAGCGGACGTTGGACGCCGTACCACAGCGGTTGACGTTCCTCCGGGGCCGCGGCTTGCGCCGGCGCGGAAGCGAATTTCCTTTCGGGGGAGGCAGCCTGGGGCCGCCGGCCTCGGCCGCGCCGGGCGAATCCGCAGGAAGCCCGCCGGGACGCCGCCGCGCCTGCGCCCATGGGGAGGCATACCTGTATCCGCCGCTTGCGAATACGCGTCGGATAGTGTAATATAGTGTCATACGAAAGGGGACAGCCATGCCCGACCGCTTCAGGCAAAGGGAGGCCGACGGCCTTATATACATGACCGCGGATACGATAGCCGCGCGCCACGCCTTCACTACGCGCGCCGGCGGCGTGTCAGAGGGCGGCTTCGCCTCGCTCAACCTCGGCTTCGGCAGGGGCGACCCGGATGCGAACGTGCTGGAGAACTACCGCCGCCTGGGCGCGGCGATCGGCGTCGATGTCGGCCGCGCAGGCTACACCAGGCAGGTACACGGCGCGCGCGTGCGCGTGATCGGCCCCAGCGACGCCGCTTCGCCGCTTGACCCGGTCCCGGAATGCGACGGGCTTGTCACCGTCACGCCGGGCATACCCATTTTCTGCTTCACCGCCGACTGCGTGCCGGCGCTGCTCTACGACGGCGTGCGCGGGAGCGCCGCGGCCGTACACTGCGGCTGGCGCGGGAGCGTTGCGGACATAATCGGCGAGGCGGTGCGTACGATGCTCGCGCTCGGCTCCAGGGCCTGCGACATCTCCGCCGCGCTTGGCCCCGCCATCGGGGCGGACAATTTTGAGACCGGCGGCGACGTCCCTGGCGCCATGCGCGCCTGGCTGGGCGGGGAGGCGGAGGCCTTCATAAGGCCGGGTCCCGCGCCGGGCAAATATCTAGTGGACCTGCGCGGCGCGCTGGCGCGCCGGCTTGAGCAGCTGGGGCTGCAAAGCGGGCGCATTGCCGTCTCCGATGAGTGTACCGTCAAGGAGCACGAGAAGTACTGGTCCCACCGCTATACGTCCCGTCACGGCCTCGAAAGGGGCAGCCAGTGCGCGGTAATAGCGCTTGACTGAGCGCGTTTCCGGGAGGAAATATGACTAAACGCTTTACAAAGACCATAGCCGCGGCCCTCGCGCTGCTCCTCTTGCCGGCCTGCGGCGCGGCGGAGGACCCGCAGGCGCAGGAGAGCGACTACATCGGCGCCGCGCCCGGGGAAGAGCTGGGCATAAGCGAGGCGGCGGACGACGTATTCTCGCTCAACTACGACTCCACGCAGAGCCTCAACCCATACGCCACGGACAATATGTCCAACATATTGATCAGCCAGCTGGTGTGCCTCAACGTCTTTGACCTGGACGAGAACTACAATCTCACCAGCCGCGTGCTGGAGAGCTGGGAGGTCAGCTCGAACGGCGCGTACTGGACCTTCAAGGTCAAGAGCGGCATACCCATGCACGACGGCAGCACTCTGACCGCCTACGACGTGGCCTATTCCATCTCGCTGGCGCGCCGCACCAGCCGCTACTCCGGGCGCTTTTCGTGTATGTACGGCGCGAGCGCAAGCGACGCCACGACCTTCCACATCTCAACGAACAAGCCCAACCAGCTGCTGCCCTATTTGCTGACCGTCCCGGTTATCAAGGACGGCGCCGCCAGCCAGACCCGCCCCGTGAGCTGCGGGCCGTATATGTACGTCGAGGGCGCGGATTACGTCGAGTCCTTCGCAGCCTACGGCGAGGCCATGCCCGTGGACAGGATATACTTCAAGGAATATGCCGAGCCGGAGAGCATCATCACAGCCTTCGAGGACGGCTATCTGGACCTCACCGTTAACGACACCTCCAGCGCGGCGAACCTGGGTTACGGCGGCAACAACGAGATACGCTACTATACCACGACCAATATGCACTATATCGGCGTGAATATGGAGAGCGAGATGCTCGCGAACCCGAACCTCCGCTACGCCCTGGCCCTGGCCGTGGACCGCGAGCACGCCGCGCGGGACATCATGGGCGGCGGTGCCGTGGCCAGCAGCCTGCCCATCTCTCCGCTAAGCCCCCTGTACGATGACAGCGTGGCCTCGGCGCTGGACTATAATATGCAGCTGTGCCGCCAGACCCTGGCCAATTCCGGCATGAGCGACATGGACGGCGACGGGATGCTTGAATACGTCAGCTACAGCGTCATGCACGACGCGGAGCTGACCATAATCGTCTGCGGCGAGTCGGCCGACAAGGGCGACGTGTGCAACAAGCTGGCCGAGGACCTGGCGTCGGTCGGCGTGCGGCTGAACGTGCGCGAATTCAGCTGGGCCGACTACCTCTCCGCGCTCTACGGGGACGACCTGGACGGCGACGGGGAGCCGGACGTCAAGTTCGACCTCTATTACGCCGAGGTCAAGCTGGGCGCGGACTTCGACCTCAGCGCGCTGCTGACCGAGAACGGCGCCGTGAACTTCGGCGGCATAGCCGACGAAAATTACGCCACCTACATCAACAACTTCCTCGCGGCCGGCTCGCTGGAGCGGGGGAACGCCTGCGCGGAGATGCTGCGCTATATAGCCACCAACTCGCCCATCATCCCCGTCTGCTTCGAGCGGCAGGAGGTGATAACCCACCGCAACGTGGTCACGGGTATCGAGGTCACGAGCAGCAACGTATTTTACAACATAGCGGACTGGACAATCACATTTTCTGACGAAGAGAGGGAGTAACATGACAGACAAAGAACTCATGGACATCGCCAGGGACGCGGCCAAGAACTCCTATTCGCCGTATTCGCGTTTCCCCGTGGGCGCCGCGCTGGAGTGCGCCGACGGGACGGTATTCACGGGCTGCAACGTTGAGAACGCCGCCCTGGGCAGCACCATCTGCGCCGAACGCACCGCCGCCTGCAAGGCCGTCAGCGAAGGGCATACGGACTTCAGGCGCATAGCCATCTGGGGCGAGAGCCGCGGCTACTGTATGCCCTGTGGGGCCTGCCGCCAGTTCCTGTCCGAATTCTCCATGGATATGGAGGTGCTCTCGGCCAAGGCCGACGGCCGCTACGTGAGCTACAAGCTGCGCGAGCTTATGCCCCACACCTTCAACTATTGAGAGGAAGCGCAAAAATGAAAAAGAGAACTATCCGCCGCATACTCTGCGCCGCGCTGGCGGCCTGCCTGCTTGCCGGCTGCACAGGGGCCTTCGCCGACTCCGGCGCGTCGTCCTCCGCGCCGATCGGGCCGTACGCCGTGAACTTTACCGACGTCCCCGACGGCGCCTGGTACGCCGAGGACGTCAAGCTCTGCGCCAGCTGGGGCATAATCAACGGCAAGAGCGCCACCAGCTATTGCCCGGACGACCCGCTGCTGCGCGGCGAATTCATCAAGCTGCTCTGCATGGTGGGCGAGCTTGCGCCATACAGCATGGACACCAGCCGCCACTGGGCCATGCCCTACTGGCAGGTCGTCAACGACAACGGCGTCCTCTGGGGCCTGGACATCCCCGGCACGCCGGCCGCGCTTAACCAGCCGGTCACGCGCTATGAGATGAGCGTGATGATAAGCAACCTCACCAGCAACGTGTACAACGAGAACCCCGTCAGCCTCGATTCGCCCGAGCTGCGCATGTCGGACTATAACAGCATCGCCGGCAAGTACCGCGACAGCGTCCTCCAGGCCTACGGCAAGGGCATACTCAACGGCTATGACGACGGCGCTTTCCACGGCGACCGCACGCTCACCCGCGCCGAGGCCGCGGCCGTGGTCGTCCGCACCGGCTGGGTGGCTGAGCGACTCGAGGTCGCCGACGCGGACGAGGTGGTCCTGCCCGAGACGCCTGAGGAGGAGAACCCCGGCGCGTCCACCCTCGACCCCGCCGACTCCTTCGCCAACAACACCGCCATGATAAGCGGCAACCAGCTTACCGACGCCGGGCGCGCCGCGCTCTTCGGCGACAGCGGCAAGACCTATTTCACCGGCAGCGAGGCCAACCTCTCCGACTACATAGTCACCATCCAGGTGCGCACCTGGGATATCAACAGCTCCGGCGCCAAGTACACCCGCACCTGGAACCTGCAGGTCAACAAGGCTGTCGCGGCCGAGGTGCAGGCCATATTCGAGGAGATATACAACGACCCCGAGCAGTTCCCAATACACGCTCTCGGCGGTGCGAGGTACACCGACGCGCTGCGCCACTCCTGGGGCTGCGCCATAGACATCAACCCGGTGGAGAACTTCTACTGCAACACCACCACCAGCCCCTACACCGCCATCACCGGCACGACCTGCTTCAAGTACGATGACAGCCCGTACTGCATAACGCCTGACAGCAGCGTGGTGCGCGCCTTTGCCAAGTACGGCTGGGGCTGGGGCGGCGGCACGGCCGAGAACGGCTACTCCGGCTGGAGCACCACCGCGGACTACATGCACTTCTCCGTCCGCCACGACGGAGGCTGATACCCGCAGATATGTCACACTGCCCGCCGCGGCCAAGCCCCGCGGCGGGCTTAACGCCGGTCCGGAACTTCCATGGAGATGAGATAATTGCCCGAAAACGAGCAGAAAACCTATCTTTTTGAGCGCGCGCCCCTGGGCCGCGCGGTCATGAGCCTCGCCATACCCACGGTGCTGGGTTCGCTGGTCACGGTGCTGTATAACCTCGCGGACACCTACTTCGTGGGTATGCTGAACGACCCGGTGCAGAACGCGGCCGTCACGCTGGCCGCGCCGGTCATGCTGGCCTTCAACGCGGTGAACAACCTCTTCGGCGTCGGAGCGTCCAGCATGATGAGCCGCTCGCTGGGCTGCAGGGACTTTGACGCCGTGGCCAAGTCCAGCGCCTTCGGCTTTTACTGCTCGCTGTTTTCCGGCATACTGTTCAGCCTGCTGTGCTTTGTTTTCCGCTCGCCCCTGCTCGCGCTGCTTGGCACGGACGAGGGGACGAAGGCCGCCACGGACGCGTATATGCTCTGGACGGTCTACCTGGGCGCGGCGCCGACCATACTCAACGTGGTCATGGCCTACCTGGTGCGCGCCGAGGGCAGCTCCCTGCACGCGAGCGCAGGCACGATGACCGGCTGCCTGCTGAACGTCGCGCTCGACCCGGTGTTCATCATGCCCTGGGGCCTCGGCATGGGCGCCGCGGGCGCGGGCCTGGCCACGTTTATCTCCAACTGCGTCGCCTGCGCGTACTTCTTCGTGCTGCTGGCCGTAAAGCGCGGCAGGACCTACGTCTGCGTGGACCCGAGGAAGCTGCGCTTTGAGCGGCGCATAGTGGCCTCCGTCTGCGGCGTGGGCATTCCCGCCGCGATACAGAACCTGCTAAACGTGACGGGCATGACGATACTCAACAACCTCGTCCATCCCTATGGGGCGGACGCCATCGCCGCCATGGGCATATGCCAGAAACTCGTGCAGGTGGCCATGTATGCCACGCTGGGCTTCTCCCAGGGCGTGATGCCGCTTGTGAGCTACAACTACTCCAGCGGGAACATAAAGCGCATGAAGGGCGGCGTGCGCATAGCGCTTATCGTCTGCCTGAGCTTCATGCTGTTTGTGACGGCGCTGTTCATCGCCTTCCCGGCCGCCTTTGTACGGCTGTTCATGCACGACGAGGACGTCGTGGCCTACGGCAGCCGCTTCCTGGTGGGGCTTATACTGGCGCAGCCGCTCCTGTGCATGGACTTCATGGCCGTCGGCGTGTTCCAGGCCGTCGGCCTGGGGCGCAACAGCCTTATCTTCGCCGTCATGCGCAAGATAGTGCTCGAGATCCCGGCGCTGCTCATACTCAACGCCATCTTCCCCCTCTACGGCCTGGCCTATGCCCAGTTCGCAGCCGAGCTGGTGCTCGCCGCGGCTGCGGCGGTGGTACTCAGGCGCCTGTTCCGCCGGCTGGAGGCAGGCGGGCGGGCGGACGGCCGCGGCCCGCGCGGAGAATAAAATGCCGCGCGGCTGACGAATACCTCTTGACAAAAGCGCGGCGAGATGTTAAACTGGCTAGGCTTTGGACGGCGCAGGGCATGAATACGGCCAGACGTTTTGCGTCGGTATATGCGCCAGTAGCTCAGCAGGATAGAGCAACTGCCTTCTAAGCAGTAGGCCGGGGGTTCGAGTCCCTCCTGGCGTGCCATTGGCAGGCTCCATACAATGGTGGGTGTAGCTCAGTTGGTATGAGCACCG
>CALWYT010000157.1 GCA_944385835.1 uncultured Oscillospiraceae bacterium | reverse complement strand
CGATAGTGCTCGGATAGGCATCCGGCGGAAAAAGAGCCGGCCGGGTTTCCCGGCCGGCTCAAACCATATCCTCGTTACATCCTCGGCAGCTCGGCGATGAAGCTGTTCCAGCCGTCGGCGCTCTCGCAGCGTATCCTGCCTCCCGAGCGCTTGACCGTGCTCTCGGCTATGGCCAGGCCCAGGCCGAAGCCGGGGCTGGACCTGTGCTTCGGCGCGCGGTAAAAGCGGCGGAAGAGGTCGCGCGCCTCCCCCGGCTCTATCGGCTCGCCCTCGTTCGCCACAGTCAGCGCGAAGCGCCGCGCGCCGCAGGGCCTGAGCGACGCCGTGATTTTCCCGCCCGGGGCGGAGTATTTGACGGCGTTGTCCAGCAGTATCTCCGTGAGCCGGGTGAAATCCGCGGCGTTCCCGCGCACAGACGCGCCGGGCGCTATGTCGCTTTCCAGGCTGTGTCCGCTCTCGAAGCAGACGGGTTCGAACTCCATGACCGCGGCCAGGACGGCTGCGCTGAGGTCGCAGGCCCCGTTCGAGGCCCTCTCGCCCTCGTTTTCAGCCCGCGCCAGGGTCAGCAGCTGCTCTATCAGCGACTTCATGCGCCGCGCCGCCGCCAGGATATGCCCCGTCTCGCGCGAATCCCCGGCCAGCTCCGCGTTCGTCATGATCACCGTCAGCGGCGTTTTAAGCTCGTGCGAGGCGGCCGCGACGAACTCCCTCTGCTCCCGCCAGGCCCTCTCCACGGGCCGGACGGCCCAGCGCGAAAGGGCCACGCTCAGCGCGAGCAGGGCGAAGAAGCCGACGGCGCCGATCACGGCGCAGCTGCGGGCCAGCCCGGCCAGGGTCGCCGTCTCGCTGGAGATGTCGGCGAAAACTATCACATAGCGCCCCGGCAGCTCGGCGCGGTAAAAGCGCAGGGCATAGGGCCTTATCTCCCCGATGTCGCCCGGCGCGGAGAGCGCCTCGTCCACCAGCGCCGCCAGCGCGTCGGCGTCCGTCAGGTCGAAGTAGCCGCCGGAGGCCTCGTCCACCTCCCCGTCCGGTCCTATCTGCACGGCGAAGAAGGGCAGGTTCACGTCCTCGGCGGCCTCGCCCGGCGACGGCCGCGGCGGGTTGAGGGCCACGCTGCGCAGCAGGTTTATCGAGTCGTTCTCCAGGTTCGCGGCGGTCGAATAATACACCAGCGCGAGTATGGAAAAGAAGAGCGCGGCGACCAGCGTCATGTTGATGGCCACGAACTTCAGCCGCAGTCGTTTAATCATGTCCCGGCCTCCAGATGGTAGCCCATGGAGCGCTGGGCCTTTATTTTCACGTCCGAGCCTATGGCGGAGAGCTTGCGGCGCAGGAAGCCTATGTAGACCTCCACGTTGTTCTCCACGGCCTCGCTCTCCCAGCCCCAGACCTTGACCAGCAGCTTCTCCTTGCTCACTATCCGCCCGCCGGCGGCGAAGAGGCAGCGCGCCAGCTCAAACTCGCGCGAGGAGAGGCGCGCGCGGCCCGCGCCGCACACCAGCTCGGCGGAGGCGAGGTCCAGCGAGGTGCCGCCGAAGCGCAGCTCGTCCACCTGCGCGCCCTGGCGGCGGAGTATGGCGTTCACGCAGGCCAGCAGCTCCCGCGCCTCGAAGGGCTTGGCGAGATAGTAGTCCGCCCCGGCCTCCAGGCCCTCCACGCGGTCGTCGAGGCCCGAGCGCGCCGTGAGCATGAGTATGGGCGTCCCCACGCGCTTCGCGCGCAGCCGCCGCGCCAGCTCGAAGCCGTCGAAGCCCGGCAGCATCACGTCCAGCACGACCAGGTCGTACACCCCCGTGAGCGCGTACTCCAGCCCTGTCGGCCCGTCGTAGGCCGCATCGGACGCGAAGCCGCGCTGCGCCAGAAGCTCGCGCAGAGATTCGGACAGCTCCCGCTCGTCTTCAACTACAAGTATGGTCATACAGTTCACCAAACTGCATTATACTCCCCAAAGCTGAAACGAGCCTGAAAAATCTGTGAACTACGCCCCCCGCGGCTCACCCCTTTATCATGCGCGCTATGCCGCGCAGGAAATGCCCGTTCGCGATGTCCAGCACACCGGGCATGATCCCTCCCCTGATGCCGCCGCATATCTGCAAATTGCGCAGCGGCGCGCCGGCGGAGGAGGCCATCTGCATCCGGAACTGCTGGTTATCGTAGTCTGCCCTCCCGCCGTTCCCCCTGGCCACCACAAGCTCAATCGCCTTGTACATCAGCCTCATGACAAGGCTGTAGATGCGCATCTCGTCCACGGTGTTGTCCATGGTGAAGCTGCCCTTTTCAAGCCGGGGCGGGGTATACTCCCGGCCCAGCATGGCCTCCCAGCTTCTTCGGTCCGGCTTGCCGGAGCAGCTCTCGTACCAGCTGCCCGCCTGCCACGCCGGGGCCGCGAGCGTCTCGCCCTCCACCTCGACGGCGGCGCTGAGGCCGCCCGCGCGGACGGTGTAGGTCCCGCCAGGGACGCGCCAGCCGTCCTGCCAGACGGCGAAGGAACGCCCGTCCAGCTCAAAGCTGACGGTTTTGCTCTCGCCCGGCTGCAAAAACACCTTTCGGAAGCCCTTCAGCTCCCGCACGGGCCGGTGCAGGGCGCCGGGCGGCGGCGAGATATAGAGCTGCACCACCTCCGCGCCCGCGCGCTCCCCGGCGTTTTTGACGCTGACGGAGACGCTGTCCGCCGAAGCGCTCAGGCCGGAATACTCGAACCGGGTGTAGCTCAGGCCGTAGCCGAAGGGCCAGCGCACCGGCGTGCCGGACTTGTCGTAGTATCGGTAGCCAACGTAAATCCCCTCTTCATAGAGCGCGTCGCCGGTTTTGCCGTAAATCTCGGACGATGGGACGTCCGCATAGCGGTACGGCCAGCTCTCCGCCAGCCGGCCGCCGGGGTTCGCGCGGCCGTACAGCAGCGCGGCGGCGGCCTCGCCGCCCGCCTGGCCCGGCAGGCCCATGTAAAGCACAGCCCTCACCCTGTCCGCCCAGGGACATTCCACCGCGCCGCCGCTGAATAGGACGACGGCGGTGTTCGGATTTGCGGCGGCAGCGGCCTCTATCATACGCAGCTGCCCCTCGGGCAGGCGCATATCGCCGCGGTCGAAGCCCTCGGACTCGAAGCGCTCGGGCAATCCGGCAAAGACAACGGCTGCCTCCGCCCCCTTCGCGGCGGCCGCGGCCTCGGCCAGCAGCTCCGCCGTTGTGCCGCCGCGGGCGTCGCAGCCCCGGGCGTACACGGCGCCGGGCAGGAAATCCAGCGGCTGGCTGAGCTTCACGGGGTTTATGTGGCTGGAGCCGGAGCCTTGATAGCGCATCTGTCCGGCCATATGGCCTATGACGGCGATTTTCGCGCCCTCCGCCAGCGGCAGCAGGCCGCCCTCGTTCTTGAGCAGCACCGCGCCGGCCTCGGCCGCGCGCCGGGCAAGCTCGTGATGCCCGGCGTAGTCGCAGCCGTGTTCCTGCCCGCGCGCCCCGGACGCGCGCCGCACCAGCTCCAGCACCCGCCTCGCGCTGTCGTCCACGGCCTCCTCCGGCAGCTCGCCCGACCTGACCGCCTCCAGCGCCTCCTTCCACATGAATTCGCCCCCGCCGGGCATACAGAGGTCGCAGCCGGCGCGGAAGCCCTCCACGCGGTCGTTCATCGCGCCCCAGTCCGTGACCACCAGGCCGCCGAAGCCCCATTCGCCGCGCAGGATGTCCCCCAGCAGCTTCTTGCTGTCGCTGCAATGCACGCCGTTGAGCTTGGGGTAGGCGCACATGACCGTGGATGGCCCGCCCTCCCTGACCGCTATCTCAAACGCGCCCAGGTACAGCTCGCGCAGCGTGCGCTCGTCCATCACGCTGTCGGAGGTGTAGCGCCGGTACTCCTGCGAGTTCGCCGCGAAGTGCTTGAGGCTGGCGCCGACGCCCTTAGCCTCCACTCCGCGGATGAAGCCCGCCGCCAGCTTGCCCGCCAGATACGGGTCCTCGCTGAAATACTCGAAGTTCCGCCCGCAGAGCGGGTTGCGCTTGAGGTTCGCGCCCGGGCCGAGCACCAGGCCCACGCCCTGGTCTGCGGCCTCCTCGCCTATGGCGGCGCCTATCTCCTCCAGAAGGCCCTCGTCCCAGCTGTCCGCCGTGGTCACGCCTGTGGGGAAGCAGGTGGCCTCGCGGGAGTTGTTGATTCCAAACATATCCGCGCCGTTCTCCTGCTTGCGCAGGCCGTGCGGCCCGTCGCACATGAACATCGCGGGTATGCCGTACTTTTCAAAGGCGCGCGTGCGCCAGAAGTCCCCGCCCTCGCAAAGCGCTATCTTGTCCTCCAGGGACATCTCGGAGAGTATTTTTTCTATATCCATGTTCAGCCCTCCCGGATAG
>CALWYT010000156.1 GCA_944385835.1 uncultured Oscillospiraceae bacterium | reverse complement strand
GCCCTCGTCAGCCATGTGCAGGACCTTGGTGATAGCGGCGGTCAGGGTGGTCTTGCCGTGGTCGATGTGGCCGATGGTGCCAATGTTGACATGGGGCTTGGTGCGGTTAAACATCTGCTTTGCCATTTTGATATCCTCCTTAGTAATCAGTGGATGAAATAGAATACTGGAATGTATCGTAAGCGAGGCTCAGCCCCGGTTTCCGATAATCTTCTCCTGCAGGCTCTTGGGCAGCTCTACGAAGTGGCTCGGCTCCATGGAGTAGTTCGCGCGGCCCTGCGTCTTGCTGCGCAGGTCCGTAGCGTAGCCGAACATGGTGCTCAGCGGGACGTTGGCGGTGACGATAACGGCGCCGTTGCGTATGTCGGTGCCTGTCACCTGGCCGCGGCGGGCGTTAAGATCGCCCACAACCGTACCCATATACTCGTCCGGGGCGGTAACGGTGACCTTCATGATAGGCTCGAGCAGGGTCGGGCCGGCCTTGGCCATGGCCTCTTTGAAAGCCATGCTGCCGCAGATCTTGAAGGCGTTCTCGCTGGAGTCGACCTCGTGGAAGGAGCCGTCTATGAGCGTGGCCTTGACGTCGACGACCTCGTAGCCGCCGAGGATGCCGGCCTGCATAGCGCCCTGGATGCCCTGGTCCACGCAGGGGATATATTCCTTCGGTATCGCGCCGCCGTGGATGTCGTCCACGAACTCGTAGCCCTTGCCGGACTCGTTCGGCTCTATGGTGAGCTTGACGTGCGCGAACTGGCCGCGGCCGCCGGTCTGGCGCACGAAGCGCGTGTCGACGGTGGCGGGCTTGGTGATGGTCTCCTTGTAGGAGACCTGCGGCTTGCCTACGTTGGCCTCGACCTTGAACTCGCGCAGCAGCCTGTCGACGATAATCTCCAGGTGCAGCTCGCCCATGCCGGCGATGATGGTTTGGCCCGTGTCCTCGTCGGTGTAGGTCTTGAAGGTGGGGTCCTCCTCCGCCAGCTTGGCGAGGGCGACCGTCATCTTCTCCTGGCCGGCCTTGGTCTTAGGCTCGATCGCTACGCGGATGACAGGCTCCGGGAACTCCATGTTCTCAAGGATTATCTGGTGCTTGTCGTCGCAGAGCGTATCGCCGGTGGTTGTGTTCTTCAGGCCGACGGCGGCGGCGATGTCGCCGGAGTAGGCCGTCTGCAGGTCCTCGCGGTGGTTGGCGTGCATCAGCAGGATGCGGCCAAGCCTCTCGCGCTGGCCCTTGGTGGCGTTGATAACGGTCTCGCCGGCGTTCACTGTGCCTGAGTAGACGCGGAAAAACGCCAGCTTGCCGACGTAGGGGTCGGTCATGATCTTGAACGCGAGAGCGGAGAAAGGCTCTTCGTCGCTGGCGGCGCGCTCCTCGGTCTCGCCGGTCTTGGGGTTGACGCCCTCGACGGGCGGGATGTCGAGCGGGCTGGGCAGGTAATCGACGATGGCGTCGAGCAGCTTCTGCACGCCCTTGTTCCTGTACGAGGTGCCGCAGACGACCGGCACCATCTTGACCGCGAGGGTGGCGCGGCGGATGGCGGCGCGGACCTTATCGCTGGGTACCTCTTCGCCCTCGAGATACAGCTCCATAATCTCGTCGTCGAAATCGCTGACCGCCTCAAGCATATTGTTGCGGTACTGCTCGGCGAGATCCTTCATGTCCTCGGGGATGTCCTCGACGCGCATATCCTTGCCCAGGTCATCGTAATAGATGTCGGCCTTCATCTCCACGAGATCGATGATGCCGCGGAAATCGGCCTCCTTGCCTATCGGCAGCTGGATCGGCACGGCGTTGGCTTTGAGCCGCTCATGGACCATATCGACCACGTTGTAGAAGTTCGCGCCCATGATGTCCATCTTGTTGACGTAGATGATGCGCGGGACGTTGTAGTGGTCGGCCTGGCGCCAGACGGTCTCGCTCTGAGGCTCGACTCCGCCCTTGGCGCAGAGTACGGTGACGCCGCCGTCAAGGACGCGCAGGCTGCGCTCGACCTCGGCGGTGAAGTCCACGTGGCCCGGGGTGTCGATAATGTTCAGACGGCAGTCGCGCCAGTGGCAGGTGGTGGCGGCGGAGGTGATGGTGATACCGCGCTCCTGCTCCTGCTCCATCCAGTCCATGGTCGCGTTGCCTTCGTGAACCTCGCCCAGCTTGTAGTTTACGCCGGTGTAGAAAAGGATGCGCTCAGTCGTCGTGGTCTTGCCCGCGTCGATGTGAGCCATTATCCCGATGTTTCTCGTGTTCTCCAGTGAATACTCTCTGGGCATAAAATGCTACGCTCCTAAAACTAAACTTACCACCTGAAGTGCGCGAAGGCCTTGTTGCTCTCGGCCATCTTGTGCGTATCCTCGCGGCGCTTGACCGCGGCGCCGGTGTTGTTGCAGGCGTCGAGGATCTCGCCGGCCAGGCGCTCCTTCATGGTCTTTTCGCCGCGCTTGCGCGCGAACATGGTGAGCCAGCGCAGGCCAAGGGTCTGACGGCGCTCGGGACGGACCTCGATAGGCACCTGATAGGTGGCGCCGCCGACGCGGCGGGCCTTGACCTCCAGGCTGGGCATGATGTTGTTCATGGCCTCGGTGAACGCCTCGAGCGGGTCCTTGCCGCTCTTTTCCTTTATAATGTCAAACGCATCGTACACGACCTTCTGTGCGACGC
>CALWYT010000155.1 GCA_944385835.1 uncultured Oscillospiraceae bacterium | reverse complement strand
ACAGCGTGGCGCTGACGTTGGTCGGGAGCTGATACGTCCCCGGCTCGGCGGGGGCGTTTGCCAGCTTTACCTGATAGCTGCGCGCGGCGGAGTCGCCGCTCATGAGGTTCTTCTTAATCCTCAGAGTGATCAGCTTCTTCTCGGCGTCATAGCTCAGCACATATGGCGCGCCGCCGTCGTTCTCCCCAACGCCGAAGCTAGCGCTGTTCGTCTCCTCGTCAATGTCAGCGGGAAGCTCGACGCCGTTTTCGACTATTTTGAAGCTCTCCAGCGAGAGCAGCTCGAAGTCCTCGCCTATGACGTCCTGGAGGAAGTCGCCGCCGCCCACGACGCTCACGGGGTCGGAGCCAAGCATATAGCTGTCCGTGGGAATCTCAAGCGTCACGGTAGCCGTGCCGCCCTGCTCGCCGTCCCAGGCCGCAGTCTTGTCAGCTTCCAGCTCGACCTTGTGCCAGATGGAGTAGTACATTACGGTGCTTTCGGGCGCTTCGCCGGCCATATACGTCGCGGTCTGCGCCCCCGGGTCCTCAGCCCAGCCGAGGAAATAGTACCCGTCGCCGCTGGGAAGGCCGGGAAGGGCCTTGTCGGCCGCGTCCAGCTTTATCGTGAACAGCTCGCCCGGCGTCCAGCCGGCGATGTCACAGTCCACATCGCTCAGCTGCCTGAGTACGGGCATACCCTGCTCCGGCGTGTTGCCCTCAAACACGTTGCCCTCTATGGTTATCTCCGTCCTGCGGTCCATAGTAAACAAACCGCTGAACTGGATGGCGCCGCGGGTGTTCTCCTTGCCGGCTTCGGCGTAGGCGTCCGCGCCGGTAAATGTGTTCTCGACTATGCTGATCTCGCCGCGGACGGCGCGGCCCTCGAAGTAGACGCCGCCGGACAGGTTGCTGAAGGTGCAGTTGGATATGACCGCGCTGCCGGTGTATATGTCCTTAATGGCGTAGGCGTCGTATATGTTGGAGAAGCTGCAGCCGCTAATGAGCGTTTCAGTATCGTCGCTCACACTCTCGCCCTTATTATACGGGGATACGATGACCTTCTCAAAGCTGCAGCCGGTAATCTTCAGATTGCCGGAGTTCTGGAACTGCAGCTCGCCGTTCCTCACCTGTTCCTTGGTAAAATTCCCGCTCCAGCCCTTGTTGTTCATGCACAGGACGACGTCGGCCGGGACGTACTCGAAGTTGACGTTGCTTATCGACACGTCCACGGCGTCTGTGAGTATCTGGTACTGCGCGTTCGTATTCTGGAGCCGCTGCGGCGTGTTGCCGGTCGAAACCAGATCGTCCCCGCTCGCGCCGCCCACAAACAGGCAGCCGCCGATGTCCTTGCCGTCACAATAAGACTTGGGCGACCACTTTACGGTCACGCCACCGCCGTCGTAGTTAAGGTTACCGCTGCCGTCGCGGGTAGCCTCGACGCGCTCGAGAAACTCCGCAAGGTCTATCGTCTCCGGCTCATCGCCGCCCGACGCGAGGGCGGAGGCCGGCAGCATGGCGGCGGCGAGCGCCAGCGCAAGCAGCAGGGCAAATATACGTCTCTTCACAGCAATACCTCCAAATAATCCTGCCGGCGCGTTCCCCGACGCCAAGCCCTCTTGTTCTTTCTTCGAAAGAACATCAGGCAGGCGCCTGCCTGAGCCGGATAATATATCCACAGTATATCCGTGTATTTCTACGCTGTCAACAACAAAATTCCAATTATGTTTACTGTTTTCTGCTCATTTTACTTACATTATGTGTCATATTTTTTGTTGCGTCACATTAGTAGAAGCCCCCTCTGTACAACGCGCCGCGGCTGAGTTATAATAGCTTGACTACGCGCCGGGGAGCGGCGCGTCAAAGGAGGGCTGCCGGATGAAGCGGCTTGCAATAGGGATACTGGCGCACGTGGACTCCGGCAAGACCACGCTCAGCGAGGCGCTGCTCTACCGCGGCGGCGCTCTGCGCCGGCTCGGGCGCGTAGACCACCGCGACGCGTTCCTGGACACGGACGCGCTCGAGCGCGAACGCGGTATAACCATCTTCTCCAAGCAGGCGCTGCTTCGCCTGCCGGACGCGGAATTCACGCTGCTGGACACGCCCGGCCACGCCGATTTCGCAGCAGAGGCCGAGCGGGCGCTCTGGGCCATGGACTACGCCGTCCTCGTCGTCAGCGGCACGGACGGCGTGCAGAGCCACACTGAAACGCTCTGGCAGCTTCTGGAGCGTGCCGGCCTGCCCGTTTTTATATTCGTGAACAAGCTCGACCTCCCCGGCGCTGAGCGCGAAGCGCGCCTCGCGGAGCTGTGGGCGCGCTTCGGTTCCGGCTGCGTGGACCTCTCTTCCGCGGACAGCGGCGAGGATCTGGCGCTGTGCAGCGAGGAGCTGCTCGACGCCGTGCTCTCCGGCCGCAGGCCGGAGGACGGGCAGATCGCCCGCGCTGTGGCAAAGCGCGAACTTTTCCCCTGCTTTTTCGGCAGTGCGCTCCGCCTTGAGGGCGCGGACGGGCTGCTCGACGCCCTGCGCCGCTTCACCCTCGCGCCGCGCGAGGGCGGCGGCTTCGGCGCGCGCATATTCAAGGTCGCGCGCTCTGAGCGCGGCGAGCGCCTGACCTGGCTGAAAGTTACATCCGGGGAGCTGCGCGTGAAGGACGAGCTGGCCTCACGCGGCGACGCGCGCCGGGCCTGGCGCGCCAAGGCGGACCAGCTTCGCCTGTACTCCGGCGAGAAGTTTGAGCTGCTGCAGACGGCCCTGGCCGGGACGGTCTGCGCGGTCACGGGCCTCGACGGCAGCTATGCCGGCGAGGGACTGGGCGACGAGCCGGACGCGGCCTCCCCCGCCCTGCAGCCGGTGCTGCGCTACGGGCTGCGCCTGCCTGACGGCTGCGACGCCGCGGCCGCGCTGCGCTGCCTGCGAGAGCTTGAGCAGGAGGACCCGCTGCTGCACGTCGTCTGGGACGAGCGCCTGGGCGAGGCGCAGGTCCAGCTCATGGGCGAGGTGCAGCTGGAGGTGCTTTCAAGCCTTTTGAGCAGGCGTTTCGGCCTGGACGTCAGCTTCGGCGAAGGCGGCATACTTTATCGAGAGAGCGTACTAAAGCGAGTTGAGGGAGTCGGACACTATGAGCCGCTGCGGCACTATGCGGAGGTGCATCTCATAATAGAGCCGGGCGCGCCCGGCAGCGGCGTGCAGCTGGCCAGCGCCTGTCCGCCGGACGAGCTGGCCGCAAACTGGCAGCGCCTGATTCTCACGCACCTGGCCGAAAAAACGCATAACGGCCCCCTGACCGGCTCGCCGCTCACCGACGTCAAGATAACCCTCGCCGCCGGGCGGGCGCATCCCAAGCACACGGAGGGCGGCGATTTCCGCCAGGCCACCTACCGCGCCGTGCGCCAGGGGCTGCGCACGGCGGCGAGCAGCGGCGGCTGCGTCCTGCTCGAGCCGTGGTACGGCTTCACGCTGCGCGTCCCGCAGGAGTCCGTCGGCCGCGCCATCTCCGACCTGCAGCGGATGTGCGCGGAGTTCGACGCGCCCGAAACCGAGGCCGGCGCCGCCGTCGTACGCGGCAGGGCGCCCGTCGCCGCCATGCGCGGCTATGCGCGGGAGCTGGCCGCCTACACCCGCGGGCGGGGCCGCCTGAGCTGCCTGCCCTGCGGCTATGAGCCATGCCACAACGCCGTGGAGGTAATCGAGGCCATTGGCTACGACGCCGACGCCGACACGGCCAACAGCGCCGACAGCGTGTTTTGCAGCCACGGCGCGGGCGTCCTCGTGCGCTGGGACGAGGCGGCGGAGCATATGCACATACCGAGCGTGCTGGGCCGCGGCGAGCGGCTGGGGCTTGCCGCGGAGGAGAGCGCGCGGGACATGGAGCGGCGCGCGTCCATGGCGGGCGCCTACCGCGCGGCGCTGGCCGCAGACAAGGAGCTTATGGCCATATTCGAGCGCACCTACGGCCCGATTCGCCGCGACGCGGCCCAGGCCATGCGCAGCGCGAAGCGGCCCGCAGGCGGGTCCGCCGGCTCCCCCCGGCGCACATCCCGCCCCGGCCCGGAGGGCCCGGAGCACCTGCTGGTGGACGGCTACAACGTCATCTTCGCCTGGGATGAGCTGCGCGAGCTGGCCGAGGGCAGCATGGACGCCGCGCGCCACCGGCTCATGGACATACTGTGCAACTACGCAGGCTACACGCGCTGCGTGCCTATCCTCGTCTTTGACGCCTACCGCGTGCGCGGCGGCGAACGGGAGGTCGAGCGCTACCACAACCTCTACGTCGTCTATACCAAGGAGGCCGAGACCGCCGACACCTACATCGAGCGCGCGACGCACGAGATCGCCCGGCGCTTTAAAACTCGCGTGGTCAGCTCCGACACGACCGAGCAGCTGATAATCCTGGGTAACGGCGCTCTGCGCGTCTCGTCGCAGGCCTTCGAGAAGGAGGTGCGCGCGGTAGAGGCCGAGATACGCCGCTATCTGGTGGAAAAAGGCTGAGACAAGGCGCAAAAAAGCCGCGTCCCGGCGGGTTTGACCCGCTGGGACGCGGCTTTTATATACAGTTCAGGCTCGGCGGCTACATCAGGTCGGACGGCGTAACGTGGATGTTGTCCGGGACCGGCTCCTCGGCGCGCGGCTGCGGCCTATCCAATACGGCGGCGCCTGCGGTCAGGATTTGCGCTGCGGCGCCCGCGGCCTTCTCCAGGGCCAGGACCAGGGCCTCCGCCGGGTCCACTATGCCCGCGCGGAACATATCGCGAAAGCGCCCGGCCGCTGCGTCGAAGCCAATAGCGCCGAGAGAGGCGCGGGCCTTTTCCACCGCCGGCCCCGGGGCGAAGCCCGCGTTGGCGGCTATGCGGGCCGCAGGTTCCGCGAGGGACGACGCCAGCAGCTGCACGCCGAGGCGCCCGTCGCCGTCAAGGCCCGCGGCGAAGCTCTCTATACGCTTCGACGCGCGCAGGTACGCAACGCCGCCGCCGGGCAGCAGCCCTCCCCTCGTGGCGGACACGGCCGCGGCCAGGGCCGCGGTCACGCGCTCCGTGGCCTCTGCCCTCCCCGCCTCGGAGGCAGCCCCTACGCGGATGACGGCCGTGCCGTCGGTCAGGCGGGCGATGCGCTCGGTCAGCTCGTCGCGCTCGCGCAGGTTTTTCGCCCCATCCAGCTGAACGCGCAGCGCGTGTACGTAGCGCTCGAGCGCGGCGCCGTCCCCGGCCCCGCCGTAGATAAAGGTGTTGTCCCTGGTGACGCGCACGCGGGACGCGCGGCCGCACTTGTCCAGACTGGCGCGGCGCAGCTCCGGCTCCAGCTCAGTGCCGAAGACCGTGCCGCCCGTGAAGGCGGCTATGTCCTCCAGGAGAGGCCTGCGGCCAAGCGCGTACCCCGGCGCCTTCGCGGCGCAGAGGCGTATGGTCTTTCGCGAGATGTTGCTGAGCATACTCGTCAGGACGTCCTGCGACAGTTCCTCCGCTATGACAAGCAGGCTTACCCCGGCACGGGCGGCCTCGTCGAGAAGCGGCAGCAGCTCGTCCACGCGCTCGAGCTTCTTTGCAGAGAGGAACACCGCCGCGTCCGTGAAGTCAGCTTCCATGCTTGTGAAGTCCGTGGACATATACGGCGAGAACCAGCCGCGGTCAAAGCTCATGCCCTCCTCGTGCTGGACGAAGCTCTCGCCCGTGCCGGAGGCGCGCACGCTGACCGCGCCACGGAAATTGACGCTCTCGAGCGCCGAGGCGGCCAGGCGGCCCAGCGAGGCGTCGCCCGCCGCTATGGCCGCGGCGCGCTCTATGTCCTCGCGGCCGGGCGCCGGGCGGCTCATGGCGCGAAGCGCCCCCGCGGCCTCCCGTGATGCCAGAAGCACGCCGCGGCGCAGCGCGGCTGCGTCCGCGCCGGCCTCGATAAGGCGCATACCGCCGCTGAGCAGCGAAGCTGCGAGGACTATCGCCGCCGTCGCGCTGCCTCCCGCGCCCTCGGCAACCTCCGCCGCCATGGCCCGCATTATGGCCGCCCCGGCCTCCTCCGCGCCGTCCGCGAACTCTACGGCCTTCGCCGCGGCCGAGCCGCTGCGCGTGACCTCGGGCAGGCCGTAGCGCCGGCCTATCACAACGGCGCGCCCGCCGGGGCCGTAGGCGCGCGCCACGGCCTCCGCAAGGCCCAGCGCGCCCCTTACGAGGCCGCCGCGCGCCGCTTCTCCGAGGCTCAGTATCTTGTCCATAGCTTACCTCCGGGTTGAAAGAACTCAAAGCGGCCGGCCGCGTGACAAGCGCGGCCGGCCTTATGTTGCGTTGGTTTACTCTGCCGCTTCGGCTCAGAACACCAGCGTGCCGACGCTGTAGCCGACGAAGAGCAGGCAGACGTACGCGGCGATCATGGGCAGCCACATGTATCGCGTCATGAAGCTGCCATCCGCGTCGCCGCTGCCGACGACGAAGCTGGTAGTGGTGGTGCAGCCGGGGGTCCACATGGCGTAGTGCGCCGCGCAGATCATGACGACGCCGAGCGCGGGGCCGTTGACCTCAGGCATGAGCACAATCAGCGGGGCCACGACCTGGAAGAGGACCATGGCGATGGAGTTGGAGACGAAGTTGGTCAGCAGCAGCACGGCGCCGATGCAGACAGCGATGAACACGTAGGTGTGCATCGACTGGACCATGGGGCCGAAGACCTCCTGTATCCAGAGGACTATGCCAAGCTCCTCGAGGTTGACGACGGAGCCGAGCAGGCGGACGGTGCCGATCATCATGCAGCTCTGCCAGGCGATGGTCTTGCTGGCCTTGTTGAAGTTCATCAGAGGCTCGCCGTCGATGGGGACGAAGCAGAACACGCAGACGCAGAGCAGGACGGGGACGGCGGAACCCAGGCTGTCAATGAACTCCCTGAGGCCGTCGAGGAACGGGAAGGGCGCGAAGAGGTCGCCGGCGACCCAGCAGATAACGACGAGGGCGAAGCAGATGCAGGCGAAAACTTCCCTCTTGCTCATCGGGGGCAGGGTGGCGCGCAGGGCGTCGATGTCCAGCTTGACGAGCTTGCTGGCGTCGATGCGGTAGACGCGGGCCATGATGACGACGACGAGCAGTATCCAGACGACGCCGATGGAGATGCCGATCGCGGCGGACTGGGCGATGGAGATGTCCAGGCCGAAGGCCTCGCCGACCCAGCCCATGCCGGTGATGAAGTTGCCGTGGCCGATGGCGGTCATGCCGTTGCCGGCGATGGTGATGGCCGCGATGGAGCAGAACAGGAACTGGGAGAACTTGTCCTTGCGGTCAATACCGCAGGTGTCGATGATCTCCTTGGCGAGGGCGAGGAACATAACGCAGGTGGCGCTGGAGGTCATGCCGAGGCCGAGGACGAACATGGCCGTGAAGAACATCAGGATTATGATGTAGGGACGGCCCTTGACGAACTTGCGGGTGATGAACCAGAGGGCGATGCGGCGGGAAAGGCCGGTCTCGCTCAGGACGTGGTTGACGAGCATGCAGGCCATGAGGAAGGCGAACATCCAGTCGCCGAAGGAACCCTTGATGGCGTTGGTGGCGCTCATCGCGCCGGAAATGGCGACCATGCATATCGTGAGTATGCTGGTCCAGCCGGTGCCGACGGTTATCCAGAGGTAGGTGGCCATGATGAACACGCCGCAGATCTCCATGCCGGTGTCGCTCATCGGCGCGGGGGCGGGAATAAGCCATTTGAAGATTGCCCAGATAACCAGGGCTATGCACACGTGCATGACGGATTTCTGGGATTTTGTCATAGATTTAGCCATTGTTTTCTCCCTTCTCTTGTCTTTAGGAGGCCGGAATTACCAGCGCTGCCGCGCCGGACCTCAATTCTTCTTGGGCAGGAAGTCCTTGACGACGTCCTTGCAGATTACCATCTTCTGAATCTCGTTGGTACCCTCGAAGATCTGATAGATCTTCGCGTCGCGGAAGCGCTTCTCGACGGGGTACTCGCGGCTGTAGCCGTAGCCGCCGAGGACCTGGACGGCCTCGGAGCAGACCTTCATGCCTGCGTCGGAGGCGAAAACCTTGGCCGCGGAGAAGAGCTTGGGGTCTACGACGCCGGCGTCGGCGGTCTTGCAGGCCTGCCAGCACATCAGTCGGCCGGCCTCGAGCAGGGTGTACATCTCGGCCAGCTTGAAGCCGATGCCCTGGTGCTTGTAGATGGGCTTGCCGAAGGACATACGCTTGGTGGCGTACTCGGCGGCGATTTCGAAGGCGTACTGCGCGTTGCCGATGGCGCCGGCGCCGGCGGTCGGGCGGGTGCGGTTGAGCGCCTGGGACATGATGGCCATGCCCTCGCCCTCGGCGCCTATCATGTTCTCCTTCGGGATGCGGCAGTTGTCGAAGATGAGGTCCACGGTATCGCTGGTGCGATAGCCCATCTTATCCTCCTTCTTGCCGATGCTCAGGCCGGGGGTCTTGGCGTCCACCAGGAAGCAGGACACGCCCTTGCCGCGCAGCGAGCGGTCGAAGGTGGCGAAGAGCAGGAAGAGGTCGGCGTGCTCGCCGCCGGAGATGAAGGTCTTGGAGCCGTTGATGACGTAGGAGTCGCCGTCGGCGTAATAGGTGGTGCGCATATCGGCCGAGTCGGAGCCGGAGGCGGCCTCGGTGAGGGCGAAGGCCATCGCGCCGCCGTTGCAGAGGACGTCGGTCACGAGCTTCATGTGGTAGTCGGTGCCGCGCAGGCGGGCGGGCAGGGAACCCATGAAGCTGCCGGCCACAGCGCCGGCAAAGCCGGCGTCGCCGCGCGCAAGCTCCTCCTTGCAGATGGCGTAGGTGAAGATGTCGAGGCCCATGCCGCCGAACTTCTCGGGCAGGATCATGGTGGTCAGGCCCATCTCATAGGCCTTCTTGTAAAGCTCCGCGGGGAACTCTCCCTCTATCTCCAGCACCTTCGCCGTGGGGATGATCTCCTCGTCCGCGAACTTGTGGACCATTTCGCGCAGGTCCTGCTGCAGCGGAGTCAGAAGGTCAAAGCTGGTGGTAGACATATGTGCTTTCCTCCTTATATATTGTTTTTCTATCTCTCCTCAGGGCTTTTCGATGGGCTGGCCCCACTTGGTCTCCAGCTCGTAAATCTTCTCGCGGCTCAGGCCGGCCCTGGCGAGGATCTCGTAATTATCGTCGCCGAGTACGGGAGGCGGGCCGGGGACGGCGGGCGTCTCGGAGTACTTGACGTGCATACCGCGGCCGCGGTAGCCGCGGGTCATATCGCGCGCCCCGGGCAGGTCTAGTATGCCGTCGCGGGCGAGCAGCTGCGGGTCCTCGGTGACCTGCTTGGTGGAGAGGATCTTGCCGCAGACGGTCGGGACCTTGTCCAGCACGGCCTTGGCCTCGTCCACGCTCTCAAAGGTGGCGAGCCACTCCTCTATGATGTCGGCCAGGTCGCGGTAGTGCGCAGCCCTGGTCGCGCCGCCCACAAAGCGCGGGTCGCTCACCAGCTCCGGCTTGCCCATGCCCTCGGTGACGAACTTCTCAAAGGCCCTGTCGCTGTGCGCGGCGATGACCAGGTACTCGTCCTTCGGCCCCTTGAACACGCCGTAGGGCGCGCTGCCGGCGGAGTGGTTGCCGTTGCGGTGCGGGTCCTTGCCCAGCAGGGCGACCTCGACGAAGGGGTTCATGGAGACCAGGCACTGCTGCATGGAGACGTCTATCATCTGGCCCTGGCCGGTGCGCATCCTGTGTATTAGCGCGACCATGACCGCGCCGAAGGCGTCCTTTCCGCTGATGAAGTCGCTCATGATGACGCCGCTCTTCATCGGGGGGCCGTCCTTCTCGCCGGTCATGTCCATGATGCCGCTGCTGGCCTGGGCGAGGATGTCGAAGCCGGGGTCCTTGGCCTTGGGGCCGGTCTGGCCGAAGGCGGATATGGCGCAGTAGATTATCGCCGGGTTGACGGCCTTGAAGGCCTCGTAGTCCAGGCCCATCTTCTTCATGGAGCCGGGCTTCATCGTCTCGATGACCACGTCGACCTGCTTGCCCAGCTCGAGCAGGGCCGCGACGCCCTCGGGGTCCTTCATGTTGACGGTAATGCTCTTCTTGCCGCGGTTGTTCCACATGAACTGCGTGCTGTAGCCCTCGACCGCGTTGGCCAGGTAGCGGGTGTCGTCGCCGACCTTCGGCATTTCGACCTTGATGACTTCGGCGCCCAGGTCCGCCATCATGGCGGTGCAGGTCGGCCCTGCCGTGTGGGTGGAGAAGTCAAGTATGCGTATGCCCTCCAGTGCTTTCATAGCTAACCTCCGTTTATGTATTGGTTATTTGCCCTTGAATTCCGGCTTCCTCTTGTCGAAGAAGGCGAACACCGCCTCGCGGAAGTCCTCGGTCTGCTCCAGCTCGCCCTGCAGCTCCACCTCGCTGTACGTCCCGGCGGCCCAGTCGGAGTAGGCGCAGCGGTTTATGAGCGTCTTTATGTTGCCGTAGGCCTTTGTCGGGCCGTGGGAGTACTTCTTGACGTACTTGGCCAGGCGCTCCTCAAGCTCCTCGTGCGGCACGGCCTCGGTGAAAAGGCCCCAGTCGGCGGCGTCGCGCCCGGTGAAGCGCCTGCCGGACATGAAGAGGTCGGTGGCGCGCACGGTCCCGACGGCGCGGGTGACCAGCCAGGTGGCGCCGCTGTCGGGGACGTAGCCGATGTTGACGAAGGCGAGGGTGCATTTGGTGTCCTCCGCCGCCAGCTGGAAGTCGCAGCTGAGCGCGAGGCTCATGCCCGCGCCGGCGATGGCCCCCTCGATGCAGGCGAGAGTCGGCTTCTTTACGTTGCGCAGCCGGAGGTTCATCTCCCCGCCCAGGCGGCAGTTGTAGCGCGTGCCGCGCTCGCCCTTTTCAAGCCGCTCGCGCATGGCGTTGAGATCGCCGCCGGCGCTGAAGCAGCCGCCCGCGCCGCGTATCACGACCATGCGTATGTCGTCGTCGAAATCGCAGATGTCGAAGAGCCGGATAAGCTCCTTCTTGGCCGGGTTCGGCACCGGGTTCTTCTTCTGAGGGTTGTTCAGCGTGATGTAGGCCACGTGGTCGCTTACCTCGAACTTGATGAACTCATAAGCCATTTCTTTCTCTCCTTTCGTACTCCGCGGCGGCAAAAGCGCCACAATCTCCGCCTATTTCCCTGTTTTTTAGCGCAAATGGCCCAAGGACTTTGTTAATTATGCATCAATAGGCTGACTTGAGTATAAATCCTGAGCGGCTTTAAGTAAAATACGAAAAAAACTAATAAAATCATAACAATTTCCTATGACGCTTTTTTCACAAAAACAGCTTCGCTTTATTATACGCATTGTCCAATTTAAGTTAATAACGTTTGAAATCCAGGGTGTTTTCACTCATATTCTGACATTACCGCCGCTTTGGTCAACTTGCCAAGCGCGCAAATTTGTGATAATTTGAACACGTTCACAAAGCGCGCGGCGCTCTTCCGCGCGCCTGATATGCAAGCGGGCATCGCACGTACATCGCAAAGCGAGGGGGTACAAATGAACTTCAACAAACTGAGGTACGTCATAGTCGTCGCTGAGGAGGGCAGCATAACCAAGGCCGCGAAAAAGCTCTATATCTCGCAGCCGTCCCTGAGCCAGTGCATACGCTCAATCGAGGAGGACCTGGGGACCGAGCTTTTCATACGCGGCAAGTCCAGCATCACGCTCACCCAGGCGGGCCAGGCCTATATCGAATGGGCCAAGGCCACGCTCGAGTCCGCAAAGCAGCTGGAGAACAGGCTGAGCAAGATAAAGGCCGGCGCGGCGAGGCAGCTGGACATCGGCGCCTCGTGGCAGCGCAGCGCCGCCCTGCTGCCGGAACCGATCGACCGCTTCTACGCCCGCGTCCCCGACTGCAACATACGCATACACGAGGAACTGAACATAAAGCTGCACGAGTTCCTCAAAAACGACGTAATAGACCTCGAGATAGGGATTCCGAACCCGGACACGGTGCATTATGTCTCCGTCCCGCTGTTCCAGGAGCGCTTCCTGCTCGCGGCCAGCCGCGAGCTGTACATCCCCTCCACCCCGGCGTCGCCGTTCCCAAAGGTGGACAAGGAGGTCATCCGCGGCAAGCCCATCGTCATCCTCCAGGAGGATATGTACCTCGGCCGCATTTTCCGCAACCTGCTCACGGACCTGAACTATATCCCCACGAAGATAAGCGAGTGCCATAACATCGAGACGGTCCACAAGCTGGTCAGCAAGAACGCCGGCGTCTCGCTGCTGCCAGATGTCAGCGTGTTCCACCGCCGCCTGGCCGACGTAAACTACTATATGTTTACGGACGAGAGCCTTGGGCGCATAGTGGCCGCCGTATACAAGAAGAACTCGCCCAAGACCAGCGACATACTGAATTTCACCGCCTGCCTCAAGGATTATATACGGAGCTGCGGCTATCCCTTCACCGTCGTCTGACGGTGTCCCCCGCGCCGGTCCAAGCGCGCCGCCCAGGCTGTACGCCGCGGGCGGCGCGCTTATCAAATTTGACGGAAAAGTTCAGGTATTGCCAATCTCCTATGGATGGTATAAACATTTACGTATTTGCCGAAAGCAAACAGGTATGATATTTTTAACGTAGCATGTATGACAT
>CALWYT010000154.1 GCA_944385835.1 uncultured Oscillospiraceae bacterium | reverse complement strand
CGGCGGTGGAGTAGGTCGCGCCGCCCAGCAGGGCGTCGGCCTTGCCCATCTTGACGAGCATGGTGCCGAAGTAGTTGGACTTCTTCAGCGCGGCGGCGCAGTCCTCGGCGCTCATCTTGCCCTTGCGCAGCTTGACCATCTCGTCCACCATGGCGTCGAACTCAGCGTAGTTCTCGGGATCGACGATCTCCAGGCCCTCGATGTCGAAGCCGCCCTTCTCAGCCGCGGCCTTGACCGCCTCGACGTTGCCGACCAGCACGGGGGTGAGGAAGCCGCCGGCCTTCAGGCGGGCCGCGCTTTCGAGTATGCGCGCGTCGGTACCCTCTGTGTAGACTATCTTGCGGGGGTTCTTCTTGAGTATTTCCACGAGATTTTCAAACATTTCTGCTGCCTCCATAATTAAGCGGCCCTGCCGCAAATTTTGTGACAAATAATTTTACCATTATCCGCGCCGCTTTGCAAGCCGCGCGCGGAACTTTTCGTCTCTCCGGCGGCCGCCGCGGCCGCTTCTGCCCCCTGCGGGACACCCGGAGGGAATGTCGCCAGAAATCAGGCGCGTTTCTTGGGCATTTTGTACAAATTGACCATTGGAGGTTTTACCAAAAATCTTCGTTTGCATCTATTATTTTGCCCGGAGTTTTGGTATAATGTCGGCGAGAGAGGGCGCCGGCTCCCTGCGCGGCCCTGCGGCGCGTCCCGGCGGCGCCGGGCAGGCCCGGAGCGGCTGAGTTTGGCTCCGGCCCGTACATACAGAGAGGACGATGAATTTGATTTCACACGGTAAAGAGGTCAAGGTGTTTGCGGGCAACAGCAACATCCCGCTCGCCAGGGCCATTTGCGAGAAGCTGAGCAAGAAGCTCGGCTGCTGCACAGTCTCCGCCTTTGCCGACGGCGAGGTGTCCCTCAGCCTTGGGGAGCCTGTGCGCGGCTCGGACGTCTTTATAGTTCAGCCGACGTGCAAGCCAGTAAACGACAACCTTATGGAGCTGCTGGTCATGATCGACGCGATGCGCCGGGCCAGCGCAGGCCGTATCACCGCCGTCATACCGTACTTCGGCTACGCGCGCCAGGACCGCAAGGCCAAAAGCCGCGACCCCATTTCCGCCAAGCTCGTCGCCAACCTCATAACCGAGGCCGGCGCCGACCGAGTCCTCACGATGGACCTGCACGCCGCCCAGATCCAGGGCTTCTTCGACATACCCGTGGACAACCTCTTCGGCGCGCCCATACTCGCCAACTACTACATTGAGAGCTTCGGCCGCGGCAACGGCGACTTCATGGTGGTCAGCCCGGACGTGGGCAGCGTCGCGCGCGCGCGCACCTTTGCGCAGAAGCTGGAGCTGAACCTCGCGATAGTAGACAAGCGCCGCCAGGTGGCCAACCAGTCCGAGGTCATGAACATCATCGGCGACGTCTCCGGCAAGAACGTGATACTGCTCGACGACATGGTCGATACCGCGGGCAGCCTCTGCCACGCGGCGGAGGCCCTCGTCAAGGTCGGGGGCGCGAAGGACATCTACGCCTGCGCCACGCACGGCGTGCTCTCCGGGCAGGCGATAGACCGCATCAACGCCAGCCCCATAAAGGAGCTGGTGCTGCTGGACACCGTCCCCTACCCCAAGGACAAGCCCGCCTGCGGCAAGATCAAGTACCTCTCCGTGGCGTCCATTTTCGCCGAGGCGATAGAGCGCATCTACGAGGAGGTCTCGATCTCCTCCCTCTTCGACTGACGGCCCGGAACCATGCTTTTCGGCAAGCGGCCCGCGGTGGAATGGATCGTCGCCTTTCTGGGCAACCCCGGGCCTAAGTATGAGAACACGCGGCACAACGCCGGCTTCATGGCCGGCGCGGCCATGGAAAAGCTGCTGGGCGTCCGCATGGACAGGCTGCGCCACCGCGCGCTGACCGCGCGTGCCGAGGTCGGCGGCCGCGGCGTGCTGCTGATGGAGCCGCAGACCTATATGAACCTCTCCGGCGAATCGATAGGCGAGGCCGCCCGCTTCTACAAGGTCCCGCCGGAGCGGGTCATAGTGATAAGCGACGAGATGGCCCTCCCGCCCGGGAGCGTGCGGGTGCGCGCCTCCGGCAGCGCGGGCGGCCACAACGGCCTCAAGAGCGTGATAGCGCATCTGGGGACCGATAAGTTCCCGCGCATAAGGCTGGGGATAGGCGAGCCGGAATACGACAGCGTCGACTGGGTGCTGGGCCGTTTCACCGGCAGGGACGCGGAGGCGGTGGCCGCCGCGTGCGAGAACGCCGCGAAGGCGGCGGTGTGCTATATAAGCGAGGGTCCGGACAGGGCCATGAGCAAATATAACAAGAAAACCTCTGGCAACGCCTGAACTCGCAGGGCGCTGCCCAAAATGTCAGGGGGGAACAGTGTGAACAGAAAATGCATAGCGATGCTCCTTGCGGGCGGTCAAGGCTCCCGTCTGTACGCGCTTACCAAGGACGTCGCCAAACCCAGCGTACCCTTCGGCGGTAAGTACCGCATCATCGACTTCCCGCTCTCCAACTGCGCGAACTCCGGCATCGACGTCGTCGGCGTGCTGACGCAGTACAAGCCCTTGCAGCTGAACTCGTACATCGGCAGCGGCCAGGCCTACGACCTGGACAGCTCCGACGGCGGCGTGTTCATCCTCCCGCCCTATCAGAGCGCGGGCGAAAAAGGCTCCTGGTTCTCCGGCACGGCGAACGCGATATACCAGAACATCGCCTTTATCGAGAACTATGAGCCGGAGAACGTCCTCATCCTCTCGGGCGACCACATCTACAAGATGGACTACTCCGATATGCTGCGCGAGCACGTCCAGAACAAGGCCGACTGCACCATCGCCGTCAAGCAGGTCTCCATGGAGGAGGCCAGCCGCTTCGGCATCCTCTCCTGCGGCGCGGACGGCTACATAAACGAGTTCGAGGAGAAGCCCAAGCAGCCCAAGAGCGACCTCGCCAGCATGGGCATCTACATCTTCAACTGGAAGAAGCTGCGCGAGTACCTCATCGCCGACGAGAACGACCCCAACTCCTCCAAGGATTTCGGCAAGAACATCATCCCCAATATGCTCGCCGCCGGCGAGAAGCTCTGGCCCTACCGCTTCGACGGCTACTGGCGCGACGTCGGCACCATCGTCAGCCTCTGGGACGCCAACATGGATATGCTGGGCAACACGCTGATGGACCTCTTTGACGCGTCCTGGCCCGTCCGCTCCAAAAGCCCGATCAAGCCGCCGCACTACGCCGGCCCGGACAGCAAGGTCCTGCACTCCATCGTCACGGAGGGCTGCGAGATCTACGGCGACGTCAGCAACAGCGTGCTGTCCAATTCGGTCTACGTCGGCCGCGGAGCGCAGGTGAGCTACAGCATACTGATGCCCGGCGCCAAGATAGAGGACGGCGCGGAGGTGCGCTACTCCATCATCGGCGAGAACACCGTCGTGCGCGCGGGCGCGCGCGTGGGCAGCGACCCGGACGGCAGCGCCGACTGGAACGTCGCCACCTGCGGCCCCGGTATAGAAGTCGGCGCGGGCGCCGTGATCAAGGCGGGAGCCATGATCTACGACTGCGTACCCGCCGGGGAAGGGAGAGATGAGCAATGATAAATCTGCACGGGCTTATCCTGGCCGACCGCTCCAGCCGCGACCTGCGCGAGCTGGTCATGTGCCGCACTTCCTCCTCCCTGCCTTTCGCAGGGCGCTACCGCCTGATTGACTTCGCGCTCAGCAACCTTCAGAACGCCGGCGTGCGCGACGTGGGCGTCATCATGCAGCGCGACTACCAGTCCCTGCTGGACCACATCGGCTCCGGCAAGGAGTGGGATATGTCCCGCAAGCGCGGCGGCCTCCGCCTCCTGCCCCCCTTCGGAAGCAACGGCGAGTACGAGGGCATTGTCGACGCGCTTGAGAACGTCCGCGGCTACATCGAGGACATCAAGCAGGACTACGTGGCCCTCATGCGCGGCAGCCTGGCCGCCAGCATCGACCTCGGCGACGTGATGTACCGGCACGTCCACTCCGGCGCGGACGTCACCGCCGTCTGCACCTCCGGCGCGCCCGAGGGCGTCCATCACCGCTTCCTCCTGGACGGGGACGGCTTCGTCAAGGAGATACTGCTCAGGCGCAGCGGCCCGGGCGAGGGCGTGGCCACGCTCGAGGTCTACGTCATGAGCAAGGAGATGCTGCTCAAAATCATCGACAGCTGCGACACCGCGCTCTACCACAAGTTCCACCGCGACGGCCTGGGCGGCCTTATCGCACGCGGCGGGAAGATCGGCGTCTATATGCACGACGCGTACTACGCGAATATAATGAGCGTGGACGGCTACTACAGGGCCAGCATGGATATGCTCGACCGCGCCAAGCGGCGCGAGCTGTTCCCGGAGGACCGGCCCGTCCGCACCAAGGGCCGCAGCGACGTCAGCACCTACTACGGCGACCAGGCCGTCAGCAAGAACAGCCTGGTGGCGGACGGCTGCATCATCGAGGGCTATGTTGAGAACTGCGTCGTCTTCCGCGGCGTGCGCGTGGGCGCCGGCGCCGTGCTGAAGAACTGCATCATCATGCAGGACACGGTGATCGAGGCCGGCGTGCAGCTCAACTACGTGATTTCCGACAAGGACGTCGTCATCTCGGCCGGCGAGACGCTGGCCGGCGCCCCGCAGCTCCCGCTGGTGCTCCCCAAGGGCAGCAGGGTCTGAGCGCAGGCGCGTCAACACGCAGACAAGGGGTCTGACTGGCGGGCTTCGGCCCGTCAGTCTCACCTCTAAAGCGGCCGCCGCACAGGCGGGCGCATAAGGCCGCCTGTGTGCGGCCCGCCGGGCGGGCGGCAATTCGCCTGCCCGGATTTTATTTCGCCGCCCGGTAACGTTTCCGCCGGGTAACATGGAGGTTTACATGACTACAGGACAGATTTCCAGGGATGAGATGCACGGCGCGCTGGAGGATAAGCTTTGCAGCTACTTCGGCGTTACCGGCAAGGAGGCCACCGACGATCAGGTGTTCCAGGCTTCGGCCATGGTGATACGCGAGATCATGAGCCGGCTGCTCGCCGCCGAGAAGGTTGAGACCCCCGAAAAGGAGGTCCACTACCTCTCGATGGAGTTCCTCATGGGCCGCAGCCTTATGAAGAACGCCTATAACCTCGGCGTGGCCGACGCGCTTATCGGCGCGCTGGAGGACATGGGCCGCGAGGCCGGCGACATCTTCGAGCTGGAGCCGGACGCGGGCCTCGGCAACGGCGGCCTGGGCCGCCTGGCCGCCTGCTACATGGACAGCATGGCCACCGAGGGCATCGGCGCCACGGGCTACACCCTCTGCTACGAGCTGGGCATCTTCCGCCAGAAGATCGAAAACGGCCGCCAGGTGGAGGTCGCCGACAACTGGAAGAGCGCCGCCGAGAGCTGGCTCATCCCCCGCTATGAGGACACCTTCGAGGTCCGCTTCGGCGGCCGCGTGGAGGAGAGCTGGGACTATTTCGGCAACTGCCACGCCGAGCTGAAGGACTACGACTCCGTCCTCGCCGTGCCGCGCGATATGCTCATCTCCGGCTTCGGCGGCGGCAAGGTGAACACCCTGCGCCTCTGGGAGGCCCACAGCCCCAACAGCCTCGATATGTACCGCTTCTCCGAGGGCAAATACGTCCAGAGCATGGAGCAGCGCACCATGGCCGAGGTCATCACCAAGGTGCTCTACCCCGCCGACGACCACATAGAGGGCAAGACCCTGCGCCTTAAGCAGCAGTACTTCTTCGTCTCCGCCACCGCGCAGAACATAGTCCGCGACCACCGCCGCACCTGGGGCGACGTGCGCTCCTTCGCCGAGCACCACGTGATACAGATCAACGACACCCACCCCACGCTGATTATCCCCGAGCTGATGCGCATCTTCATGGACGAGGACGGCCTGGGCTGGGACGAGGCCTGGGACGTGGTCAGCCACTGCGTGGCCTACACCAACCACACCATCATGTCCGAGGCGCTGGAGACCTGGCCGCAGGGCCTGGTGCAGAGCCTGGTGCCGCGCGTGTTCGAGATCATAAGCGAGATAAACCGCCGCTGGCGCGCCGAGCTGGGCGAGAAGTTCCACGGCGACAACGCCAGGATCTCCCGCAACGCCGTCATAGAGGGCGGCAAGGTGCATATGGCCAATATGTGCCTCGCGGCCTGCTACATGATAAACGGCGTCTCCGGCCTGCACGGCGACATCCTCAGGAACGACCTCTTCCGCGACATCTGCGAGTTTGAGCCGGAGAAGTTCACCTACGTCACCAACGGCATCGACCACCGCCGCTGGCTCAGCCAGGTCAACCCCAGGCTCGACGGCCTTGTCAAGGAGCTTATCGGCCCGGACTACCTGCGCCGCCCCGAGGAGCTTGCCAAGCTGCGCAGGTTTGAGTCCGACAAGGAGGTCCTCGCCCGCCTGCGCGAGATAAAGGGCTTCAACAAGCAGTACCTCGCCGCCTACGCGAAAAAGACCCAGGGCTTCGACATGGACACCGGCGCCGTCTTCGACGTCCAGGTCAAGCGCCTCCACGAGTACAAGCGCCAGCTGATGTGCGCCATGCTGATAGCCCACCTGCAGGACCGCCTGCACGACAACCCGAACATGGAGTTCGTGCCGCGCACCTTCATCTTCGGCGCCAAGGCCGCCGCCAGCTACGTGACCGCCAAGCGCATAATCGAGCTTATTAACTCCCTCTCCGCCGACATCAACGCCGACCCCGTCTGCAAGGGCAGGCTGCAGGTGTTCTTCCTGGAGAACTACCGCGTCTCCGTGGCGGAAAAGCTCATGCCCGCCGCCGAGGTGAGCGAGCAGATCTCCACCGCCGGCAAGGAGGCCTCCGGCACCGGCAACATGAAGCTGATGATGAACGGCGCCGTGACCATCGGCACCCTCGACGGCGCGAACGTCGAGATGTACGAGCGCCTGGGCGACGACAATATGTTCCTCTTCGGCCTGCGCGCCAATGAGGTGGAGGAACTGCGCCGCAACGGCTACAACCCCCAGCACTACGTCAACAGCGACCCGCGTCTCAAGCGCGTGCTCGACCGCTTCAACAACGGCCTCTCCGACGGCAAGAGCTACGCCGACCTCGTCAGCAGCCTGCTGTACGGCGGCGACCAGTATATGCTCCTGGCCGACTTCGCCAGCTATGTGGCCGCGCACGACAAGCTCTACGCCGCCGTGCGCGACGCCAACGAGTTCGCCCGCATGAGCCTGGTGAACATCGCCGAGAGCGGCATCTTCGCCGCCGACCGCGCCGTGCGCGAGTACGCCGACCGCATCTGGAAAATCAAATAACCGGGAGGGCCGGCCTGGCCGGCCCTCTCCTCACGCAAAGAGCCGGCCGCCCGGTATAACCGGGCGCCCGGCTCTTTTTTCCCCCTCCGTCAGACGAAGGGCCTGTCGATATGCACCTTGGGGTGCGTGTTCTGCCAGAGGCCGCGGACTATGTCCTCGAGCCTGGCCTTGGCCTCGTCCTCGCTCAGCGGGCTGTCGTTGGGGAGGACGGCGTCGAAAATGACGTTCGTGTGCGTGGGGCCGTCCACTATGCGGAAGTCGTGTATCGTGATGCCGAGGTTGAGCGCTCCGACGGCCCCGGCCAGGGCGGCGCGCATGGCGGCGACCTTGGAGTCGTCGGTGCTGACGGGGTCCATGTGTATGACCGCCGTGCAGCCCAGCTCCTTCTGCAGCTCGTACTCCGCCGTGTCTATGGCGTCGTGCAGCTCGAAGATGTCGCCGTCGCCCGGCACCTCGGCGTGGAGCGAGACCATGAGCCGCCCGGGGCCGTAGTCGTGGACGACGAGGTCGTGGACGTTCAGCACCTCAGGGTGGGCCATGACTATGTCGCATATCCGCTGCACCAGCTCCGGCTCGGGCGCGCGGCCCAGCAGGGGGTCGAGCGTGTCGCGGGCGGCGTTGAAGCCGTTCCAGATGATGAAGAGCGCCACCGCCGCGCCGGACCAGCCGTCGATGTTTACGCCCCATATCCGCGCGGCGAGCATACCGAGCAGCACGACCAGGGTCGCCACGCTGTCGGAGAGCGAATCCGAGGCCGTGGCGCGCATACCGGGGGAGTTTATCTTCTTGCCCACGGCGCGGTTGTAGAAATACATATAGCCCTTGACGCATATCGAGGCGGCGAGTATCAGCATAGCCAGCCAGCTCGCGTCCACCGGCTCGGGAGCGCGTATCTTGTCTACGGACTCCAGCCCCAGCTGCACGCCGACGACGATGATGATGAGCGACACCGCCACGCCGGAGATGTACTCTATGCGCCCGTGGCCGAAGGGGTGGCCGGGGTCGGGCTTCTTCGCCGCGAGGCGGAAGCCGAGCAGGGTGATGATGCTGGAGCCGGCGTCGGAGAGGTTGTTGAAGGCGTCCGCCGTCACGGCGATGGAGCCTGCGAGGGTGCCGGCCAGGTACTTGAAGCCGAAGAGCAGCACGTTGAGGCAGATGCCCACGATGGAGCAGAGCGCGCCGTAGGCCCTGCGCACCTCCGGGCTTGAGACGTCGCCGCGGTCCTTGATAAAGATTTTGGAAAGAAGCGTTATCATGCGCTAACCACCTGAATACGGCGATACGGCCCCCGCTTCGGGAGCCGTATCTGAGGATATTTTTTGAAGGCCCCGCCGGGCGGAGCGCGTCAGGCCAGCAGGCCCTCGACGGTGTCGGCCAGCTCCTTCAGCTCGGGGACCTCGAGCGTCTCGATCTTGCCGGCGTCGCAGGAGTCGGCGTAGCCGGGGTCGATCGGCAGCTTCGCTACCACGGGGATGCCGAAGCGCTGCGCAATCTCGTCTATGTGGCTCTCGCCGAAGATGCTGTGCTTTTTGCCGCAGTCCGGGCAGGTGAAGTAGCTCATGTTCTCCACGAGGCCTATGACCTGCTTATTCATCATGTTGGCCATGTTGACGGCCTTTTCGACTATCATGCCGACAAGCTCCTGCGGGCTGGCGACCACGACGACGCCGTCCACCGGCAGGCTCTGGAATACGGTCAGCGGCACGTCGCCGGTTCCGGGGGGCATATCGACGAACATATAGTCCACGCCGTCCCAGATGACGTCGGTCCAGAACTGCTCTACCGCGCCGGCGATGATGGGGCCGCGCCAGACGACGGGGTCGGTCGTGTGCGGGAGGAGCAGGTTCATGCTCATCATCTGTATCCCGCCCATGCTCTTGAGCGGGAGGATGAAGTCCTCGCCGCCGCGGGCCGGGCCCTCGACGCCGAACATCTGCGGCACGCTGGGGCCGGTGACGTCCGCGTCCAGGACGGCCGTGCGGTGGCCGCGGCGCTGCATCTCGCAGGCGAGCAGGCCGGTGACAAGGCTCTTGCCCACGCCGCCCTTGCCGCTGACGACGGCGATGACCTTCTTGACGCTGCTGCCCTCGTGCAGGGGCTTGAGCCAGCTCTCGGGGCTGCGGGAGGAGCAGTTTTCAGAGCAGGAGGAGCAGTCGTGATTGCAGTTGGTGCTGTCCATATCATAACCTCTTTCGTATCGGGCGTAGCCCGCAAAGTGTACGCTGTCTGCGGCCCGGCCTGCCGGCGCGGCCCGCTTGTCTATTATATCCCAAGTTGCCGTAAAGTCAAGCCGGGGCGCTCCAGGCGGCGATTTCGCGGCATATGGCCGCGGCGGCGGCGCGAATCCCCTCCAGCTGCGAGACGGGCAGCGGGTTCTCGCCCAGGCCGCACTCCACTGTAAAGGCCGGGATGCCTAGCGAGTCTATGGCCCAGTCCTTGAACCCGGCGTTGCCGCTTACGTCCGGGGCGTCGTCGAGGGCGTAGCCGCTCGCGGCGGAGATCCGCGCGGCCAGGGCCTTCGCGCCGGGCGGGGCGAAACCGTGGTAGCGCCAGTATATCACCCCGCCCTGGCTGTGGAACACTGCGGCCGCCGCCGGGCGCAGCCGCCGCGCCAGGGCGTACAGCGCGCGGCTTTCGGCGGCGCTCAGCGGCGCGGCGCCCACGTAGTCGCGCGGCGCGGGGCCGGTCCAGCCCTGGGCGAATTTGATCTCGCGCGCGGCCTCCCAGCCCGCGGGGTACTGCAAATTCAGGTCCGTGCCGCGTATGTCCGCCTTCCAGCCGCCCGGGAAGAGCAGCTGCGGCCAGCGCCCGGCTATCTCCCGCGCCGCGGCGCAGGCCGCTGTCCCGTCCAGCGCGCCGGTGACCAGGTCCACGCCGTCCGGGTTCGCCAGCGGGACAAAGGCGAGCCGCACGCCGCGCGGGACGTCCAGCGCCAGCTGCAGCGCCGCCCAGAGCAGCGCCGGGGACGTCAGCCACTCGTTCGCGTGCTGCGCCGCGGCGAAGAGGGCGCAGCTCCCGCCCTCGCCCAGCTCCAGGCACAGCAGCGGCCTGCCCAGCGCGCTGCGCCCGAAGGCGTACACCCGCCCGCCCAGGGGCCTGAACGCGGCGAGGCAGGCCGCCGTCCGCGCCGCGCTCCACGCCGGGCCGCTCTCCGCCGGGCGCAGCAGGGCCTCCAGAGCATCCAAAGCCTTCACACAGCCTCTCCCCCTTCTCCGGAAGCCCGGCTGGGCATACTATGCGGCCGGAGGCGCAAAAATACCGGGCGGGCCGCCGCGGCCCGCCCGGTATCCGTTCACCCCGCGTCCTCGATGGACGCGCACTTGAAGCCGGCGCCATCTATGGCCGCCCTTATGGCCTCGTCCGTGACCTCCGCAGCGCAGACTACGGAGGCCGTCCCGGCCTCGTGGCTGGCCTCGGCGCTCTCCACCCCGGGCAGGGCCTCCAGCACCCTCCGAAGCCTGCCGGAGCAGCCGCCGCAGTGCATACCTTCGACCTTCATGAACTTTTTCATCGCAATTTCCTCCTTAGATTTTTTATTCCATGCCTTTGAACACGTATCCGGCCTTTTCCACCGCTTCGCGCAGGACGCGCTCGTCCACGCCGGGAGAAAGGCGCAGCCGCACCCTGGCCTCCTCGTGGCTCGGCTCGGCGCTCAGCAC
>CALWYT010000153.1 GCA_944385835.1 uncultured Oscillospiraceae bacterium | reverse complement strand
AGGAGCTGGACTGCGCCTTCGCCGAGGGCGTGACGGTGCGCTGCCTGCTGCCCTCGGGTATGGCCGGGGCCTTTTCCGCGCGGCTGGCCGAGCTGTCCGCCGGCGGCGCGCGCATGGCCTCCGAAGGCGGCGTCTTTCGCCCGCAGCGCCTGGACTGAGCGGCTGGCATATACGGCCTTGCGGGTTTGACTTACTTTGGCCGCTGCGGGTACTTTTTTTATTTTTTTCGCGCGGCGTAAAGGGTTTTCCGCCGGCGGCGGCGTATTAGATAATCAGGGGGGTGCGGCGATGTCCAGTCCACGCGAGATGAGAGAGTTCGAGGAACTGCGCCTGGTGTGCGCGCGCGGCGTCCGCGCGGCCGAAAGCGCCGGGCGTCCGTCGCCGGAGCCGGAGTGCGCCGTGCGCACCTGCTTCCAGCGCGACGTGGACCGGATAACGCATTGCAAGGCCTTCCGCCGGCTCAAGCATAAGACGCAGGTCTTCCTCCAGCCGGAGGGCGACCACTACCGCACGCGCCTGACCCACACGCTGGAGGTCGCGCGCATAGCGCGCACCATCTCCCGCACCCTGCGCCTCAACGAGGACCTCACGGAGGCCATCGCCCTGGGCCACGACCTGGGCCACACGCCCTTCGGCCACGCGGGCGAGAGGGCGTTGAACGAGATCTACTCCGGCGGCTTCCGCCACTATGAGCAGAGCCTGCGCGTGGTGGACAGGCTGGAGCGCGACGGGCGCGGCCTGAACCTCTGCCAGGAGACGCGCACCGGCATCCTCAACCACACCACGGGCAAGCCGCGCGGCAGCCTGGAGGCCGACGTCGTGCGCCTCTCGGACAGGATCGCCTACATCAACCACGACCTGGACGACGCCGAGCGCGCCGGCATCCTCTCCCCCGGCGACGAGCCGGCCATAGTCCGCGAGCGGCTGGGCGCGCGCAAGAGCGAGAGGATAAACTCCATCGTCTCCGACGTGATAGAGGCCAGCTCCGACCTCGACGTCATACTAATGTCCCCGCCCGTCACCGAGGCCGTGCAGGTCTTTACCGACTTCATGTACTCCGAGGTGTACAAGAACCCCGTCGCCAAGGGCGAGGAGAGCAAGGTCCACGACATCCTGCTGGGGATATGGCGGCACTATGTGAGCCACAGCGAGGCCCTGCCCGAGGACTACCGGCGCATCGCCGAGGAGGACGGGCTGGAGCGCGCCGTGACCGACTACGTCTCCGGCATGACGGACAAGTACGTCATAGATGTGTACATGGACCTCTTCATCCCCCGCTCCTGGCAGGTGCGCTGACGCCGCGGCGGGGAAATAGGGCGGCCATCCGGCGCGGCAAGGAGGTGAGCGCGTGCCGTTCTCGGCTGAATATCTGCAAGAGCTGTCCGAGCGCAACCCCATAGAGGAGGTCGTGGGCGAGTACGTCCCGCTCACCAAGCGTTCGGGCCAGAACCTTTTCGGCCTCTGCCCCTTCCACAGCGAAAAGACGCCCAGCTTTTCCGTCTCGCCAGGCAAGGGGATATACCACTGCTTCGGCTGCGGCAAGGGAGGCAGCGTAATCAACTTCATAATGGAGATAGAGCGGCTGAGCTTCCCGGAGGCGGTGGAGTTCCTCGCCCGGCGCGCGGGTATGCCCCTGCCCGAGCGGGAGGCCGACCCCTCGAGGCCGAAGCGCGAGCGGCTCCTGGCCCTCAACCGCGAGGCCGCGCGCTTTTTCTATTCGCAGCTCTCGACCCCTGGCGGCGAGGCGGCGCGCGAGTATATGCGCCGCCGGCGCATCTCCCAGCGCACGGCCACGAATTTCGGCCTGGGCTTCGCGCCGGAGAGCTGGGACGCGCTCACCCTGGCGATGAAGGCCGCCGGCTACACCGAGCGCGAGCTTTACGACGCCGGGCTTGTCAAGCGCGGCCGCCGCGGCGGCGTGTACGACGCCTTCCGCAACCGGCTCATGTTCCCGGTCATAGACGTGCGCGGCAACGTCGTCGCCTTCTCAGGCCGCGTCCTCGGCGACGGCGAACCGAAGTACCTCAACAGCCCCGACACCCCGGTTTTCAGCAAGAGTCACAATCTTTTCGGCCTGAATTTGGCTAAAAAGTCCATAGCCGGTTACATTATTCTCGTCGAGGGCAACATCGACGTGGTCTCGCTGCACCAGGCCGGCTTCGACTCCGCGGTGGCCTCGCTGGGTACCTCGCTGACGGCCGAGCAGGCGCGGCTGCTCTCGCGCTACGCCAAGCAGGTCGTGCTCTGCTACGACGCCGACGCGGCCGGGCGCAAGGCCTCGCAGCGCGCGATACCCATCCTCGAGAAGCTGGAGCTGGCCGTGCGCGTGGTCACCGTCCCCGGCTCTAAGGACCCAGACGAGTTCATCAAGGCCAGCGGCGCGGAGGCCTTCCGCGCGCTTATCGAGGACAGCGAAAACGGCGTGGAGTACCGGCTGCAGGCCGCGGCGTCCGGCTACGACTTGAACTCCGACAGCGGCAAGGTCGGCTACCTCAAGGAGGCGGCGCAGATCCTTTCGGCGCTGCCGGACCCCGTCGCGCGGGAGGTGTACTCCATGCGCGTGGCCGAGCAATGCTCCGTGGCCGAGGACGCGGTGCGCGACGCGGTCAAGCAGGCCTACAGGCGCCGGGCCGCCACGGCGAGGCGCCGCCAGGAGCGGATGGACACCCGCGCCGAGCAGATGGCCCAGCCCCGCGACCTCGGCATACGCTATTCCGACCCTCGCTCCGCCGCGGCGGAGGAGGGGGTCATATCCCTGCTTCAGGCCTCGCCGGAGCTTTTCCGCGGCGGCGCCGGGCCGAAGCCGGAGAGCTTTACCTCGCCGGAGCTGCGGCATATCTACGAGAGTATGCTCTCCCTTATCGAGCGCGGGCTGGACGTCGGCGCCGCCGCGCTGGGCGAGACGCTCAGCCTGGAGGAGACGAACCTCTACACCAGGATCGCGCAGCGGCCCGTGTCCGCCGCCAACGCCCGCGCGGCCCTCGCCGACTACATAAAGAGGATAGGCGCCGCGCCGCGCTCCGCCGAGGACGTGGACCTGAACGCCTTTGCCAAAGCCAAACAAGAAACCAAGGGTTATGGAGGAGACAGCCATGGCTGACATAAAGGAAAAAGACAGGGAACTCGAAGCCGCCGCTGCGGCCGCCGCCCCGGGCCGCTCCCGCCGTAAGGCCGCCGCCAAGGCCGAGCCTGCGCAGGAAAAGCGTCTGCCCGAGGATCCCGCCGAGCTTGCCAAGTACAAGGAGGACAGGCTGAACAGCCTGATCGAAAAGGGCAAGAAGGCCGGCAAGCTCACCAGCAAGGAGCTTATGGACACGCTCGACGACCTCAAGCTGGACCCCGACGAGCTGGACAAGTTCTACGATAAGCTGGAGGACCTGGGCATAGACACCACCGACGACGACATCCTGCCCCCTCTGGACGACGACGCCCTGCCCGCGCTCGAGGAGCTGGACGAGATAGGCGACGTCTCCGAGGAGGACATCGCCGCCGACACCGACGCCCTGGCCGACTCCTTCTCCACCGACGACCCCGTGCGTATGTACCTCAAGGAGATAGGCAAGGTCCCCCTGCTCACCCCCGACGAGGAGCAGGACCTAGCCCGCCGCATGGCCGACGGCGACGAGGAGGCCAAGCGCCGCATGGCCGAGGCCAACCTCCGTCTGGTCGTCTCCATCGCCAAGCGCTACGTCGGGCGCGGTATGCTCTTCCTCGACCTCATCCAGGAGGGCAACCTGGGCCTCATCAAGGCCGTGGACAAGTTCGACTACACCAAGGGCTACAAGTTCTCCACCTACGCCACCTGGTGGATACGCCAGGCGATAACCCGCGCCATAGCCGACCAGGCCAGGACGATACGCATCCCCGTCCACATGGTCGAGACGATAAACAAGGTCATCCGCGTCTCCCGCCAGCTTTTGCAGGAGCTGGGCCACGACCCCAGCGCCGAGGAGATCGCCGCCGAGATGGGTATGCCCGTCGACAAGGTGCGCGACATACTCAAGATAGCCCAGGAGCCGGTCAGCCTCGAGACGCCCATAGGCGAGGAGGAGGACAGCCATCTCGGCGACTTCATCCCCGACGAGGACGCCAGCGAGCCGAGCGAGGCGGCGAGCTTCTCCCTGCTCAAGGAGCAGCTCATGAGCGTGCTGGACACTCTCACCCCCCGCGAGAAGAAGGTGCTGGAGCTGCGCTTCGGCATCCTGGACGGCCGCACCCGCACCCTCGAGGAGGTCGGCAAGGAGTTCAACGT
>CALWYT010000152.1 GCA_944385835.1 uncultured Oscillospiraceae bacterium | reverse complement strand
CACCCACGCTTCGCCGTCGCCGCTGGCCCCCCGGCCCGACGGCGCGGCGCCGATGAGCAGCGTCAGACACAGCATCAGTGCCATCAGCAGCGCGCCTGCGCGCATAGCGCTTTTCTTTGTGTTCGCTTGCAAGTTTTTCCCTCCTATTATGTAATAAGATTTCGTCCGATCTATTTTCAAGCCGCCTTATGGCGGGACATCACAGCCGCGCTTATCGCCGCGACCAGCGGCGTGGCCAGCAATATGCCCATGGACCCGGCCACGCTTTGCAGCACCTCGATGCAGATGAAGTCAGTGTTGACCAGCTGGCGGTAGGGTATGTCGTACACCTGCACCAGTATTAGCAGGTTCAGCGAGGAGCCGGCGAAGGCGAGGATGAGCGTGTTCGCCATCGTCCCCATCGCGTCGCGGCCTATATTCATGCCGGAGCGGAACAGCTCCCGCGCGCGCAGAGCGGCGTTGTGCTCGCGCAGTTCCCACATCGCGCTCGCAATGTTCATCGCCGTGTCCATCACCGCGCCAAGCGAGGCTATCAGCACGCCGCAGGTGAGCAGCCCGCTTATCCTCAGCCCCTTCTCGGCGCCGAAGAGCAGCAGGTTTTCCGCCTCGGACATATTGAAGCCGTTCATCGGCGTTATGGCGCCAACGGCGCCGGAGAAGATCCCCGCCGCCGCGACCCCGCCTACGCAGCCAAGCACGGCGCAGAACGTCTTTTTGCTAAACCCGCCCAACAGTATGAGACAGGCCGCCGTGGTCACGGCGCATATGCCGATAGTCAGCCAGACGCCCGGCCAGCCGCGGATAAGCCCCGGTATGAGCAGGAACCATATGCTGAGCAGCGTAAACACCAGGCCGAGCAGAGCGCGCAGGCCTTTCCAGCCGCCAAGGAGCGCAAGCGCCGCGCAGAACACCAGCAGCGCTATGCCAAGCACCAGGCCTCGGTCGTAGTTGAACATGCTCGCGTAATAGCTGCCGTCTTCGTTGGTTATAAGGCGTACAATCACGCGGTCCCCTGCCGAGACGTCCACGTTGAACAGCGCGCTCATGTAGTTGGTCAGCGTCAGGACCTCGTCCTTATGTACGCCCGTCAGCAGCTTTATCTCCAGCTCCTGCGAGCCGAGGCGGCGGCCCTCGGAATTTTCGTAGTCGGCGACGGCGTTGTCGTCGAGCACCGCCGTGACCATGGCGCGCTCAAACACCAGCTGGCTCGCGGCGGTCTCCACGCCGCCGTCGGGCCGGTTCAGGAAGACAGCCGCCGCTATCAGGAGCGCGACGGCAAGCGCAAACGCCCCCGCGCGCAGAACAAGTTTCCCATCCGGCTTTTTCACCCTGCCGCCCCCTTCGATACGCCTCTACGTGTGTCGTCTAATTATACAATAAGCCCGCCTTAATGTCCACATTAACTTTGTGTAAGATGTATATAAAATCCGCCCGCATCCCTCGCCCTGCCGCCGGCTTGACATTACACGATGCGTTATGTTATATTCCAGTTAAAAGGAGGTATGCCGGTATGCTCAGGGAGATCGAGATACGCAGCAAAAAGGCTCTGGACATATACATGAACCCGCAGCGGCAGCGCCTGCTCAAGTGCATGGACGTCTACGGCGCTCCGATGACGCCGAAGCAGCTTTCAACGCGGCTGGGCATCTCGCCCTCGGCGGTGACCTTCCATATGAAGAAGCTGCTGGAGCTGGGGCTGGTCGAGCTGGACCACACGCGGATGATCAACGGCATCTGCGCGAAGTATTACCGCCGCGTCCCCTCCCGGGTGCTGCTGCACGCGGGCGTTGACGACGGCCTGCGCCCGGAGAAGGAGGCGCTGCTGGACTACATGATGAGCGAGCTTTGGGACGGCTTCCGCCGCTATCTGTCCGAGCTGGGCCGCGGCGCGCCGCCCGGCGGCGACGCCAAGAACGGCGTGCTTTATCTCGACGAGGCCGGCGTCGGGGAGCTTTGGGACTTCTTCGTCGGGTTCATCGAGCGCAACAGCTCCCCCAGGCCCGGGGCGTCCGCGTGGGAGTTCGCGCTGGTGGCCTATCCCTGCGGCGGCGCTTCACGGGAAAGCCCGCCGGGCGCTATTGACACGCGCCGGGACGGGGAGTAAACTTTTTCCGGGAGGTGTGGCATATGTTCTGTCCAAACTGCAAGAGGGAAATTCAAGACGGCGACAAATTCTGCCGTTTCTGCGGCTGCGATATCTCCGCCGCGCCCGGCGCGAGGGGCCGCGGCCCGGCGGACGGCGGCGAGGCCGCGCTGAGATTCCGCCGCGCGCGCACCCTGGCCGTCACCGGCCTGGCCCTCGTGCTGCTCATAGGCTGCAGCGCGGCGCTGTGGTACGGCCTCGGCGGCCGCGGCGACGGCGCGCCGCCGGCTTCCGCGGAGGCGGCGCCGCCCACGGAGGACGTTCCCGGCGCGGACACCCCCGCTCCCGCGGAGGACGCGCCGAACACGGACACCCCCGTCCCCGCGGAGACGCCCTCCGCCGTGCTGGGCGCGGATGAGAGGCGCGAATTCCTCTCCTCGCTGCCCGGCGTCTTCCGCTACAGCTCCGGCGCCGGCGGCTGGTACACCGAGCTGAACATAGCGCCGGACGGCAGCTTCGGCGGCCGCTTCCTGGATTTCAACGCCGGGGGCTGGGAGCCGGAGATGGAGGTCATCCCGCCCGAGCTGCGCGCGGAGTACGTGCAGTACTACTGGTGCGACTTCTCCGGGCGGATAGGCGAGGTGGAGCGCATAAGCGAGTACGAGTACGCGCTGAGTATAGATGAGATGGACTTCGCCCAGGAGCCGGGCAGCTGGCGCAACGACACGGCGGAGAAGGTCTTTTATAACTACCGCGAGCCGGCGGGGCTGGAGGGCGCCACGGAGCTGCGCGTATACCTCCCGGGCCGTTCGCTGGAGGGCCTCTCCGAAGAATTCCTGAACATGTATATGATGTGCGCCAACATATTCGAGCTGGGCGAGAGCCTGGAGTACTGGTCGCTGCGCAGCACGGCGGGCGAGGCGGCCTTCTGCGGCTATAACGGCGAACAGCCTGCGGTCTGAGGCGCGGCGATGAAATTCGTCAATTTCCTGATAAAGCCGGCCTCCAGCCTCTGCAATATGCGCTGCCGCTACTGCTTCTACGCCGACGAGGCCGCGCTGCGCGAGGCGGCCTCCGCAGGGGTCATGTCCGGCGGGACGGCGGAGGCGCTGCTGCGCGCCGCCTTCGAGGCCGTGGACGAGGGCGGGGCCGTGAGCTTCGCCTTCCAGGGCGGCGAGCCGACCCTGGCCGGGCTGGACTTTTTCCGCGGCTTCGCCGCCCGCGCGGAGGCGCTGAACCGAAAGCGCGCGCGGGTCTCCTACGCCATACAGACCAACGGACTGGCCATCGACGCGGACTGGGCCGCCTTCCTGGCGGAGCGGCGCTTCCTCGTCGGCCTCTCGCTGGACGGGGACAAGGCCGTACACGACGAGTTCCGTGTGGACGCCGCCGGGCGCGGCACCTGGAACCGCGTGACGCGCTCCCTGGCGCTGCTGCAGCGCGCGGGAGCGGAGGTGAACGCCCTCTGCGTGGTCACGCGGCGCTGCGCGCGCATGGCCCAGCGCGCCTACAACAACCTCAAGCGCCTGGGCCTGAGGCATATGCAGTTCATCGCCTGCCTCGACCCGCTGGAGGCCGGGCGCGGCGGCGAGGCGTACAGCCTGACGCCGGAGCTTTACGGCGAGTTCCTCTGCTCGCTTTTCGACGCCTGGTACCGCGACTGGAAGTCCGGGAACTACGTCAGCGTGCGGCTCTTCGACGACTACGTCCATCTCGCCATGGGCTTCCCCGCCGGGACCTGCGCCACCGCCGGCGCCTGCGGCGGCTGCTTTGTCGCGGAGGGCGACGGCACGCTCTACCCCTGCGACTTCTACTGCCTCGACGAGTGGCGGCTCGGTCACGTGGGCGGCGCGCCGCTGGAGAGCCTCTGGCTGGACGGGGCCGGGCGGCGCTTCCTGGAAAACTCCTCGCGCCGTCCCGCCGAGTGCGAGTCCTGCCGATGGCGGCGGCTGTGCAACGGCGGCTGCCAGAGGGACAGGTACGTCTCGGACGGCGTACACAACTACTACTGCGAGGCCTTTAAGCGCCTTTTCGACTACGCCGGCGGGCGCATAGCGGAGATCGCCGCGGCGGAGCGGCGCTACCTCGCAGGGCGCTGAGCGCGCGGCGAGGCGGCCGGGGGGGCGCACTCGGGCCGCCTCGCCGCTTTTAGTAGACACATCCGGCCCAAATTGGCGGTTGAAATGGCTGGGGCTTTGTAGTAAAATTCAAGGCGAATAGTATTTGATTACAAGTCGCTTTCCGGCGCGCCGCGCAGGCCGCCGCACAATATAGAGACGGAGGGATTCGCCATGAAGCTGATGAAAACCGAGGACGCTGTCGGCCAGGTGCTCTGTCACGACATAACGCAGATAATCCGCGGCGTCTCAAAGGGGCCCGTATTCCGCAAGGGCCACGTCATACGGCCCGAGGACGTCCCCGTGCTGCTGAGCGTGGGCAAGGATAACATCTACGTCTGGGAGAACGACGACACGATGTACCACGAGGACGAGGCGGCGGAAATACTGCGCGACATCTGCATGGGCGACGGCATGACCGCCTCGCAGCCCAAGGAGGGCAAGATCGAGCTGAGCGCCGGGCGCGACGGGCTGTTCCTCGTCAACCGCGAAAAGCTGCGCGCGGTCAATTCGCTCGGCCGCATGATGATAGCCACCCGCCCCGGCGGCGTGGCGGTAAAGGCCGGCGACAAGCTCTGCGGCACGAGGATAATCCCGCTGGTCATAGAGAAGGAGGCCATGGAGCGCGCAAAGGAGGCGGCGGGGCCGGAGCCGATACTGAGCCTGAAGCCTATAAGGCCGCTGAGGTACGGCGTCGTCACCACCGGCAACGAGGTGTTCTACGGCCGCATACAGGACTCGTTTACGCCCGTAATAGAGGAAAAGATGGCCGAATTCGGCTGTGAAATGATAGGCCACGAGGTCTCGAACGACGAGCATGAGCGCATAACCGCCTGCATCATGAAGCTGCTGGACGCCGGCTGCGAGCTGGTGCTCTGCACCGGCGGCATGAGCGTGGACCCCGACGACAGGACGCCGCTGGCGATAAAGAACACCGGCGCGGAGATAGTCTCCTACGGCGCGCCGGTGCTGCCGGGCGCGATGTTCCTGCTTAGCTATATGCCCGACGGCCGGCCCGTCTGCGGCCTGCCCGGCTGCGTCATGTACGCCAAGCGCACGATATTCGACATCGTCCTGCCCTTCCTGCTGGCCGGGGAGCCGGTGACGGCGGAGATGCTCGCGGGCCTCGGCAACGGCGGGCTGTGCCTGAACTGCCCGGTCTGCCGCTTCCCGGACTGCGGCTTCGGCAGGTGGCAGTGATGGGCTTCACGCATATAGACGCCGAGGGCGACGCCCGCATGGTGGACGTCGGCGAAAAGGCCGTCACCCGGCGCTCCGCGTCTGCCGAGGGGAGGATACGCCTCTCGCCGGAGTGCTTCGCCCTGGTCGAGGCCGGGCGCATGAAGAAGGGCGACGTCCTGGGCGTCGCGCAGGTGGCCGGGATAATGGCCGCCAAGAGGAACGCGGAGCTGATCCCCCTCTGCCACACCCTCGCGCTCACCAGCGTGCAGCTCAAGCTGGAGCTGCTGGGCGGGACGAGCGAGGTGCGCGCCGTGTGTACCGTGAAGTGCGACGGCAAGACCGGCGTGGAGATGGAGGCGCTGACCGGCGTCTCGGTGGCGCTGCTCACCGTGTACGATATGTGCAAGGCGGTGGACAGGCGTATGGTCATCGGGGACATACATCTGCTGGAAAAGCACGGAGGCAAGAGCGGGGATTTCCGCTTTGACGAGGACAATGATTGACAGGTTTGGACGTGACATCAATTACCTGCGCCTCTCCATAACCGACCGCTGCAACCTGCGCTGCAAGTACTGTATGCCGGACGGCTGCGACATGGCGCGGCACGAGGACATATTGAGCTACGAGGAATTCCTGCGCGTGGCGCGCCTGGCCGCCGCGCTGGGTGTGGAGCACGTGCGCGTGACCGGCGGCGAGCCGCTGGTGCGCCGTGGCGCGGTGGAGTTCGTGCGCGCCCTGAAGGCCGTGCCGGGCGTCAAGAAGGTCTCCATGACCACCAACGGCACCCTGCTGGCAAAGTACGGCGAGGCCCTGGCCGCGGCCGGGCTGGACAGCGTGAACATAAGCCTCGACGCCGCGGACGAGGACCTCGAGCGGCGTATATGCGGCTCCGGCGGCGTGGTGGACGCGGTGCGCGCCTCGCTTGAGCTGATGCGCTCGCTGGGCGTACCCGTGAAGCTAAACGCCGTGCTGCTCGAGGAGACCGCCGGCGCGGCCGCCGGCCTCGCGCGCTTCGCCGCCGGGGGCGTCCCCGTGCGTTTTATAGAGCTGATGCCCATGGGCGTCGGCCGCTTTGAGCGCGGCTGCGACCCGGACGCGGTCCTGGCCGGGCTGAAGCGCATATGGCCCGACCTGCATCCCGTGGACGCGCGCATCGGCTCCGGCCCCGCGCGCTACTATGCCTCGGACGCGCTCGCCGCGCCCATAGGCTTCATCGACGCGGTCAGCCACCGCTTCTGCTCGGGCTGCAACCGCGTGCGGCTCACCAGCCGCGGCTTTTTGAAGCCCTGCCTCTGCTACGACGAGGGGGCCGACCTCCGCGCGCTGCTGCGCTCCGGCGCGTCCGACGCGGACATACTCGACGCAATGCGCATTTGCATTTTCAACAAGCCGAGGCAGCACTGCTTCGACACGCCGCAGGACATGACGGAAAGCCGCCTGATGTCCCAGATAGGAGGTTAAAGCATGGGAACCGTACTGGCAGTATGTACAAGCGAGAAGAAGGGCGTGCAGAAGCGCGACGTGGGCGCCGGCAAATTCGTCCCCGGCTGGGGCATAGAGGGCGACGCGCACGCCGGCAACTGGCACCGGCAGGTCAGCCTGCTCTCCGCCGACAAGATAGAGGCCTTCCGCGCTAAAGGCGCGGACGTGGTCTACGGCGACTTCGGAGAGAACCTGGTCGTCAGCGGCTTCGACTTCCGCGCGCTGCCTGTCGGCACGCTGCTGCGATGCGGGGACGTGCTGCTGGAGATGACGCAGATAGGCAAGGAGTGCCACAGCCACTGCGCGATATTCAAGGCCGTCGGAGACTGCATCATGCCGCGCGAGGGGGTCTTTGCGCGCGTGCTCGAGGGCGGCGTTATCAGGAACGGCGACAAGATGGAGATAGCCGAGCGCACGGAGCCGCGGCCCTATCAGGCGGCGGTGATAACGCTCAGCGACAAGGGCGCGGCCGGCGAGCGGGAGGACGCCTCCGGCCCCGCGATAAAGGAGCGGCTGGAGGCGTCCGGCTACGAGGTGGTCGAGACGCTGCTGCTGCCCGACGGCAAGGCCCCGCTCAAGGCCCAGCTCATGCGCCTGTGCGACCAGCGCCAGCTGGACCTCATCCTCACCACCGGCGGCACGGGCTTCACGCCCCGCGACGTCACGCCGGAGGCCACCCGCGAGGTCGCCGAGCGCGAGGCGCCCGGCATAGCCGAGGCCATACGGGCCTACAGTATGCAGTTCACCCGCCGGGCCATGTTCTCGCGCGGCGTTGCGGTCATACGCGGCAAGACGCTCATAATAAACCTCCCCGGCAGCCCCAAGGCCGTCCGGGAGAGCATGGACGCCTTCCTCGGCGATTTGCCGCACGCGCTGGATATGCTGCGCAACACCGTCGCTGACTGCGCGAGGAAATAAGCCCCCGAGAGCGGGGTTGCAACTCAATACCTTTCATCACATTACCGGCAATTGCGCGTAAAGCCGCGCGTTGTAAATACATCCCGCGAACAGCGGGGAAGGAAGGTAATCACATGAAAAACCTGAAGAAGGCCCTGGCCCTGCTCATGTCGCTGGCCATGGTCCTGGTATTTGCTGCCTGCGGCGCGGACGAACCCGCCCCGCCCAGCGAAGCGCCGGAGACCGCGCCCGTGAGCGAGACGCCCGAGGCCGAGGACGTGGAGCTTGTAGTCTTCGCCGCCGCCAGTATGGAGGAGACGCTGACCGAGATCCAGGGCATGTACGCCGACGTCGCCCCGAACGTGACGCTGGTGTTCAACTTCGACTCCTCCGGCACGCTCAAGAAGCAGATCCAGGAGGGGGCCGACTGCGACCTCTTCATCTCCGCCGGGCAGAAGCAGATGGACCAGCTGGACATCGAGGCGGACGAGAGCGTCAACACCGAGGGCCTCGACTTCGTGCTCGCGGAGAGCCGGATCGATCTCCTCGAGAACCGCGTCACCCTCTGCGTGCCGGAGGGCAACCCCAAGGGCATAGAGAGCTTCGACCAGCTCGCCGAGCTGCTCAAGGCGGGCGGCGTCTTTATGTGCATGGGCAACTCCGACGTCCCCGTCGGCCAGTACACGCAGAAGATTTTCGCCTACTACGGCCTGGATGAGGCGGACCTCGCCGGCCGGCAGCTCATCACCTACGGCTCCAATGTCAAGGAGGTCGCCACGCAGATCAAGGAGGGCAGCGTGGACTGCGGCGTCATCTACTGCACCGACGCCTACAGCGAGGGTCTCAAGATCGTCGACTACGCCACCGCCGAGATGTGCGGCCAGGTCATCTATCCCGCCGCCGTGCTCAAGACGAGCGCGAATCAGGAGGCCGCGCAGGCCTTCCTCGACTACCTCTCCACCGACGAGGCCATGGCCGTGTTCGAGAAAGTCGGCTTCGCGCCCGTTGCGTGATAAGCAGGCTGTATCCGGCGGCCTTACCCGCCGGAAGCACCCTGAAAAGCATGAGCAATTTTCAAGTGTTGGATGCCCCGGGAGCGCCGCGCGCTCCCGGCGGCTTGAAGCGGAGGTGACGGCTTGGACTGGTATCCGCTTATAAACTCGCTGCGCATCGCGGCGATAAGCAGCGTCATAGTGTTCTTCGCCGGCATCTTCTGCGCCTACTATGTGGCTAAGCTGCCGCGCGTTTTGAAGGGCGTGCTCGACGTCGTGCTGACGCTGCCTCTGGTGCTGCCGCCCACGGTGGTGGGCTATTTCCTGCTGCTTATTTTCGGCGTGCAGCGGCCCGTGGGCATGTGGCTGGACACGATAGGCATACGCTTCGTCATGACCTGGTACGGCGGCGTCATAACCGCCGCGGTCGTGGCCTTCCCGCTGATGTACCGGACGGCGCGCGGCGCCTTTGAGAGCTTCGACAGCACGCTGGCCTATTCCGGCCAGACGCTGGGCCTCTCCAACAGCTTCATCTTCTGGCGGATACGTATGCCCTACTGCCGCCAGGGCATACTCGCGGGGACGGTGCTCGCCTTCGCGAGGGCGCTGGGCGAATACGGCGCGACAAGTATGCTCATAGGCTACACCCCCGGCCGCACTGCGACCATCTCGACTTCGGTCTACCAGTACTGGCGCACGGGCGACGACCGCAGCGCCATGATATGGGTGCTTGTAAACCTCGCCATCTCCGCCGTGGTGCTGCTGACCGTAAACCTCCTGGAGAAGAAGCAGAGAGGGGGCGCGAGATGAGCCTTGTAGTTGACATAAAAAAGCGGCTGGGCGATTTCTGCCTGGACGTGTCCTTCACGGCGGAGGACGGGATAATGGGCATACTCGGCCCGAGCGGCTGCGGCAAGAGCATGACGCTGCGCTGCATCGCCGGCGTGGAAAGGCCCGACGAGGGGCATATAGAGCTGGACGGCGTCACGCTGTTTGACAGCGTAGGGCGCGTGAACCTCAGGCCGCAGGAGCGGCGCGTGGGCTACCTCTTCCAGAACTACGCCCTCTTCCCCAATATGACCGTGCGGCAGAATATACTCTGCGGGCTGCGCAGCGAACCCGACAGGGCCAAGCGCGAACGGGAGCTGGCCAGGTACGTAGAGCTGATGCAGCTCGGCGGGCTGGAGGGGCATTATCCCGCCCAGCTCTCCGGCGGGCAGCAGCAGCGCGTGGCCCTGGCCCGCATACTGGTCAACCGCCCGAAGCTCCTGATGCTGGACGAGCCGTTCTCCGCCCTCGACAGCCACCTGCGCGAGAAGCTGCTGGTGGAGATGAAGGGCATACTGGAGGGTTACGGCGGCGTCTCGCTGGCCGTGACGCACTCGCGCGACGAGGCCTACGACCTCTGCTCGACGATAGCGCTCATGCAAAACGGCTCTATACACACGCTCAAACCCACAAAGCAGCTCTTCGCAGACCCGGGTACGGTCGCCGGGGCCGCGATGACCGGCTGCAAGAACTTTTCCCGCGCGAAAAAGCTCGGCGAATACGAGCTGGAGGCCCTGGACTGGGGCATACGCCTCACGACGGCCAGGCCCGTGCCGGAGGACGTCACGCACGTCGGAATCCGCGCGCACTATTTCAGCCCCGGCTGCAAGCAGAACAACTACCCCGTTACGCTCACCGGCTCCATCGAGGAGCCGTTCGAGGACATCGTCTGCTTCCGCTGGAAAAGCCAGCCCGGCGGCACGCCTGACCTCTGGTGGCGCATCCCCAAGCAGTTCCGTCCCCAGGGCGTAACGAAGGACTACGCCCTCGGCATAGCGCCGGCAAACGTACTGGCGCTGCGCGACACAAATCTCAAGTAAAGGAGCAACAGATATGAAACTCTCCGCCCGCAATCAGTTCAAAGGCGTCATTACCGACATACAGGAGGGCGCCGTAAACGGCATAGTGAAGATAGACATAGGCGGCGGCAACGTCGTCTCCTCCACGATCAGCATGAACGCCATCCGCGAGCTGGGCCTCGCCGTCGGCAAGGAGGCTTACGCGGTCATCAAGGCCACCAGCGTCATGATAGGCGTAGACGGCTGAGCAGGCGCATCTTCCGAAAACCGCCCGGGGAGCCGGGCGGTTTTCCCTTGCGCCGCGGCGCATTTTACTGTTGACAACGCCGCGCAAATCTAATATAATACCAAGGCTAAGTGCTTTACGGAGGTTAACCATGCTGCTCGATCTTCGCGAGATACTCGACGTACCGGGTTCCAGGCTGGCCTTCAGGCGCGAGCTTGACACGGCGCGGCTGGATTTCCCGGCTGTGCTGCGCTATCTTGGCCCGATATCGGCCGAGGGCGAGATTGTCAACACCGCGGGCGTGCTGACGGCCCGGGGCGGCATAGACGCGGAGCTGCTCTGCGTGTGCGACCGCTGCGGCGCCGAGTTCAGGCAGAGCCGGCACACCGATGTGGACGCGCCCATCGTCCCCGCCGGAGATGGCGAGGAGGACGAGGCCTTCTGCCTTACGGGCGACGCGCTGGACATAGACGACCTGCTGGAGACCGTGTTCATCCTGGACATGGACACCAAATTCCTCTGCCGCAGCGACTGCAAGGGCCTCTGCCCTAAGTGCGGCAGGAACCTCAACGACGGCCCCTGCGGCTGCCGGCCGGACATCGATCCAAGGTTTGCTGTGTTGGAGCAGCTTTTGGATAAATAAATTAGTTAGAGCTGCTCGTCGACAGCTATCACAGGAGGTGTAAACATGGCAGTTCCGAAGAGTAAAGTATCCCGTCAGAGAAGGGATAAGAGGCGTTCTTCCGTGTGGAAGCTGACCGCGCCCCAGATAGTCAAATGCCCCAACTGCGGCGCTTATCATCTGCCCCACCGCGCCTGCAAGGCCTGCGGCCAGTACAACGGGCGTGTAGTCCTCAAGGTCGAGGAAAGTAACTGATGCTTAAGGAGGGAAGGCGCGGCCTTCCCTCCTTTTGCTATCCGCCGGATTGGGTCCCGGCGGCGTTTTGCGGCGGCGCCTTCGCGCCGGGCGCGCGGCTGCAAGGCCGGAAATCTGCAAAGCCAGGCGGTGCTCATATGCTCAACACGGTCACAAATGTCGATAAGTCCAGCCCCGTCGGACGGCACGTCCGCGTGGGCGACGCGCTGGTAGCCATAAACGGGCATGAGATAGAGGACGTGCTCGACTACCGCTACTGGAGCTATGAGAGCCGCCTCACGCTCACCATACGCCGCCCCGACGGCGCCGAGCGCACGGTTAGGGTTCGCAAGGGCGAGGGCGAGGACCTCGGCCTGGACTTCGGCGAGTACCTGATGGACAAGCCCTGGGGCTGCTCCAACCGCTGCGTCTTCTGCTTCATAGACCAGCTGCCGCGCGGGCTGCGCCGCACGCTCTACTTCAAGGACGACGACGCCCGCCTCAGCTTCCTCACCGGCAGCTATATAACGCTCACCAACCTCTCCGAGCGGGAGTTTGAGCGTATATGCGCGCTGAAGATAAGCCCCATCAACGTCTCCGTCCACGCGACGAATCCCGAGCTGCGCGCGCGGCTGATGGGCAACCCGAAGGCCGCGGACATCATGACTCCCCTCAAGCGCCTCGCGGAGGCCGGGCTCACGATGAACTGCCAGGTCGTCTGCTGCCCGGGCTGGAACGACGGCGAGGAGCTGGAGCGCACCATGCGCGAGCTTGCCGGCCTCTACCCCGGCGTCTACAGCGTCTCTATTGTCCCCGTCGGCCTCACGAAGCACCGCGAGGGGCTTGAGCCGCTCAGGCCCTTCGACGCCGCGTCGGCCGCCGTGACCATAGGCCGCGTGGAGGCCTTCGCGGCCGAGTGCCTGGAGAAGTACGGCAGCCGCATCTTCTGGTGCAGCGACGAGCTGTACCTGAAGGCCGGGCTGGAGGTCCCCCCGGACGAGTACTACGAGGAGTACAGCCAGCTGGAAAACGGCGTGGGCCTGATGCGTCTGCTGGAGGCCGAGTTCATGGACGCGCTCGAGGGCGTGCCTTCGGACGCCGGGACGTCCGCGCCCTTCACCCTGGCCACGGGCGTCGCCGCCGCGCCGCTGCTGGAAAAACTTTTACACACAGGTCACAAAAAATGTGATAAAATCAATGGACGGGTCCACGCCGTCGTAAACGACTTTTTCGGCCGCACGATTGACGTCGCGGGACTGGTCACCGGCGGGGACCTGATAGCCCAGCTCAGGGGCCTCGAGCTGGGCGAAAGAGTGCTCATCCCGCACACCATGCTGCGCCACGGCGAGGGCGTCTTCCTCGACGACGTGACGCTGGAGGAGGCCTCCGCCGCCCTCGGCGTGCCGGTCGTACCCGTTGGCGGCAGCGGCCGGGAGCTGCTGGACGCCATGCTGGGCGAATAGCGCCCTGGTAAACGCGCGCCGGCGCGCGGCGCATATTCAGATTGCTGGAGGTGGCGCATTTGTCACGACCCCTTGTCGCCATAGTGGGCAGGCCGAACGTCGGCAAGTCCATGCTTTTTAACCGCCTGGCCGGGCGCAGGCTGTCCATAGTCGAGGACACGCCGGGCGTCACGCGCGACCGGCTGTACGCCGAGTGCGAGTGGAACGGGCGGAAATTCGATATAGTGGACACCGGCGGCATCGAGCCGAGCGCGGACAGCGAAATCCTGCTCTTCATGCGCGAGCAGGCCCAGATCGCCATCGACGCCGCGGACGTTATCGTCCTCGTCACCGAGATAGGCACCGGCGTCACCGCCGCGGACAAGACCGTGGCCGATATGCTCAAGCGCTCTGGCAAGCCCGTGGTGCTTGTTGTTAACAAGCTCGACTCCACCGGCGACGTGGACCCGGGCTTCTATGAGTTCTACTCCCTCGGCCTCGGCGACCCCATCGCCGTCTCCGCCGTCCACGGCCACGGCACGGGCGACCTGCTAGACGAGTGCGTCGCACACTTCCCGCCCGAGAGCGAGTTCGAGCCGGACGACGACCGCATCCGCGTCGCCGTCATAGGCAAGCCGAACGTGGGCAAAAGCTCGCTCATCAACCTCATCCTCGGCGAAAAGCGCGTCATCGTCTCCGACATGGCCGGCACCACGCGCGACGCCGTGGACACCTACTTTGAGAACAAGTACGGCAAGTACGTATTCATAGACACCGCCGGCATACGCCGCCGCAGCAAGGTGGACGACAGGATAGAGAAATTCTCGGTCATGCGCGCCAAGCTGGCTATTGACAGGGCGGACGTGTGCCTTATAATGATAGACGCCAGGGAGGGCGTCACGGAGCAGGACACCAAGATCGCCGGCCTCGCGCACGAGGCGGGCAAGGCCAGCGTTATAGTCGTCAACAAGTGGGACCTCGTCGAGAAGGACGGCAAGACCATGGACAAGCAGCGCCGCGACGTGCTGCGCGACCTCAGCTTCATGAGCTACGCGCCCGTGCTCTTCATCTCCGCCCTCACGGGCCAGAGGACGGAGCGCATCTTCGAGCTTGTGAACTACGTCAACGACCAGAGCGCCATGCGCATCACCACAGGTATGCTCAACGACGTCCTCGCCGACGCCCAGGCCAGGCAGCAGCCCCCCACGGACAAGGGCAAGCGCCTGAAGATATACTACATGACCCAGACCGGCGTGCGGCCGCCGAACTTCGTGATCTTCTGCAATAGCCGCGAGCTTTTCCACTTCTCCTACCAGCGTTACATCGAGAACCAGATACGCGCCGCCTTCGGGCTGGAGGGTACCCCGGTGCGCATAGTGATACGGCAGAAGGGAGACAAGGAGTAAGATGCTGATAACGCTTATGCTGCTGCTGGCCGCCGCGGCCAGTTACCTGCTGGGCAGCGTCAACGGCTCTATAATCATCTCCCGCTTCCTCTTCGGCCAGGACGTGCGCCGCCGCGGCAGCGGCAACGCCGGCCTCACCAACTTCTACCGCAGCTACGGCGTGACCGGCCTGGCCGGCGTCGTGGCAATCGACGTGCTCAAGGGCCTGGCCTCCGCCTTCCTGGGCGGCGTGCTGCTCAACGCCGTCGCTCCGGCTGGCTTCGAGGAGGAGTTCACCGCGACGGGCCGGCTCGTCGCCACCTTCTGCGTCATACTCGGCCACGTCTTCCCTATTTTCTACGGCTTCCGCGGCGGCAAGGGCATACTCACCGGCGTCAGCTGCGTGTTTGTCATCGATCCGCCCGCCGCGTTCATCGCGCTTTTCATCTTCGCCGTAGCCGTCGCCGCCACGCGCTATGTCTCGCTGGGCAGCGTGCTCAGCACCATCAGCGTACCCATAACCCTGCTGGCCAACGGTTTTTCCGGCCGCTGCCTCATCCTCGCCTGCGTCAGCGTGGCGCTGATCGTCATAAAGCACTCCGGGAACATCTCCCGCCTTATACATCACAAGGAGTCCAGGATAAGCTTCAGGAAGGACCTGAGCCACAAGCTGGACAAGGACACGTTTTAGAGAGGGACACCTATGCTCGAACTTAGGAACATCTCCTACACCGCCGGCGACGACGGCGGCCCAAAGGAGATACTCAACGGCATCAACCTCACGGTGAGCGAGCGCTTCGTCGCCGTCACCGGCCCCAACGGTGGCGGCAAGAGCACGCTCGCCAAGATTATCGCCGGAATCATCCGGCCCAGCACGGGCAGCATCATCCTCGACGGCGAGGACATAACCGGCCTCGGCGTTACCGAGCGCGCAAGGAAGGGCGTCAGCTTCGCCTTCCAGCAGCCCGTGCGCTTCAAGGGCATCACCGTCTACGACCTGCTGCGCCTGGCCTCAGGGCGCAAGCTGACCGTGGGCGAGGCCTGCGACTACCTCAGCCGCGTGGGCATGTGCGCCAGGGATTATGTAAACCGCGAGGTCAACGCCAGCCTCTCCGGCGGCGAGCTGAAGCGCATCGAGATAGCCACCATCCTCGCCCGCGGCACCAAGCTCTCGATTTTTGACGAGCCGGAGGCGGGCATCGACCTTTGGAGCTTCTCCAACCTCATCGCGGTCTTTGAGAAGATGTATGAGCAGATAAACGGCAGCATACTTATCATCTCGCACCAGGAGCGCATCCTGGAGATCGCCGACAAGATAGTGGTCATAGCCGGCGGCCGCATCAAGGAACAGGGGCCGCGGGACGAGATCCTGCCCGGGCTGATAGGCGGAGGCGCCTGCGGACGCCTGGCCGCGGTGTAAGGAGGGGTACATATGGCGCTAGACGCAATACAGAAGGCTCTGCTGGCCGAGATAGCCGGCCTGCACGGCGTCCCCGAGGGCGCGTACAACATCCGCTCCGACGGCAAGCTGGAGGGCAGGAGCACCACCGCAAACATCGACATTGTCACCAAGAGCGACAAGCCTGGCATCGACATCTATATCAAGCCCGGCACCAGGAATGAGAGCGTCCACATCCCGGTGATTATCGAGCAGAGCGGCCTCAAGGACCTGGTCTACAACGACTTCCATATAGGCGAGGGCGCGGACGTCACGATCATCGCCGGCTGCGGCATCAACAACTGCGGCAGCCAGGACAGCCAGCACGACGGCATACACAGCTTCTACGTCGGCAAGAACGCCCGCCTGAAGTACGTGGAGAAGCACTACGCCGACGGCGACGGCTCCGGCGAGCGCATAATGAACCCCACCACCATAATCGAGCTGGACGAGGGCGCGTATATGGAGATGGACACCACGCAGATTAAGGGCATCGACTCCACCAAGCGCGACACCCGCGCCAAGGTCGGCGCGGGCGCGACGCTGATAGTCCGCGAGAAGCTGATGACCCACGGCAGGCAGGTCTCCGACAGCGAGTTCACGATAGACCTGGACGGCGACGACTCCAGCGCCAACGTGATAAGCCGCGGCGTAGCGCGCGACGCCTCGCGCCAGGTCCTGCTGCTGCGCATAAACGGGAACGCCAGGTGCTACGGCCACAGCGAGTGCGACAACATCGTCATGGACGAGAGCTTCGTGCAGGCCATCCCGGAGATAACCGCCAACAGCGTGGAGGCGAGCCTGGTCCACGAGGCCGCGATAGGCAAGATAGCCGGCGAGCAGATTACGAAGCTCATGACCCTGGGCCTGACTGAGGCCGAGGCCGAGGAGCAGATAGTGGCCGGGTTTTTGAAGTGACCCCCTCCCCTGCCGGCGGCGCCCCTGGAGCGGGAAAATCCTAAATCGCGCGAAAAAACTGTTGACAAAAGGCAAGCGGCGTGCTATTATGATTAGGCCGATTGCGGGGAGGCCCGCCGGCGAATATGGCAAACCGCTTCCGTGGGGGTATAGCTCAGCTGGGAGAGCGCTTGAATGGCATTCAAGAGGTCAGCGGTTCGATCCCGCTTATCTCCACCAGAAAAAGTCCTGAAATCGCAAGATTTCAGGACTTTTTCTTTGTTTTCGCCACCAAGCCGGCGCGGTATCCGCCACATACAGAGGCAGCGGTTGCCACTGCGCCCGGCGAAGCGCCTTTGCGTCGCGGCATACGCCGCCCTGCCGTCTGGCGGCTGCCTAACGGAAAAATTCCTCGCGGTCGCGCAGCCTGCCCAGTTTTACCAGCCTTGACGCCAGCGCCCCGGATGTGCGCTTAAACCGTTCGCAAAGCTCCCTCCTCGACGCGCCGGAGTCAAACATTTCGCAGATGGCGGCCTCCTCTTCGGCTGTCCAGGGCTTCCCGGCGTTCCCGGGTAAATTCTTTTTCGCCTTTTTCTCAGGCGGCCTGTCCAGCTCGCACAGCACCGTATGCAGCGCCCTCACTATCTCCGGCCGGTTGCAGACGTTGTCGCTTCCCAGCACCTCGCCGGTAAGCGGGTCCACCCCGTCGGCAAGGGTGGACAGCAGCACCTTCGCGTGTTCGATATCCATGTGCCTGCTCCTCTCTAATCAGATTATTGTAATTGCTTCTCGCCGCGGGCCGTCCTTCGCATCTGGGCGCCTGTACCGACGCCGTCGCGGCCCTTCGCGCCAGGCTGGCGGCGCTGGGGCCGTATTTGACGGTCCGATCGTTTCGCTGCCACTGCCATACTGCCTTGTGTTGAACCTGCTTTTAAGCAGGTTTTC
>CALWYT010000151.1 GCA_944385835.1 uncultured Oscillospiraceae bacterium | reverse complement strand
CTCGCTGTGCTAAAATTGTTCGCATGGAAAGCCTGGAGCGCTATGTCACCGACAAATACGTATGCCTCATGCTGCTCGTCTTCCCTCTCTGGACGGGCCTGGACGGCTATGCGCGCATAACGCGCGCGAAGTTCGCGTTCTTTGCCGCCGCGACCTGCATCTTGGCGGCCGCGCTGCTCTGCGCCGCCGTCCGCCGCCGCTCCCTCCCGCGCCCGCCGCGCTGCGCCGCGCTGGCCGCGGCGGCCTTCTCCGCCTGGGCCGCGCTCAGCGCCCTGCTCTCGCCGTATTGGCCGGGTACCGCGCTGGGCTGGAACTATGACGGGCTTTTCACGGCGCTGCTCTGCGCGTTCTGCGCGCTCGGCGTGGCGACATACGGAGTTATGCGTGAGCGTTATGTAAACCTGCTCGCCGTATCCGTCTCGCTCTGCTGCGCGCTGGCCCTCCTGCAATTGGCCCGGCTGAACCCCATGGGGCTGTACCCTGAGGGCTACGACTACTACGGCGGGGGCGTGGAGTACAACGGCCGCTTCCTCGGCACGCTGGGCAATGTCAACCTGCTCGGGGCCTTCCTCTCGTTGAGCTGTCCCGCGCTGGCCTGGGCCGCGCTGGACGGGCGCAGGCGGCGGCTGTGGCTGCTGCTCCCGGCCGCGGCGGGCTGCGCGCTCTGCGCGCTCGCCCGCTGCGAGGGCGCGTTGCTGGGCATGGGCGCGGCGGCCCTCTTCGGAATTTTGTATTATGTAAAGTCGAGTAAACCTCGTCTCCTGCCCGGCACGCTCGCGCTGGCCGCCGCGGCGCTCATATCGGCCCTCGCCTGCGTCTACCTCTTCCCGCCTGAGGGCGGGACGCTGTGGGAGCTGAGCGAGCTGCTGCACGGGCGCGTGGAGGACGGCTTCGGCTCCGGCCGCGCGGCCATCTGGCGCGAGGCGCTGCGGCTGTGGTCTGAGAGGCCGCTGCTCGGCCAGGGGCCGGGCGGCTTCGGCTTCGCCTCGCAGCTGGAATTTGAGCGTGCGGCGGAAAACGGCGCGCTGCTTGTGACGCGCGCGGAGGACGCGCACAGCCTGCCGCTGGCCGCGCTCGCCGAGCTGGGGCTGCCTGGGCTGTTCGCGGTGCTCGCGCCCTGGGCCATGGCCTTCGCGCGCTGGCTGCGCGGGACGCATCCCGCGCTGGGCCTGGCGCTCTCCGCCTATTTTGTGCAGGCACTGACCGGCATCGGCGGCTGCTTTGTGCTGCCGCTCGCCTGTATTTTCCTCGGGTTTATGCTTGCAAAGCCCGTTAATTCTAACAGTTTGGAGTGAATTGTATGGATAAGTTCGCCAACAGCACGCTTGACGGCTTCACCGCCGCCCTCGCGTCAAGCGAGGCCGTACCCGGCGGCGGAGGGGCGGCGGCGCTCTGCGGCGCGCTGGCGGCCTCCCTGGGCGCGATGGTCTGCGCGCTCAGCGAGGGGAAAAAGAGCTGCGCCGAGCACGCGCCCTTCCTCGCCGAGGCCGCCGCGAAGCTGGAGCGCATCCGCGTCTATATGCTGCGCCTCATAGACGAGGACGGCAAGGCCTTCCAGCCGCTGAAGAAGTATCTCTCCCTCCCGCGCACGGACCCCGAACGGCAAAAGCACATGGAGGCCGCGCTGCGCGTGGCCTGCTACATCCCCACGGAGGTGCTCTACACCGCCGCGGACGCGGCCGAGACGCTGTGCGCCCTGGCGGAGCGGGGCGTGCGCGGCGCCATAAGCGACGCCGGCGCGGGGCTTATCATGTGCCGCGCCGCCATGCGCGCCAGCGAGCTGAACATACTCATCAACGCCGCAGGCATGGCCGACGAGGTCTTTGCCATGACGCTAAGGCGCGAGTGCGAGCTGGTGTTCGAGAAGTACGACCCGCTTATCGACGCCGCGCTGGAAAAGGTCAAATCCAGGTTCTGAAGCGAACTCCCCGGCCGCTTGGCCGGGGAGTTTTGCGCGCTCAGATTTTCCCGTGCGTGAAGGTGTCGGGGCTGCGGTACATATAGGTCTCGAGCGCGAACGGCTCGCCTATGTACTTGACGTCGCGGCCGTCGGCGAGGAACTCGTCCAGGCACTTCTGCCGGCCTGTGGTGTGGACCACGGGGATGCCGCTCATGTCCGAGGTCTCGCGCAGCACGTCGTAGCCGCGGCGCAGGTCGTCGGCGGAGGCGAAGTTCAGGAGGTTGGAGTTGTTGACGAAGCCCGTGACCTCCGCGCGCGCGAAATCCTCCAGCTCGCCCTTGAGCTTGAGTATCTTCTCCGGCGTGCCGCAGGCCGGGCGGAAAACGTTGACTATGTCGTAGACCTCGAGGCTCCCGGCGGGCAGCGCGGCGAAGTCCTGGTGATAGCGCGCAAGCGAGAGCGCGCCGGCCTGGTCGCCGCCGACGTCGAAGACGACGAGGTCCCAGTCCCGGTCGAAGGCGGAGGCCACGGCGGCGGGCATATTTGTCTGCGTCACGCCCTTGCCCACGAAGGTGGGCGAGACTATCTCCACGCGCTTGTCCGCGAGCATGGGGATCTGGTCGGACATGCGGAAGTAGTCGTTTATGCGGTCCAAATCCACGACCAGTGTGCGCCGCCCGGCGTCCGAGGCCTTTATGGCCATGTTCATTGCTATCTCCGTCTTGCCGGAGCAGTAGCTGCCTATGAGTATGATAACCTTCTTCATTCCCCTGCCTCCTCGTTTGTTTCCGGCAGCAGCCCGGCCCGCTCCAGGAACTCCTCCAGGCAGAGGCCGCGCCGCATGATATATCCCGCGCACTCCGCGCCCACATAGCGGAAGTGCCACGGCTCCCATATAATCCCGGTTATATCGCTCTTCTCCGGCGGATAGCGCTGGATAAAGCCGTACTTGGCGCAGTTATCCAGCAGCCATTGATACTCCGGCTGATCGGCGAAGCCCTCGTCCAGGACGTTATATGTACCCGTGATAAGGTCCACGGAGAGGCCCAGCTCGTGCTCGCTCGTACCCGGCCTCGCCACGACGGTGGCCCCTATCTCCTCGGCCTCCTCTCGCGAGTAGCCCTCGAGCTGGAAGCGGTAGACGCGGTTTTCGTACAGCGCGGCCTGCTTTTCGCGGCTGCGCCAGGCGCTGGTTATGCGCAGGTCCATGCCGTCCGCCCTCGCGGCGTTCAGCATCGCCTGCAGCGCGCCCGCGGCCCTCGCGTCAAAGAGGTAGCCCGTGTCCACCGGCGCGGTCTCCACCTCGTACTCGCCCTCCAGCGGGTAGTCCGCGCTGGCGATGGCGAGCCGCCACATCCCGTCCCCGTCGGGCAGGGGCAGGGGTTCCGGCTCCGGCTCCGGCCCCTCAGGCGCCGGGCTGGGCGTGGGCGCCGGCGCAGGCTCCGGCGTGGCCGAAGGCGCCGCGGACGGCGCAGGCTCCGGCGTCAGGGCCGCCGCCGCGTCCCGTTCGCCCAGCCAGGCCAGCTCAAAGCACAGTATTATCACCAGCACGACCACGCCGTACTGCTTAAGCCGCTCCATCCTCTTCCCTCCCGGCGGACGTCACTGGCCCGAGGCGGACGCGAGCGTGACGCGCAAATCTATGATCATGCTGGGCGCGGCGTCCTCATAGATGCCGCATATCGCGCCGTAGGCATAGCTCTCGCCGCCCCTCTTCAGCGTCAGCTCCCAGCGCGAATCGCTGTCGTAGTCGAGCGAGCCTCCCGTGAAGCCCAGCTCCTGCGTCAGGGCCTCGCCGGCTTCGGCGAGGTGCTCCTCGGCCCGGCCCATGTACAGCCCGCCGTTGCTCTGTACGGCGGCGCTGTAGTAGAGATAGTAGATAAGCCCCGTGTCGAGGTCTATGTGCATGGTGAACCAGTTGTGCCAGTCGCCGGTCCACTCGTAGTAGTACTCCATGATGCGTATGGTGTCGCCGCCGTCGCTGAGCGTATAGAAGTTCGTGCCGAAGGGGTTTTCGTCGCGGGTTTCGCCGGAGTCCATGACCAGGGCGCCCATCGCCAGGTTCGCCGTGCGGATGCACTCGACGTACTCGCCGTTGTCCACCTCGTCCTCGTCCAGGCGCGTGAAGCTCAGGTCGTCGGCGGCGAAGAGGGAGTATATCTCCGCGCGGCGCGCGAGCGTGAGCGCGCGCTCCGTCGTAGGCTCCGGGCCGTCGCCGCCGCCGGTGAACAGCAGCGGCAGCATCAGGCAGAGTATGAGCAGCAGCCCCGTCGCGCACCAGGGCAGCGCAGATTTAAGTTTCACTCTCCGCTCCCCCCTTGAGCAGCACGCGCACCGTGGTACCCTTGCCCGGTTCGCTGTCGAACTCCAGCTCGGTGCCGTGCAGCTCCGCAATGCGCTGGCAGAGCGCGAGGCCCAGCCCCGCCCCGTTCTGCGCGCGCGAGCGCGACTTGTCTATCATATAGAACGGCTCGGTTATGCGCGTCAGGTCCTCCCTCTTCATCCCGCGGCCGTGGTCGCGGACGTAGAAGGCGTAGCCCTCCTGCTCGTTCTTGCCGAACAGCTCCACGGTCTGGCCGCGGCGCGAGGCCTTGCGCGCGTTGTCGATAAGGTTTATCATCAGCGTCTTGAAGAGGTCCGGCTCTATCCAGACCTCGCCCGGCTCCCAGCGCATGTCCAGCGTCATACCGTCGTTGGCCAGGCTCGGCACGGCGACGGCGGCCACCTCGCGGATGAAGTACGGCGCGTCGAAGCGCCTGCGCTCCACGCCCTGCTTGCCGTAGACGATAAGCTCCATCAGCTTGAGCGAGAGGCTCTCCAGCCGCTTGCCCTCGGAAAATATGTAGCCCGCGGCGGTGAAGCGGTTCTTGGGCGTCATCTCACGCGAGCGCAGCATATCCGCGTAGCCGATTATGGCGGTGAGCGGGGTCTTAAGCTCGTGCGCGAAGGAGGCGATGAACTCCTCGCGCCGTTCTGCGGCCTCGGCCAGGTTCTTCATCTCGCCGGAAAGCTCCTCGTTGGCACGGCGCAGCCGCTCGTTTTCGCGCCGGAGGGCGGCGCGCCCGCCCAGGGCGGACATGAGCGCAATAAGGCCGCCCCCGCCCAGCGAGAGCGAGAGCAGCAGCGCGGCGTATACGCCGAAGGCGAAGTCCTCCCCCGCCCTGCCCGCGGCCAGGCAGCCGCCCAGGCAGACTATCACGGCGATCACGCTGGCCGAGGCGAGGAACACCTCTGTGGGGAAGGCCCGCGGCCTGGATTTCAAAAGGCATCCACCTTTCCGATACGTTTACGCTCTCCGCGCCCCGGTCAGACCTCCAGCCGGTACCCGACCTTGTAGATGGTCTTTATCCTGTCCTCCCAGTGCAGCTTCTTGCGCAGGCGCTGGACGTGCAGGTCCACGGTGCGGCTGTCGCCCATGTAGTCGCCGCCCCAGATTCGCTCGTATATCGTCTCGCGGAACAGCGCTATATTGCGGTTCTGTACAAAGAGCAGCAGCAGCTCGAACTCCTTGGCCGTCAGCGCGATGGGCTTGCTGCCCCGCGAGACGGTGTGCGAGCGCGTGTCTATGGTCAGGCCGTCTATCTCCAGCTCCTGCTGGGTCTTGCCCGCGCGGCGCAGCACGGCCTCCACGCGCGCCAGCAGCTCCACTATCTCAAAGGGCTTTACAAGATAGTCGTCCGCGCCGAGGCGCAGCCCGCGCACCTTGTCGGCCATGGAGCCTTTGGCCGTCAGGAAGATGACGGGTATGCCCATCGGCTTTATGAAGTCCAGCAGCTCGTAGCCGTCAACCTTCGGCAGCATGATGTCCAGCAGCGCCAGGTCGAAGCTCTCGCGCTCGAGTATGTCCGCCGCCTCCATGCCGTCGAAGGCGCGCTCGCAGCTGTATCCGGCCTCGGTGAGGTTCATAACAATGAGGTCGTTTATGGACCGCTCGTCCTCCACGACCAGTATCCTGTACATCCCAAACACCTCCGCCCAATACACTATACCACAAATGCATCAAATTTGCATCATCCGACTTTTTCCGCGCGCGAAAAAATCCCGCCCGTCCCCGGCAGGCCGGGGGCGGGCGGGCCGCTTGTCCTTATCCGGGGGCGTACGGCCCTCGGGGCTTATTTCTCAAGCGCGGCGAAGCGCTGGAATATTGCCGCGGCCTCGGCGCGGGTGACGAGGTCCTGCGGGTCGAGCTGCATACCGGGCCGGCCCTGGACTATGCCCTCGCGGACGGCCCAGGCCATTGCCTCGCGCGCGTAGGCGGAGACCTCGGCGCTGTCGGCGTAGCCGGCCAGCTCGGCCTCGCCGGAGCCGGTGTCGTAGCCCATGGCCCCGGCGTAGCGCCAGAGTATGGTCACCAGCTGCTCGCGGGTTATGGCGGAGTGCGGGGCGAACTCCGTATCGCTGACGCCGTTGACCACCCCGCCGTCATAGGCCCAGCTCACGGCGGCGGCGAACCAGTCGCCCGCCGCGACGTCCGTGAAGGGCGTACCGCCGGAGACGGCCTTCTCGCCGTCCAGACGCCAGAGCACCGTCACCATCATCGCGCGGGTCGTCCGGCCGTCAGGGTCGAAGCGCCCGCCGCCGACGCCCTCGAAGAGGCCCTCGGTACTGACGAACTCGACGGCGTCGTGGTACCAGCTCTCGGGGCTGACGTCGTCGTAGAGCTGCGTCCCGGGTTCAGGTTCCGGTTCCGGCTCGGGGTCTACGACCACGGGCGGCTGATACGGCTCCTCCACGTACTCGAACTCGCTCAGGGCCAGCATCCCGTGGTAGACGCCCATCCAGTAGGGCAGCGTGTAGGTCGTGGAGCCTTCCATCTGGTCGGGGTTGTCGCCGTTGAGGATGTAGCTGGAGTTATTGTACTTGTGCATGGCCCTCTCGTCCGGCGCGGGTACCACGGGGACAAG
>CALWYT010000150.1 GCA_944385835.1 uncultured Oscillospiraceae bacterium | reverse complement strand
GACGACGCGGAAAAGCTGCTGGACGAAAAATAACCGACGCGTGTACAGCGCAGAAAAGGGAGGGCCTTGCGGCCCTCCCTTTTCTGTAGTTCTAGGTTTACATAACAATTGCCTTCTTGGGGCATACGTCGTGGCAGGTGCCGCAGGCGACGCACTTGTCCTCGTCTAGCTTCCAGATTTTCTCCTTGCGGTCGACGGTCAGGGCGCCGGCGGGGCATTTCTTTGCGCAGAGGGTACAGTAGACGCACTTGGCCGGGTCGCTGACGGGCAGGCCGTCCTCGCGGGGCTTGACCGTGCTCTCCGGCTCCCCTGCGGCGCAGGCCGCGGGCTTCTTTGGCGCGGGCTTCTTCTTGAGGTAGGTGCCGGTGACGACAAGCTCGCTCTCCTCGCGCGCGACCATATGGTAGTCCGTCGTCAGCTCGATGGCGTTCTTGACGCAGAAGTCGGCGCAGTTGGCGCAGAAGGTGCAGCTTCCCAGGAAGAAGCGGCGGGTCACAAGCGTACCCTCCTCCGTCTCGACGCTGGTGGTGCTTATCGCGCCGCCGGCGCAGACGCGCTCGCACATACCGCAGGAGATGCACCGGTCGGCGTGGAAAACTATGCGCCCGCGGTAGCCCTCGGGGGCGGGGACGTCAACGGCCGGGTATTTCTCCGTGCTGGGGCGGGAAAAGAGCTGGCCCACGGCCTCCTTGATGAAAGGCAGCATTACTTCATCGCCTCCCTTTTCTCTTTGAGTATCTGCGTGGCGAGGGCCAGGCCGTCTATGATGGCCTCCGGCTTTGGCGCGCAGCCCGCGATGGAGACGTCGATGGGTACGTACTTGTCCAGCGGGCCGGCGACGGAGTAGCTGCCCTTGAACACGTTGCAGCTGCGCGGGCAGGAGCCGAGGGTGACTATCACGCGCGGCTCCGGGACCTGCTCTATCGTGCGCAGGACGCGGTCCTTGCTCTGCACGGTGACGGGGCCGCTGACCACGACGATGTCCGCGTGGCGGGGCGTGCCGGCCAGCTTGAAGCCCAGGCGCTCGGCGTCATAGCGCGGCGTCAGCACGGCGACAAGCTCGATGTCGCAGCCGTTGCAGCTGCCGGCGTTGATGTGGTAGAGCCAGGGCGACCTGGCGGCGGCGTTGTCTATGAGTTTTTTGAACATCTTACCGCCTCCTTAACAGAACCAGACAAGCAGCAGGCTCCCAAGCGCGAGGCCGCTGACGACGGTCCAGAAGAATTTAAACAGCTGTTCGACGCGGAAGCGCGCGCTTATGGCGTGCAGCAGCGTCATGCACACCAGCGTGACGGCGGTGCTGAATACCAGCGCCAGCACGACGTCCAGCCAGAGCATCCCGGTGCCTATCCCGCCGAGGAAGAGCGCGCAGAAGAGCGCTGTCATGACGAACATCTTGATGGCGTGGCTGAGCTTGAACACCGCGAGCGGCGCGCCGGAGTACTCGGCGAGGGGGCCTTCGCAGATCTCCGTCTCGGCCTCGCCCACGTCGAAGGGGTGCTGGCCGACCTCGCAGGGGATGACCAGCAGCATGGCCACAGCCGCCGGGAGCAGCCGCCAGTCGAACAGCAGCGGCCCGATAAGCTCCTGCACCCGGGTGATCATCTCCAGCGAGAAGGTGGCCCCGAGTATGCTGTAGCCGTCCATGGTCACGTGCGACCCCGCCGCCCTGGCCACGGCCAGCAGCACGAGGATTAACGGCAGCTCATAGGCCATGACGGAGACCATCGTGCGCGAGGCGCCGACGCCCGCGTAGGGCGAGCCGGAGGCGCTGCCGCCCAGGATGAGGGCCAGCGTGGGGATGGTGAGCAGGTAGAGCACCACGACCACGTCGCCGCCCGCCGAGAAGGCCTGCAGCCCGCCGATGGGTATGAACAGCACGGTGACGATAAGGCTCACAAGCCCGACATAGGGCGCGGCCATATACATGAGCCGCGCGGCCCCGGCCGGGACGATGACCTCCTTGCCGCAGAGCTTCAGGAAGTCCCAGGCCGGCTGGGTTATGGGCGGGCCTTTGCGCTTCTGCATCCGCGCGACGACCTTGCGGTCGACGCCGGCGAGCCACAGCCCGAACACGCAGGTGAAGAGCGCGCCGGGGAAAATCAGGATGTATACCGCGTACTTGACAAAATCCATAATTTCCATATTCCAGCCCTCCTCACAGCATGAACGCGAAGCAGTACGCGATGATTACCGCCGTGGCGGTAACGCCCCAGAGCACGTAGTCGTTCGTGACGCCTGTGTGGGCGCCGCTCACGAAGCCGAGGTAGCGGCGCATGGTGTGCTTAAAGCCCCAGAACAGGTCCCCGCCGGAGATGTGGGAATACTGCGCCTCCTCGCCGCCGAAGAATACGGCGTGCTTGCTGTCCGGCGCGCAGTTGACGTCGCGGTTGGAGCGCCCGGCGAGCGAGCAGAGGAATACGGCCGCCAGGACCACCACGAAGAGCACCAGCCAGGCCAGCGGGTCCCAGCCGCCCAGCAGCGTGTAGTTCGGCGTGACGAACGGGGACGTGCTCGCGAGGTGCGCCGCGGCGTAGCCCTCGCCCATGGCGGTGTCGATATACGGCACGGCGTTGAAGACCGCGCCGGTCGCGGGGATGATGATGTAGTCTAGCATGACGTTGGGGAACAGGCCCGTGAACACGCACAGCCCGCCCAGTATCCACATGGGTATGCGCATACCCAGCGGCGGGTCCTTGGCCTCAGCCAGCTCCGGCCGCAGCTGGCCGAAGAACACGCTGTGGCCGACCTTGATGAAGCTGGCCAGCGTCAGCACGCTGGTGACCACGCAGACCACGGTGACCAGCGCGTAGCCTATGGAGCCGGTCTCGGCCGCCTTCTCAAAGGTCGCCTGATAGATGATCCACTTGGAGTAGAAGCCGTTGAACGGCGGTATGCCCGAGATGGAGAACGCGCCTATCAGGAACAGCGCCGTTGTCTTTGGCATCTTCTTCGCAAGGCCGCCCAGGTTCTCCAGGTAGGTGGTGCCGGTGGCGTAGAGCACGCTGCCGGCCGTCAGGAAGAGCAGGCCCTTGAAGAGGGTGTGGTTTATCGCGTGGTAGAGGCCGCCCGCTATGCCCAACCCGGTGCAGAGGCCGAGGCTGGTGAGGATGTAGCCGATCTGGCTTATGGAGTGGAAGGCCAGCAGCCGCTTGAAGTCGTGCTGGTTGAGAGCCATGGTGACGCAGACGAACATCGAGATGCAGCCTATCACGACCAGCATTATCTGCACGCTGCTGAGCCCCATGCTGCGGAAGAGGAAGTAGCAGACGCGGATTATGCCGTACACGCCCGTCTTGGTGAACACGCCCGAGATAAGCACCGAGACGCTGCTCGGCGCGGCGCCGTGCGCGTCCGCCGCTATCGGGTGGAAGGGGAACATGAAGCTCTTGCAGCCGAAGCCGGTGAAGAGCAGCGCGAAGGCCAGCACCGTGGTCGGGTTCAGCTCGCCGGGCAGGATGGCGGAGATCTGCGCCAGGTTCAGCGTGTGGCACTGGGCGTAGACCAGCGCGGTACCCAGCAGCGCGCAGGTGGAGCCTATCGAGCCGACGACGAGGTACTTGAAGGCCGCCTCGCGCGCGTTGGGGTTCCAGGTCCGGAAGGCGGTCAGGCCCACCGCGGCGAAGGTCATGACCTCCAGCATGACGTAGATGTTGAAGAGGTCGCCCGAGAGGACTATGCCGAGGACGCCGCCGGAGAGCATCAGGTACAGCGTGAAGAAGCTGCCGCGCGCGTCGTCCTGCTTGATGTACTGGAAGGAGTAGAACGCGCTGCAGGCCACGGCGATGGTGATGAGCAGGCCGAAGAACAGGCTCAGTGCGTCGACCTCTATGGCTATGCCTATGGCGTAGCCCTCGACCGGCTCCCAGTTGCCCATCCAGTACATGATTATCTCGCCGTCTACCATGACGGGCTTGATAAGCAGCGCCAGGAGCGTCAGGGAGACCAGCACGGCCGCGCCCGCGATCGCGTTCCTCGCCGCCTGCCTCTTGCCCACAAGCGTGACCAGGAAGGCCCCGACGAAGAGCGTCATGATGGCGATTACCGGGAAGTGCATATAGACGTCGTAAGTCATCCGTGCAGCCTCCTTATCTCACGCGAGTCGACCGTGCCGTACTCGTTGTAGATGCGCACGCACAGCGCGAGGGCCATGGCCGTGACGCAGGCGCCTATGACTATGCTCGTCAGGGTCAGCGCCTGGGGTACGGGGTCGACGAAGTACATCCCGCTCACCAGTTCGCCGAAGGTGAAGATGGGCGCGGTGCCGCCCTCGTTGAAGCCGATAGAGACTATCATGAGGTTGAGGCCGTAGTCCGTGAGGCCCATGCCGACGACGATCTTGATGATGTCGTGCTTGGCTATCATGGCGTAGAAGCCTATGACGATAAGGGCGATGGCCCCTATGTAGTTGGCCAGCATCATTTGCCCTTCCCCCTTTCCAGCTCCTCGTGCTCGGTGGTGGTGATGGTGCCGCTGTGCTCCTCGTCCTCGCCGGTGGCGAGCAGGGCGATGACAAGCAGCAGCAGGAAGCCGACGCCGGTCAGCACCTTGAAGCCGACGGAGTAGTTCATGAGCGCTATGGTGCCGCTGCTCCAGACGTCGCCTATCTCGCCGCTGTCCCAGAGGACGTTCCTACAGAAGTTGTAGCCGCAGAAGATGCCCAGCATCGCGAAGAGCACGTAGGCGATGGCGCCGACGGCCTCCAGCTTGTGCATACGCTCCATATTCACGGCCGTGGCCACGCCCTTGAAGCCGTAGCCGAGGTACAGCAGCAGCACGCCGCTCGCGGCGAGGACGCCGCCCTGGAAGCCGCCGCCGGGGCTTATGTTGCCGTGGAGTATGACGTAGAAGCCCAGGACCAGGGCTATGGGCAGGTAGCTGTCGGCGAGGGAGCGGACGATGAGGTCGTCGCGTTTCCACTTCTTGTTCATTTGCCGCCCTCCCATCTGTCGCGCCTGCGGCGCAGTATGACGGTGGCGCCGGTTATGGCGATGAGCAGGATGAAGCTCTCGCCCAGGGTGTCGTAGCCGCGGAAGTCGAAGACGATGGCCGTGACGTTGTTGACCGCCTGGGTCTTGGCGAGGTTCTCCTTGACGATGATGTCGGCGACGCCGTCCGGGTCGGAGATGTCATAGTCCTGGGGGTTCTGCTGCAGCTCGTACACGTCCAGGTCGCTGCCGTCGTAGGTGATCGGCACCTCCTGCTGCATATAGACGACTGAGTAGACGCCTATGCAGAGAATGACAATGAGGGATATGGCCATCACAAGCCTTTTCATTTTTCATCTTCCCCCTTTCCGCCGGTCTTGCGCAGGGCCACGACGAAGATTATCGTCGTTAGCACGACGCCGACGGCCGCCTCGGCTATCGCGACGTCCGGGGCCTGGAGCATGATGAACTCCAGCGAGACGAAGGCGCCGCAGCCGGCGAGGCAGATTATGCTCGAGAGCGTCCGCTTGACCGTTACCGTGAGTATGGCGCAGACCACTACGCCGAGTATGATAAGCGTGTTGAGGATGTATACGGGTGTGATCATGCCTCGTCGCCCTCCCTTTCAAGCGTCTGCGCGTCCGCGGCCCCGTCCGGCTGCTCCGCGCCGCCGTCCGCAGCCGGCTCCGCACAGGCGTCGGGGTCGGCCAGCTCGTCTACCGCCAGGCCCTGCTCCGGCCGGATGCCTATCCTGTACGCGGCGCGGGCGATCGCGTGGCCGCCGACGGGGTTGGCGAGGACGGTCAGCACGCCTATTACGACGACCTTGGCCGCGCTGCCCCAGCTCCCCTTGACTATCAGGAAGTACAGGAACGCGCCGATAAGCGTCAGCAGCACGCCCAGGGTGGTGATGTTCGTCGAGGACTGCATACGCGAGAAGGTGTCGGGCATACGCACCAGGCCGACCGCGCCGGCGAAGGCGAAGAAGCAGCCCCCGGCGATGAATACGTCGATGATGATTCGCAGCGCAATATTCATAGCGTTCCCTCCAGATACTTGCCTATCAGCACCTGGCTGAGGAAGCCCAGTATGGCGGTGACGATGGCAATGTCGAGGTAGATGCCGCGGCCGGAATACATGGCCACCAGCACCAGGGCCATATCGGTCATGACGTCCACTCCGTCGCCGGCTACGGCCCTGTCGGGGGCCGTCGGCCCCTTTATAAGCCGGTAGATGGCTATGAAGCAGCAGAGAATGTAGAAGATGGCAAAGTAGATAAGCTCTATCATTTCGCTCATTGCCAGATCCTCCTTACCCATTTTTCCATGCGGCCCTTGATGGCCTCGCCGGCCGCGACCGGCTCGGTCTCCTGGACGTCTATCCAGTGGATGTAGTACCAGACCTGGCCGCCGCGCTCGTCTATATCCATCGTTATCGTGCCGGGCGTAAGCGTGATGGAGTTGGCGAGCATCGTCTTTCCGTACTCGGTAGGCACGTCCACGGGGACGCGGACTATGCCGGGGTTTATCTTCAGCTTGCCGGGGCTGAGCGCCCTCTTGGCCACGTCCCAGTTGGCCTTCAAAAGCTCCCAGGGGAAGATGGCTACGCAGTACCATATAAGGATGAACAGCCGCTTCCCGAAGAAGCCGAAGGGCCTCTCATGGACGAACCACCGCGCGGAGAACCACGCCACCAGTATGGAGACGACCGCGCCCACGATAAGCTCCTGGGCGGCGAAAGAGCCGGTCAGCAGTATCCAGAAGAAGTAGCACAGGATAAACGTGGGGATGACCGCGGCTATGGTCGTCTTTCTCGGAGTTTCCAAATTGCAACACCTCCAGTTATGTCAGTCGATTGCTATTCCACTTCCAGCGATTCGATGTAGAACTCGCGCCCTTTTGTAAGCCTGTAGGCCCAGCCGCCGCAGCGGGGACATTCGGCCGAGCGCACCGGGCCGGAGTACCCGCAGTCGGGACACTCTATCTCGGCCGGGACGCTGCGCGTCTCCAGCCTGGCGCCCTCGGCCACCGTACCCTTCGCCGCGATGGGGAAGAACTCGCGCAGGCACTCGGGTACTATGCCGCTCACCGCGCCTATGGAGAGGGTGATGCTCTCCACGCGCCTGAAGCCCTGCCTTTCCGCCTCCCGCTCGCAGACGCGCACGACGCCCTGCATGATGGAAAGCTCGTGCATTTACCTGTCCAGGCAGGAGAAGCAGGGGTCTATGCTGGCGATTATCAGCCCCGCGTCGGCCACGGTGTTGCCGCGCAGCATATGCGCCACCGTGGGCGTGTTCTTGAAGCTGGGGACGTGGATGCTTACGCGGTGGTTGAACTGGCTGCCGTTGCCCACGACCAGGTAGCTCAGGCCGCCGCGCGGCGCCTCGTGCCTCGCGACGCACTGGCCCTCTGCGATCTTGGGTATCTTCTTGCCCAGGTTTATCGGCCCCTCGGGCAGGTTCTCCAGCGCCTGGCGGAGGATTTTTATGCTCTCCACGCACTCGAGCAGGCGCACCACCACACGCGCGAACACGTCGCAGCTCGGCCAGACAGGGACGGAGAACTCAAAGTCGCCGTACGAGCAGTAGGGCGAATCGCGCCTTATGTCGATGTCCACGTTCGAGGCCCTGGCGTGCGGGCCGTTGGCGCCCATGCGTATGGCGTCCTCCGTGGTCATGACGCCCACGCCCTGGGTGCGCATGGCGATGGTCTTGTCGTTCAGGGCGATGTCGGTTATCCTGGCCAGCTCCGGCTCGAACTTATCCAGCTTGGCGAGGATGTCGCGCCGCAGCTCGTCGGAGATGTCGCGCTTCGCGCCGCCGATGGTGACCATTGAGTAGTTGACCCGGTTGCCGGAAAGCGCCTCCAGCGCGTCCATGATCTTTTCGCGCACGTCCCAGGTGTGCATGAACATGCTGTCGTGGCCTATGATATGGAAGGCGATGCCCGCCCAGAGCATATGGGAGTGCAGCCGCTCCAGCTCGGCGGTTATCACGCGGATGTAGTCGCCGCGCTTGGGCGTCTGTATGCCGTTGACGCCCTCGACTGCCATGGCGTAGGTCAGCGCGTGGGAGTGCGAGCAGATGCCGCAGACGCGCTCCACCAGCACCAGGGTCTGTATGGCGTTGCGCTCGGTGCAGAGCTTCTCTATGCCGCGGTGGTTGTAGCCGACAAAGACCTCTGCGTCCTTGATGACCTCGCCCTCGGTGTAGAGCTTGGCGTGGATAGGCTCCTCCAGCGCAGGATGGTACGGCCCTATGGGTACGATATAGCTCATTCCTCAGACGCCTCCTTCTTCTCTCCCAGCAGCTCGTCGCGTTTGTCCACCAGCTCGGCCAGCGGCGTAACCAGGATCTGGCCCTTGCCCTGGGTCTCCAGGAGGTTTTCGGGCAGGAACAGGCGCTTCGAGGTGTCCAGGCCCTCGAAGTCTATGCCCATCAGCTCGTAAAGCTCCAGCTCCGGCCAGCGCGCGGCCTCGTCGTAGATTTCGGCGACGCTCGGCACGCTGCCCTCTCCCACGACGTAGTACGACTCTACCGCCGGGTCCACAGCGTAGTCCCAGGAGACGCGCAGCTGCCCGTCGGTCTGGTAAAAGCCGTAGATCATGACCAGCCGCCTCCCGTCGTGCCGCATCCGCAGCGCCGTCGGGACGATCTCCTCCTTTGTAATCTGGATCTGTTTGTACTCCTGCATATTACCCTCCTCTTTCACAAGGATTTAATAATAGTCTATGCCTGAGCCGGCTCCTCACGGCTTATCAACACCGCGAGCCGTCGGCTTTCAACAAATCCGGGGGAGCTGCGCCCCGGACAGTTTGCGCAAAACCCGGCTTCCGCCGTTCGGCGTCCTAAGTATGACCCTGCCGCCCTCTGTCACGCGGCCTATCACCGCCGCGTCGCGGCCCAGCGGCTGCGCCCTCAGCGCGGCGAGCGCCGCCTGCTCCGTCTCCGGCGAGTCGACGGCGAGCAGCTTGCCCTCGTTCGCGGCGTAAAGCGGGTCGAGGCCCAGCAGCGCGCAGGCCGCGGCCGTCTCGCGCCGGACGGGTATCGCCCCTCCGTCAAGCTCCATGCCCAGGCCGGAGTCCCCGGCGAACTCGCAGAGCGTGGTCGCCACGCCGCCGCGCGTCGGGTCGCGCAGGACGCGCACCGCGGCCCCTGAGTCCAGCAGCGCCCGAACAAGCTCGCCCAGCGGGGCGCAGTCGCTTTTTATCTCGCCCTGCATCAGGTCGCCCCGCGCCAGCATCACGGCCGCGCCGTGGTCGCCCGCCGCGCCGGAGAGTATCACCGCGTCGCCCGGGCGCATGGCCTTCGGCGAGAGTCCCGGGTATTTGACAATACCAACCCCCGCGGTGTTGATGTACAGCCCGTCGCCGCGGCCGCGCTCCACGACCTTGGTGTCGCCGGTGACTATCTGCACCCCGGCCTCCCTGGCCGCCGCCGAAGCGGAGGCGATAACGCGCCTGAGCGTCCCCGTGGGCAGGCCCTCCTCGATTATCAGCGCGAGCGAGAGGTATTTCGGCTCCGCCCCGCACATCGCGAGGTCGTTCACCGTGCCGCAGACGGCCAGCTTGCCTATGTCGCCGCCCGGGAACTCCAGCGGCGTCACGACGAAGCTGTCCGTCGAGAAGGCCAGCCCGCCCGGCAGCAGGGCCCCGTCGCCCAGCGCGTCAAGCGCGCTGTTGCCAAAGGCCGGGAGTATAAGCTCCTCTATGAGCGAGCTTGTTTTCCGCCCGCCCGAACCGTAGTCAAGAGTAATGATATCGTCCACTGTCGTCTACTCCATATACCTGTATGCGGCCGCGCAGGCGCCCTCGCTGGACACCATGCAGGGGCCGAGCGGGTCGTCCGGCGTGCAGGCCCTCTCGAACATCGGGCAATCGCCGGGGTGGATGCGGCCGGTTATCACGTCGCCGCAGCGGCACGGCCCGTCCTGCGCCGCCGGCTTGACCGTTATCCCGAAGCGCGCTTCGGCGTCGCAGTCCGCGTACTCCTCCGAGAGGCCCAGGCCGCTCGCGTCGATTTCGCCCAGGCCGCGCCATATGTCGCGCCGCGGGACCAGCACCCGCGCCATCATCTCCCGCGCCAGGGCGTTGCCCCCGGCCGAGACGGCGCGCGGATAGTCGTTCACAAGCGCCGGGGCGCCGCGCGAGAGCATATCCAGCAGGTCGTATACGGCCAGGAGTATGTCCTCCGGCTCGAAGCCCGCGACCGCCGCCGGCAGCCCGTACTCGCGGGGCAGGAAGGCGAAGCCCTCCGCGCCGGTTATCACCGCCACATGGCCCGGGCAGATGAAGCCGTCCACGTCGAAGCCGGGCGCGGCTATCAGCGCCCTGAGCGCCGGCTCCACGCGCTTGAGCATGGAGAACACCGTAAAGTTGCCGGTCCCGCGCCGCCGTGCCTCCAGCACCGCGGCCGCCGTACCCGGGGCCGTGGTCTCAAAGCCCACGCCGAGGAACACGAACTGCCTCCCCGGCTCGGCCCCGGCCATGTCCAGCGCATCCATGGGGGAGTAGACTATCCGAACGTCCGCGCCCATGGCCCGCCGCCGCTCGAGGTTGTCGCCCCTGCGCGTACCCGGGACGCGCAGCATATCGCCGTAGGCCGCGACCGTCACGCCGGGCGCCGACGCCAGCTCCAGCGCCGCGTCCATCACCTCGCCGGGGGTGACGCAGACCGGGCAGCCCGGGCCGCTGAGCAGCTCCACGCCCTCGGGCAGCAGCCGCCTTATCCCCGTGCGGGCAATGCTCATCGTGTGCGTGCCGCAGACCTCCATCAGCTTCACGTCCATGCGCGGCAGCGCGTTTATCCTCTCTACAAGCTCCTCAGAGCGCATCTTCGACCTCCGCCCAGGCCTCTATGTCCGCCAGGGCCTGCGCCTCGGGCAGCCGCTCTATGGCGAAGCCCGCGTGGACGATCACATACTCGCCCAGCTTCGGCTCCTTGATAAAGTCCAGGCGCAGCCTGCGGCGCAGGCCCTCGACCTCGCCCACGGCGTCCAGGCCGTCTATCTCAACTATTTTCAGCGGTATCGCCAAGCACATCGTAATTTGCCTCCAAAACCATCAGCTGGCCGAGGGACAGCCCCTCGTCGTTGCATGAGACGCGCCCGTGCCAGTACGGCCGCAGGCCCAGCCGCTCCAGCCGGCGCGGCAGCCGCTCCATGAGGTACATATTCTGGAACACGCCGCCGGAGAGCACGACCCGCCTGAGTCCCGTCTCCCGCGAGGCCCGTTCCAGCTGGGCGCAGGCCGCGTCGATAAGCATATTCATGAACCGCGCCGCAAGCGTCCCGGTGTCCTCGCCGGAGGCCGCGATCTCCCGCACGGCGGGCCGCCAGTCCAGCGCCGGCACGCCGTGCAGGTCCTCGAACCCGAAGCTGAGCGAGCGCGTCTCCGACGTATCCGCCGCGGCCTCGAGCAATATCGCGCCCTGGCCCTCGTAATCTGCGCGGCGGCAGAGGCCCAGCATGGCCGCGACGCCGTCGAACAGCCGGCCCATGCCGGAGCTTTTGACGCAGTTTACGCCGCGCTCGAGCATACGCAGCACGGTCTCATAGCCTGCCTCCCCGGCGAACGGCGCCGGCTCCAGCCCGGAATCGAGCAGCAGCGCCGCGCCGGCGCGCCACGGCTCGTCTATCGCGGCGTCGCCTCCGGCGAGGGATACCGGCCTTGTGGACCCGGCGCGCTCAAAGCCCTTATAGCCCCCGGCGAGGACCTCCCCGCCCCATATAGAGCCATCCGGGCCGTAGCCCGTGCCGTCCCAGATAAGGCCCAGGCACTCGCCCTCCAGGCCGTTGTCCGCCATGCAGGCGGCCATATGCGCGTGATGGTGCTGCACCTTCAGAAGCGGCAGGCCCTCCCTCCCCGCGCGCTCCTCCGCGTAGGCGGTGGAGAGGTAGTCCGGGTGCATATCGCAGGCCAGCGCCTCCGGCTCGGCGTCGAACAGCGCGGCGAAGTGGTCTATCTGGGCCTCCCAATTCGCCAGGGTCTCGGCGTTCTTCAAATCGCCCATGTGCTGGCTGGGGAAGGCGTGGCCCGGCTTCCCGAAGCAGAAGGACGCCTTCTGCTCGGCGCCGCAGGCCAGGAGCGTGCGCCTGAGCGGGACGGCCACGGGATAAGGCACAAACCCGCGCGAGCGGCGTAGCGGGTACGTCCGGCCGGCGTACAGCCGCAGCAGGGAGTCGTCGCACTTCGTGACTATCTCGCGGTTGTGCAGCAGGAAGCCGTCCGCTATGCCGCGCAATGCGGCGAGCGCCTCGCCGTTTGAGCTGATAATCGGGGTCTCGGAGATGTTCGCGCTGGTCATCACCAGGCAGTCTATGTCGCCGCCCATCAGCAGGACGTGCAACGGCGTATACGGCAGCATCACGCCGATATAGTTGTTCTCGCTGAGGTGCGTCAGCGCGCCGCGCTCGCGCTTCTCGAGCAGGACTATGGGCTTCGCCGCGCCCTCCAGGGCCGCGGCCTCCCCGTCGGAGACGCGGCAGAGCCGCCTTGCGCAGGCGGTGTCGCGGCACATCACCGCGAAGGGGCGCGCGTCGCGCCGCTTGCGCCGGCGCAGCTCGCGGACTATGCCCTCCTCGGGCAGGCAGGCGAGGTGCATCCCGCCAAGGCCCTTGACGCAGACTATCCCCCCCGCCTTGAGCGCGCCGCGCGCCAGCTCGACCGCGTCGCCGGGGATCTCCCGCCCGTCGGGGCCGAGGTAGAAGCAGCGCGGCCCGCACTTGGGGCAGCAGTCCGGCTGCGCGTGATAGCGGCGGTCGCGTATGTCGCCGAACTCGCGCGCGCAGTCGGCGCACATGGGGAAGGCCGCCATCGAGGTGCTGGCCCTGTCGTAGGGGACGGAGCGCATTATGGTGAAGCGCGGCCCGCAGTTGGTGCAGTTTATAAACGGGTAGCGGTAGCGCCGGTCGGAGCTGTCCAGCAGCTCCCGGCGGCAGTCGGCGCAGATGCCGACGTCCGGCGAGACCAGCGTGCGCATATGCGCGCCCGGCGCGCTCGGGATTATCTCAAAGCCGCCGTACTGCCGCGGCCCGATCTCCCGCCAATCCACGCGCTCTATCAGCGCAAGGGGCGGGCTGGAAGTTTTTATCTCCTCAATAAAGCGCAAAAGGGACTCTCTCGAGCCGCAAAGCTCGAGCTGAGCCCCGTCTGAAGTGTTGCGCACCCAGCCGGTGAAGCCGTACCGCTCCACCAGCCTGTGGACAAAAGGGCGGAAACCAACGCCCTGGACAATACCCCTGACCTCTATGCTGAATGCAGTCAAAGTAGACACACTACGGCCCCCCGCCGTCGCTTATCTTGTTCAACATTCTAGCACTGTTCCGTCTAAATGTCAATGAATTAACGCAGTTTACCCGGCGCCCTGCGATAATTTACACATTGCACAAACCGCGCGGCGCCGTGGTATGGGAAAAGCCCTGTAACCGGCGCGGTTACAGGGCTTTTCCTGGTGGAGACTGCTGGACTCGAACCAGTGACCTCCTGCGTGTGAAGCAGGCGCTCTAACCTGCTGAGCTAAGCCTCCGAGTAGTCTGGTGACCCGTACGGGATTCGAACCCATGTTACCGCCGTGAAAGGGCGGTGTCTTAACCACTTGACCAACGGGCCTTATAGCTGTGGGGCGCCATAGGCGCCCCACATGGTAGCGGCGACTGGATTCGAACCGGTGACACTTCGGGTATGAACCGAATGCTCTGGCCAACTGAGCTACGCCGCCAAAAGGCAAAGTGAATTATAACTGAGATGTTCAAGTTTGTCAAGCCTGTTTTTGCACTTTTCCGGGAAATTTTCAGTCTGCCATGGGCAGGTTTACATAACCTGCCCATGGCTGGGCTGTTCAGCCCATGACTTCGCCTCCCGGAGCGTCGTTGGCCTCGCTCCACATCTTCTCAAGCTCCGCCCAATCGCGCTCTTCGAGTTTGGCCGTCCAATCCTCGATTGCGCCCAGCCACTCGTAATCGTGCGAATTTGTGGCCTCCTGCATGTCCGCGTAATACCAGTATCCCGGCAGGTTGTCCGGCCAGGTAATCATGACGTTCACGGGCAGGAGATGCTCCTCGTCGGGCGCGCGGCCGAGCGTACGGTTGACGATTGTGCAGGCTTCGGCGCGCGTAATGCTCGCGTCCGGACGGAACGTGCCGTCGGGATAGCCTTCAATAAGGCCCAGCTCCACCGCGGCGGCCACAAACTGCGTATACCAGCTGCCCGCGTGTACATCCGGGAAGGTGTTGCGGTACTCATAATCGGCATACTCGAAAAAGCTGACGGCTATTTTTGTGAATTCCGCCCTGGTTATGGGCGCATTGGGCCGGAAGCTGCCGTCCGGGTATCCGTCGATTATACCCATGTTGCTGAGGGTGGAAATCGCGTTATTATACCAGCTCTCAGCCGATACGTCTGTATAGCCGTTCGTCTTGCTCCAATACTCGCTGCGCGTCTCGTCGGTCAGTAGGCGGAAGAAAATCGTCGCAACTTCGGCGCGCGTGATGTTGCCCTCCGGTTTTACCTCGCCGTCAGGATAGCCTATGATGTAGGCGACGTGTTCCTCGGTGTTGAGACCGCCCGGCTTTTCCGGGTCAACCGGTTTCACCGGCGTGTCGCCGCCGCTCCAAACGAGCACGAACGGCGAAAAGCTGCCGACGCTAAACTTCAGGTATTTCTCACCGTCGATTTCTACTACTTCCAGTCCGCTGCCTATTGAGTAAACCTCAGGCTCATTTTCAGCCAGCTGCTCGTCGTGGTTGTCGTACTCGCGGTCAAGCCCTTGGAAATGTACAATACGGAAGTCCTCCGTCCCGTCCGTGCCGTTGGGCAGTTTCCAGTAGACGGCTATTGGGTTTGTTGCTGTAATCCACGTCCTGCCGTTAGTGCCGTCAACGAGGTCAAGATAGCGGTAGACGTAGTTGTCGCCGCTTCCAGCTATGTCATTTTCTATGATATAGTCTTGAAGCACGGCTGCGTCCACTACAGCGTCGGTAAGCAGAGACACGTTGTCCGGGTCTACGGACACGAGGCTGTTGTTGATGTAGTACGCGGTGCCGGCGGGTGCAACGGCGGTAACTGTGCAGCCCGTGCCGTCGCTTACTGCCTGCGTGGTGTCGGCCACGTCGCTCTCGTCACTGACCACGCCGGTAGTGACTTCCGCATTGGTCGTGCCGCGCACCGTCAAATCGGCCGTGCCAACCTCGACATTCAGCGTTTGGACTATATTCCCGCCGACGATTATCTGAGCCTTGATATTGCCCCTCTCAAGGTTTCCCGGGTAAATCGTCATCTCATAGCTCTGATAAAGATTGTCGAGCCCTATGGTGAAGTCGTCGCTGATGGTGATGTTGCCGTCTTCGTCCTCAAACTGCAACCTTACCGGCACGTCGTTCACCGTGTCCGCGTCCATTCGGTAGACGTACCTGGCAATCTCGTCGGAGGTGGTGCTGGTGCCGGAATCAGAATAGCGTTCCAGCTCC